>NZ_JBHWBZ010000005.1:204453-230730 GCF_042735475.1 Kitasatospora sp. NPDC059577 | reverse complement strand
CCGACCGCGCGGAGCGTCCGGGCGAGTGCCCGCCCCCGCCCCCCCGCCGCCCCGGTTCGCAACACCGGCCCCGGGGCGCCCCCCCCCGCCCCCCCCCGGCGTTCCCGATTTCGCCGACGGCGTGTCCGCTCGTGGCGATTCTGCCCAGAGCATGCAGCCGTTCCCTGCCGGCCGCCCTCGGAGGAGAGTGGCCCGCATGAGACTTCTCCTGCTGGGTGGAACCAAGTTCGTCGGGCGGGTCATCGCCGAGGAGGCACTGGCCCGGGGGTGGGAGGTGACGGCCCTCAACCGCGGTACGCAGCCCGCCCCCGAGGGCGTCCGGGTGCTGCAGGGCGACCGCACGGCCGAGGACGGGCTCGCGGCGCTCGGGACGGGGGAGTGGGACGCGGTCGTGGACACCTGGTCGTGGGCCCCGGCGGCCGTGCGCGACAGCGCCCGCGCGCTGAAGGGCCGGGTCGGCCACTACGCGTACGTCTCCAGCCGGTCGGTGTACGACTACCCGCTGGTGGCCGGCGCGGGCGAGTCGGCGCCGGTGGTCGCCTCCTCGCCCGACCTCACCGGCGAGGTGCCCTACGCCGAGGCCAAGCGCGGGGCCGAACTGGCCCTGGAAGCGGAGTACGGCGGACAGGCGCTGCTGGCCCGCGCCGGGCTGATCCTCGGCCCGCACGAGAACATCGGCCGGCTTCCCTGGTGGCTCGACCGGATCGCCCGGGGCGGACCGGTGCTCGCCCCCGGACCGCGCGGGCTGGCGCTGCAGTACATCGACGTCCGCGACCTCGCGGCCTGGATCCTGGACGCGTCGGCGGCCCGCCTCGGCGGCCCGTACAACCTGGTCGGCCCGTCCGGGCACGCCACCACGGGCGAACTGCTGGAGGCCTGCGTGCGGGTCACCGGCTCCGACGCCGAACTGCGCTGGACCGACCCCGAGCGGATCCTGGCGGCCGGCGTGGAGCCGTGGACCGAGCTGCCGATCTGGCTGGCGCCCGGCGAGCTGTACGACTTCCTGCACACCGGCTCGGTCGAGCGGGCGGTGGCCGCCGGGCTGCGCTGCCGCCCGGTCGCGGAGACGGTCGAGGACACCTGGGCCTGGCTGCGGACGATCGGCGGCGCCGCCCCGCTGCGCTCCGACCGGGTCAGGGTTGGGCTCGACCCGGAGCGGGAGGCCGCGCTGCTCAGGGGGTGATGCCGGCGCGCGGGCCGGGGTGCCGTCGAGGAACGGGCCCCGGCCGGCCGCCGCCGTCGGCCTGCCGCGGCTGTTGTCGACGAGCCCCGGTGGTCGACGAGCCCCGGTGGTCGGTCAGCTCCGTCCGTCGATCAGCTCCCCGTACGCCTGGACGAGGTCCGGCAGCCGCAGCGTGGCCAGGTCCTCGCGGCCCGGCGGCTCGCGCAGCAGTGACAGCCGCAGGTCCCGGTAGGCGCAGGACTTCTCGTACAGGGTGCGGATGAACCGGCCGTTGCCCAGTTCGTCGATCCAGCCCTCGCGGACGACGTGGGTGCAGATGCTGGCCAGCTCCTCGGCGGCGTCCTCGTCCCAGCCGTCGCCGTCCCGCCCGGCCAGTGCGGCGCCGATCGCGGTCAGCTCGCCCGGGCGGTAGCTCGGGAAGTCGACCCGGGTGGTGAAACGGGAGTTGAGGCCGGGGTTGGTGGCGAGCAGCCGGTTCATCCCCTCGGGGTAGCCGGCCAGGATCACCACCAGCCGGTCCCGGTTGTCCTCGGCGCGCTTGAGCAGTACCTGGAGCGCCTCGTCGCCGTACGCGTCGCCTTTGGTGTAGCCGGAGTTGGAGAGGCTGTACGCCTCGTCGATGAACAGCACGCCGTCCAGCGCGGAGTCGATCAGCTCGTTCGCCTTGACGGCGGTCTGGCCGAGGAACTCGCCCACCAGGTCGGCGCGCTGGGCCTCCACCAGGTGGTCGCCGGAGAGCAGGCCGAGGGCGTGGAAGACCCGGCCGAGGATGCGGGCCACGGTGGTCTTGCCGGTGCCGGAGGGGCCCGAGAAGACGAAGTGGCGCTTGGGCGGCTGGACCGGCAGGCCCTGCTCGGACCGCAGCCGCGACATTCTCAACTGGGCGGAGAGCGCCCGCACCTGGCGCTTCACCGGCTCCATGCCGACCATCAGCGAGAGTTCGGCCAGCGCGGCGTCCAGCTCCCGCTGGTCGCCGTCCGGCCGGGGCGCGGGCCCGGCGGCCGTGCGGGACTGCGCCTGACCGCGGACGGGCAGCGGTGGGGGTGCGAGGGGCGCGGTGGGTGCGATGGGGGAGCCGGAGCCGGACCGCTCCCCGGCGGCCTGCGGAGCGCCGTCCGGAGCGGCCCCGTCGGCCGGCCCGCCGGCGCCCGGCCCGCCGGCGCCCGGGGCGCCGCCGGGCAGGACCGGCTCGGCCGTGGTGCCGTCCCCCGGGAGGCCGTCCGCCGTGTCGTCGTCCACGGCGGTGCCGCCGGTCAGGAGCCCGTCCACCAGGCCCGCGTCCACCAGGCCCGCGTCCACCGGCGACCCGCCGTTCAGCACCCCGTCGCCGGAGACCGTCGCGCCGCCCTGCCCGGCTCCGCCCCCGAACTCCTCGCCGTACCCCGGCCCGACGGGGTACCCGACGTCGTCCGGGAACTCCGCGTCGATGTCCGGCCCGCTCGCGGTGCCGCCCGCGCCCCCGCCCGGGCGCCCGGCCGTCGTCAGCCCGTCCACGAGCAGCCCGTCGGCAAGCGCGTCCTCGGCCGAGATGGCGGTCAGTCGCGTCGCCGTGTCCATGAACGCCGGGTCCGCCCGGTGCACCGCGCGGTAGAGCGGCAGTGCCGCCGCGCTGCGCCCGGCGCCCTCGTACGCCCGCGCCAGCCAGTAGCGCAGCTCCTTGCGCTGGGGCTGCTCGGAGCGGCAGCGGGCCAGCGAGGCGGCCAGCGGGGCCTGGGCCTGGGCGCACATGTCGAGGCGCACCCGGGCCATGCCGGCGAACAGACCGGCCTCGATGCCGAGCAGCGGGTCGTCGAGCAGCCGGTCGGTGTCCCGGATCAGCTGCTCCCAGTCCTTGAGGAGGTAGGAGCGGCAGGCGTACAGGAACCGGGCGGACGGGTCCTCGCCGGGGGCCGGGCACTGCTCCAACGCCCGGTCCAGCTCGGCCAGGTGGCGGCCGTCCAGCCAGTGCGAGGCGTGCGCCAGCGCGAGGTCGCGGGCGTCCTCCAGGACGGGTTGCACCCACCAGCCGAGCCAGTACCAGGAGCTGAGCGGCCGGTGGTGCAGTCGCCGTTGCTCGCCGAAGCGCTTCTGGTGGCGGTACATGGCCAGCAACGCCGCCGAGGTGTCGCTGCGCAGCGCGTGCAGGCCGAGCCAGGCGTCGGCCATGCCGGGGTCCAGCCGGACGGCTGCCCGGAACTCCTCCTCGGCCCTGGCGTACGCGCCGGCCGTGTAGGCGTCCATGGCGCGCTGCCAGGCCCGGTCGGCGAGTCGGTCCGGGCCGCCCGCCGTGCTGTCGGAACTGTCCACCGTCGTCACTCACGCCCCCCGCGGTGTGGCCCGGGGCTCGGCCGGCGACTCGCCTTCGCGCAGCCTGGCCGGTGGTCGTCGAGCCCCCTGCGGCGCAGATGCGCCTGCCAGGAATCGTACCGGCGCCGGGCTGATCCGGAAGGGTGCCGCACGAGGTCAAATCCGATCGCGCGAGCGGCCGTTGAGCGGCCGGGCGCCGGAGAGAGCGGCGGGGGAGCGAGTTTCGGAAGGGGACCGGACGGCGCTCCCGGCTCACGGGGGAACAAGCCGGGAGCGCCGGGTCCGAGGCGGCCGGAAGCTTTCGTTCCGGCGGCTGAGGAGAACCTAAGTCCTGGTGACGTCGCAGGTCAAGGCACTTGTTGAAGGTTCACCGACGGTGCCCGGCGCGATCCGGCCGGTCACCCCGTCGACCCGGGTCGCGGCGTACGGGCGGCTCGGGTCGACGGCGAAATGTGCCGATTCGGCCCGGGCCCAGCCTGCCCAGAACGCGGCCAGATCCGGACCGTCCCGCTCCTCGCCGCGCCGCCGGGCCGCGGCGGCGTCCAGCTCCATCCAGACCACCCGGGCCAGCCACGGCCGCACCGCCCGCCGGCCCGCGCCGACGCCCTCGACCAGCACCACCGGGGCGACCGGTACCCCGGCCGTGCCCGCGAAGCGGCGCAGCGTCCAGTCGTACACCCGGTACGCCGCGTCCCGGCCGGCCGCCAGCGGCTCCAGCACCTGCTCGCGCAGCCGCCCGGTCCACTCGAAGGGCTCGTCGTGGGTCGCCAGGTCGTCCAGGTGGACCACCGGGGCCCCGCCGAGCGCCGCCGCCAGCCGTCCGGCGAAGGTCGTCTTGCCGGAGCCCGCGTGCCCGTCCACGGCGACCAGCCGCACCGGCCCGCAGGACGGCGGCAGCGCGCGCAGCTCCGCCGCGAGGGTGTCCAGCGCGTCACCGGGAGTGCACCGAGCATGGGTGGGGAGGGTTCCGGAAGCAGCCACATCGTCAACCCTACGGTGCCGTATCCCACCACTGCGGACAGTTCATCTGTGCAGGTCGTGACGGCAGCGCGGGTTTCGGGCATACTCGCTTCGCCACGACTGTGAACGGCCGTTCACCGCAACCCGGTGCCGGTCGGTCCGACCTGCCCCACCCGCGCCGGACCCGCCAACACCTCGGCCCGGCGCCCGATCGAGGAGGCGACCACCGCCATGACCCCCTCCCCTGTGAAAGCCGTGGAGCGCCAGCTGCCCACCGCCGAGGCCCGCGAGCTGCTGAGCCTCACCCGGGACCTGGTCCAGCGCGAGCTGCAGCCCCGCGCGGCGGAGGACGAGGCCGCCGGTCGCTTCCCGCGGGAGGTCTTCCGCACCCTCGGTGAGGCCGGCCTGCTCTCGCTCCCGTACGACGAGAAGTACGGCGGCGGCGACCAGCCCTACGAGGTGTACCTGCAGGTGCTGGAGGAGCTCGCGGGCGGTTGGCTGGCCGTCGGCCTCGGCGTCAGCGTGCACACCCTGTCCTGCCACGCGCTGGCCGCCTTCGGCACCGACGCGCAGCGGGACGAGTGGCTGCCCGGCATGCTCTCCGGCGAGCAGCTCGGCGCCTACTGCCTCTCCGAGCCGCAGTCCGGCTCGGACGCGGCCGCCATGCGCACCCGCGCCGACCTCGACGGCGAGGCGTACGTGGTGAACGGCACCAAGGCGTGGATCACCCACGGCGGGCAGGCCGACTTCTACAGCGCCCTGGTGCGCACCGGCGGCGAGGGCGCCAAGGGCATCAGCTGTCTGCTGGTCCCCGGCACCCAGCAGGGCCTGTCCGCGGCCCCGCCGGAGCACAAGATGGGCATGCGCTCCTCGCCGACCGCCCAGCTGCACTTCGACGGCGCCCGGGTCCCCCGCGAGCGGCTGATAGGCGCCGAGGGCCAGGGCTTCCAGATCGCCCTCGCCGCGCTGGACTCCGGCCGTCTCGGCATCGCGGCCTGCGCGATAGGCGTCGCCCAGGCCGCGCTCGACCTCGCGGTCGACTACGCGTGCACCCGGCGCCAGTTCGGCCGTCCGATCGCCGAGTTCCAGGGCCTGTCCTTCATGCTCGCCGACATGGCCACCCAGATCGAGGCCGGCCGCGCGCTCTACCTGTCCGCCGCGCGCCTGAAGGACGCGGGCCTTCCGTTCTCCAAGGAGGCGGCGATGGCCAAGCTGTTCTGCACCGACGCGGTGATGCGGGTGACCACCGACGCCGTCCAGGTGCTCGGCGGCTACGGCTACACCCAGGACTTCCCGGCCGAGCGCTACATGCGCGAGGCGAAGGTGCTGCAGATCGTCGAGGGCACCAACCAGATCCAGCGCCTGGTGATCGGCCGCCACCTCACGAAGGGCTGACGCCCGACGAAGGCCCGGGACCCGGCGACGGGCCGGGCCTTCCCCCCAACGGCCTCCGGCCGTCACTCCAGGGTGCGGAGTGACGGCCGGAGGCGTTCCTGTCGTGGCGTCAACTCGCTTGCACGGTAAGGCCGGTCAGCGCCGGACGAGCCGGCGGCGCTGCTCCGGGATCGAGCGGAGCGCGGCGAGGGTCGGGGCCGAGGGGGCGGCGGGCCCGGCCGGGTCGACCGCGGCGATCCGCACCGGGCAGTGCGCCACCGCGTGCGAGAACGGCTGGGTGCGCCAGTCCAGCCCGTTCGGGAGCTGGAACAGCGCGTCGAACCCGGCCGGTTCGGCGTCCTCCGGCGCCTCCACCTCCGCCAGGTCGTCGGTGGGCGTGCCCGAGCCCGGGCAGACCGCAGGGGCGAAGGGGTTCCAGGCGGTCGGCAGCAGGGCGTGCTGCGGGAGCCGCTCCTCGTCCGCCACCAGCGCGATCGGACGGCTGCACTCGGGGCAGTGGACCCGGAAGATGTCCCAGGTCCCGGCCTCGCCGGGGTCGGTGCCCGGCGCGTGGTCGACCGCGAGGTCGTCGCGGCCGGTCGTATCGTCGGTCTCGTCGGCGCCCAGCACGCGCTGGTCAGTAGCAGGCATGAGGATCCCCCTAGGATCGGGCCCGGCGTGGTCGTCCAGGGCCACAACCAGCACTTCCCTGTGATCCGGACTCATAATCCTGCGGTGTTGTGCACCGTGATGCACCGGGTGTGTCCTTGGCCACATCGCGTGCCACATTCACCCGGCACGTGCCCGCTTGACACCTGCGATCCCTCCGCGTGCCACCTCGTGCGCCCCCCGTGCTCCCGACCGGGTAGGTTTGCGGACTGTGGAGGATCTCGACCAACGCATTGTCCAGCTGCTCCTGGAGGACGGCCGGATGAGCTACACGGACCTGGGCAAGGCCACCGGCCTGTCCACCTCGGCGGTGCACCAGCGCGTGCGCCGCCTCGAACAGCGCGGGGTGATCCGCGGCTACACCGCGATCATCGACCCCGACTCCGTCGACCTGGCGCTGACCGCGTTCATCTCGGTCAAGCCGTTCGACCCGAGCGCCCCGGACGACACCCCGGAACGCCTGGCCGGCCTGCCCGAGATCGAGGCCTGCCACAGCGTCGCCGGCGACGAGAACTACATCCTCAAGGTCCGCGTCGGCGCCCCCGGCGACCTGGAGGACCTGCTCGCCCGCATCCGCAGCGCCGCCGGCGTCTCCACCCGCACCACCGTCGTCCTCTCCACCCCGTACGAGGCGCGACCCCCGAAGCTCTGAGGCCGAAGGGCCGGGGTGCAGACTTGGCGTCATGACCGAGAGCACCCTCCCTCCTCGCCCGTCCTCGGGCGGGAGGGGTCCACGAACCGTCCTGCTGCGCGGCGGCGCCGTCTACAGCCCCGCCGACCCCTTCGCCACCGCGATGCTCGTGGAGGGCGAGCACGTCGCCTGGGTCGGCAGCGACGGCGCCGCCGAGGCGTACGCCGCGACCGCCGACGAGATCGTCGAGCTGGACGGCGCCCTGGTCACCCCCGCCTTCGTGGACGCCCACGTGCACGCCACCGCCGCCGGTCTGGCGCTCACCGGTCTCGACCTCACCGGCAGCCCCTCGCTGGCCGCCGCCCTGGCGGCCGTCACCGCCTTCGTCGAGGAGCGGGCCGAGCCCGACGGGGTGCTGATCGGCCACGGCTGGGACGAGAGCGGCTGGCCCGAGGGCCGCCCGCCGACGCTCGCCGAACTCGACCTCGCCGCCAAGGGCGCCGCGCTCTACCTCTCCCGCACCGACGTGCACTCCGCGCTCGCCACCACCGCGCTGCGCACCCTCACCGAGGGCCTCGCCGAGCGGCCCGGGTACCACCCGGAGGGCCCGCTCGCCAAGGACGCCCACCACGCCGTCCGGCAGGCGGCGCTCGCCCGCCTCACCCCCGGGCAGCGCCGCCGCGCCCAGCGCGCCACCCTGGACCGCGCCGCCGAACTCGGCATCGGCGCCCTGCACGAGTGCGCCGGACCGGAGATCTCCTCCGAGCAGGACCTGGCCGCGCTGCTGGCCCTGGCGGCCGACGGCGACGGGCCCGAAGTCTTCGGCTACTGGGGCGAGTTGGGTGGAGTCGAGACGGCCCGCCGGCTCGGCGCGGTGGGCGCGGGCGGCGACCTCTTCGTGGACGGCGCGTTCGGCTCCCGGACGGCCTGCCTGCACGATCCGTACGTCGACGCCGAGCACACCGGGACCGCCTACCTGAGCGCCGAGCAGGTCGCCGACCACGTCGCCGCCTGCACCGAGGCCGGGCTGCAGGCCGGCTTCCACGCCATCGGCGACGCGGCCGTGGCGGCGGTCGTCGAGGGCGTCCGGGCGGCCGGCGAGCGGGTCGGAGCGGGCCGGGTCAAGGCACTGCGCCACCGCGTCGAGCACGCCGAGGCACTGGACGACACGTCCGTCGCCGCGTTCGCCGAACTCGGCCTCACCGCCTCCGTCCAGCCCGCCTTCGACGCCGCCTGGGGCGGTCCGGAGGGCATGTACGTCCAGCGCCTGGGCGCCGAGCGGGCCGCCGCCCTCAACCCGTTCGCGGCCCTGCTGCGCTCCGGCGTCCCGCTGGCCTTCGGCTCGGACGCCCCGGTCACCCCGCTCGACCCCTGGGGCACCGTCCGGGCGGCGGCGTTCCACCGGACCCCGGAGCACCGGATCTCGGTGCGCGCCGCCTTCACCGCGCACACCCGCGGCGGCTGGCGCGCGATCGGCCGCGACCAGGACGGCGTCCTGGTGCCCGGGGCGGTCGCCAGCTACGCGATCTGGGCCGCCGGTGACCTGGTCGTCCAGGCCCCCGACTCCCGGGTGGCGGGCTGGTCCACCGACCCGCGCTCCGGCACCCCCGGCCTGCCCGACCTCACCCCGGGCCACCCGCTGCCGACCTGCCTGCGCACGGTCGTCCGCGGCCGCACGGTCCACCGGGCCCAGGGTTCCGCGTAGCGGCGGAAATGCGGGTGAAGCGCAGGGCCGCCGGCCCGTAGGTTGACCGGCATGACGACCCACTCGCTGGTACCCGCCGACTTCGACGTCCCGCGCGAGCTGCTCGCCCCGGAGTTCCGCCTGGAGCCCCTGGGCGAGCAGCACAACGCCTCCGACCACGCCGCCTGGACCGGCAGCATCGAGCACATCCGCGCCACCCCGGGCTTCGTCGGCCGGAACTGGCCGCCCGTCGACGGGATGCCTCCGGAGCGGAACCTCGACGACCTGCGCCGGCACGCCGCCGACTTCGTCGCGCGGACCGGCTTCACCTACACCGTCCTGGCCCCGGACCGGGACGAGGTGATCGGCTGCGTCTACATCTACCCCGACCGCGAGGACCCGGCCGTGGTCGCCGTCAGCTCCTGGGTCCGGGCCGACCACGCCGGGCTGGACGCCCCGCTGTACCGCGCCGTCTCCGGCTGGCTCGCCGAGCACTGGCCGCTGGGCCCGGTCCGCTACGCCGAGCGCTGATCGGGGGCCGGCCGGTCCGGGGCGGGCGGGGCCGAGCGGGGACGAACGGGCCCCGGCCGGCCGTAGCACCCTCACCTCACGTCCCACCGACGTTCCGGGGTACCTTCTTCGCACAGCGTCCGAACAGCAAGCCCCAGGAAGATGGTGCGCCGGTGGCCATTCCCGTCACCCAGGAGCGGTCCGGGACCGCGCCCGAGCCCCAGGAACCGGCACCCCGGCCGGGCCGCGCCGTCCGTGCCGTCGCCAAGGTCCGGGCCGGGCTGCCCCGGACCGGCCTGGCGGCGCTGGCCGGCCTGCTGCTCGCCCTCGCCTTCCCGCCCTACGACCTGTGGCCGCTGTCGCTGCTCGGCGTCGCCGCGCTCTCGCTGCTCACCCGGGGCCGCACCTTCCGCCAGGGCCTGTGGACGGGCTTCGCCTTCGGCCTGCCGTTCTTCCTGATGCTGCTCAGCTGGCTGCGGGTGGTCGGCTGGGACGCCACGGTCGGCCTGTCCGTCGTCGAGGGGCTGTTCCTGGCGCTCCTCGGCGGCGCGCTGGCCGTGACCTCCCGGCTGCCCGGCTGGCCGCTCTGGACGGCCTGCCTGTGGATCACCCAGGAATGGGCCCGGGACCGGCTGCCGCTCGGCGGCTTCCCCTGGGGCCGGCTCGCCTTCGCCAACACCGCCACCCCGTACACCCCGCTCGCCGCGCTCGGCGGCGCGCCGCTGGTGACCTTCGCGGTCGCCCTCTCCGGCGCCCTGCTCGCCTGGGCCGTGCTGCGCCTGCGCGGTCCGGGCAGGGCCCCGAAGGCCGCCGCGCTGGCGGCGCTCGGCGCGGTGGCCGCACTGCTCGCCGGCTACGTCGTGCCGGTGCCGACCGCCGCGGCCGACACGGTGAAGGTCGCCATCGTCCAGGGCAACGTGCCCAACCCGGGCATGGACTTCCTGGGCCGCCCGATGATGGTCCTCAACAACCACGCCTCGGCGACCGAGCGGCTGGCCGCCGACATCGAGGCCGGCAAGGTCGAGCGCCCCGACGTGGTGATCTGGCCGGAGAACTCCTCCGACCTCGACCCGTTCAGCGACCCGCTGGCCCGGCAGCGCATCGACGAGGCCGTGCGGGCGGTGGGCGTGCCGACCCTGGTCGGCACCCTGGTGGACGGTCCGGACGCGCAGCACGTCCAGAACGAGGGCATCGTCTGGAGCCCGCAGACCGGTCCCGGCGCCTCCTACACCAAGCAGCACCCCGTTCCGTTCGGCGAGTACGTGCCCTTCCGCGCCCAGCTGATGAAGGTGATCACCCGCCTCCAGCGGGTCGCCCGGGACTTCTACCCCGGTGACCACAACGGCGTGATGCAGCTCGGCCCGGCCCGGATCGGCGACGTCATCTGCTTCGAGGTGGCGTACGACGAGATCGTCCGCGACACCGTGGACAGCGGCGCCCGCGTCCTGGTGGTCCAGACCAACAACGCGACCTACGCCAAGACCGGCCAGCCCGAGCAGCAGCTCGCGATGAGCCGGCTGCGGGCCGTCGAGCACGGTCGGGCGGTGCTGATCGCGGCCACCAGCGGCATCAGCGCGGTGATCTCCCCGGACGGCACCGTCCAGCAGCGCACCGAGGAGCTGACCGCGGCCGAGCTGTCGGCGACCGTCCCGCTGCGCGACGGCACCACGGTGGCCGACGAGGTCGGCGCCGCCCCGGAGTGGACCCTGGCGATCGGCGGCCTGCTGGCCTTCGGTGCCGCGGTGCTGGTCGGACGCCGTCGGAAGGCGTCCGCCGGAACACCGGCCGGGCAGGATTCGTTGGACCAGGTGGTGCCGTAGCCGGCCCGGACCTCCCGTGCGGCGCGCAGAGCACCGCTTGGAGTGGATCCGTACCGTGACGCAGCAAGCAACCCCGACCCGTCCGGCCCCGCGCGGCAGGCTCCGCCGGGTGCTGCCGCTGCTGATCACCGCGTGGGTGGTGCTGGAGATCTGGCTGCTGGTCCAGGTCGGCACCTGGCTGGGCGGCCTCACCGTCCTGCTGCTGCTCGTCGCGGGCGCCGTGATCGGCGGCTCGCTGGTCAAGCGGGCCGGGCTGAAGGCGCTGTCGGCGGCGATCGAGCAGGGCAGGAACCCGCAGTCCCAGCAGCCGCAGACCGGCACCAGCATGACGGTGCTGGCCGGCGTGCTGCTGATCGTCCCCGGCTTCCTGTCGGACCTGCTGGCCCTGACCCTGCTGTTCCCACCGACCCGGGCGCTGTGGCGGATGGCCGGGCGCCGGCTCGCCGACAAGGCGCTGCGCAGCACCGCCGGTGTCGGCGCCGACCCGCTGGCGGACGCGATGCGGCTGCAGGAGCAGCTGCGCATCCACCGTCCGGACGGCAAGGTGATCCAGGGAGAGGTGGTCGATCCCGAGGCCGGCCCGGCCGGCCCGCAGGGCCCGGACACCACCTACCGTCCGCCGATCACCGGCTGAGTCGGTTCCCGGTCCCGGTGCGGCCGCGGCCCCGCCGGGCCGCGGCCGCCGCGCGGGCGAGGAGCGACCACGGGCGGGAAGCAGGACGACTACGGTCGGGAAGCGGGCCGGGCAACGCGAAAGGGACCCTGGAAACCAGGGTCCCTTTTCGCGTCCTCCCGCCCGGGGGCGGGAGCGAGGTCAGGCGCTCTTGCGGGTGTCCCGCGGGTGCACCGCGAGGTTCATCCCGCCGGAGCGGAGCACGGCCAGCCGTTCGGCCAGCACCTCCTCCAACTCCTCGCGCGTACGGCGCTCCATCAGCATGTCCCAATGGGTGCGCGTCGGCTTGGTCTTCTTCTCCTCCGGCTCGTCACCGTCGAGAAGTGCCGCCTCCTGCCCACAGAAGCGGCATTCCCAGGCCGAGGGGATCTCCGCCTCGACCGAGAAAGGAACCTCGAATCGGTGTCCGTTCTGACATGCGTACTCGACGGTCTGGCGGGGAGCCAGATCGATACCACGGTCGGTCTCGTAGCTAGTGGCCCCGAGTCGCGTGCCGCGGAGAGCTCGCTCGCTCATGAATCGTGCCTCCCGGGCTTATGGCCCACAGGACTAGTGGTCGCTGTTCTTCGTCGTTCGGTCAACGCTCGGCTTCCGACGAAGATTCCCGTCCGGGGACATGCGTCGTCTGTAGTGCCGCCCCTGTTTGTACCCACCTGCGCCCGATTTGTCACATCTGGCCGGTGATATCACCCCAGGTGTCACCTATTTCACATCCGGTGATCGGGCGGACTTTCTGTGACGAGCGTACCGGGGCGGGTTCCGACAGCGTTCGCCGACCCCGACCCGGGGCCGTGCCCGGTCAGGAGATCGGGCGCGAGCGGATCATCGGCTCGCCCTTGGCCAGGTCGACCGGGCGGGCCCGCGGGGCCGGCTCGACCGGTGCGACCAGCGGCGGGCGCTCCGGGCGGGGCGGTACGCCGGCGGCCGCCTCGGTGCGGGTGTCGCGGTGCGGCAGCAGGGCGATGACCGCGTCCCGCAGCTGGGCCGGGGCCTCGTCGTCCAGCGGGTCGACGGTGGCGGGCACCTGCAGCCGGACCGGAGTGCCGTTGCCGATCCGAGCGTAGCCCCGGCCGACCGGGGCCTGTGCGGCGGGCACGATGTCCAGCGGCGCGCCGAGCGCGGCACGGCCCTCGTCCGGGCCGGCCGGGCCGAGCACCACGCGGGCCCGGGTGGTGGAGCGGACGGTCGGGGTGATCCGGTCCCGGGCCTCCAGGTCGTCGGCGATCACCACGGTGACCCGGGCGGCCCGGCCGTGCCGCAGCGGGAGTTCCAGCAGGTCCTGCGGGTCGGGGCGGCCCTCGGCCTGAGCGAGCTCGCTGAGCTCGGTCGGGTGGTCCAGCAGCAGCCACAGCGGCCGGGTGGCGTCCTCGGGCGGTGCGGAGCCGGCGTGCCGGGCGGCGTTCAGCGCGGTGAGCCGGCGGTCGGTCTCCTTGGCGGCCCACTCCAGCGCGGCCAGCGCGCCGTGCAGGCTGGTCTCCACGGTGTGCACGCCGGGCCGGTTCACCAGGCAGGCGTGCTCGCCGGTGCCCGCGCCGTCGACCACCACCAGGTCGGCGTACGGGAGGGCCTGCAGCGCGATCGAGCGGAGCAGGCTGGACGTGCCGTAGCCGGTGACGCCGAGCGCCAGCAGGTGCGGTTCGGAGGAGCGCGGGCCGGTGCGCCAGACCACCGGCGGCTGCTGGACGGTCGTGCCGCCCCGGCCGACCGGGATGGTCCGGGCGGTGCCGTCCTCGTCGGTGAAGCCCAGCACGATCTCGCCGGGGGCGGCCACGAAGCGCTGGGCGACGATGTCGGTGGGCAGCGGGGCGAGGGCGGAGATCCGCAGCCGGTTGGACTCCTCGTCCCAGTCGAAGCGGTACTCCCGGGCCCGGCCGGCCTTGCCCTGGACGACCTGCTCGATCCGGGCCCGGGCGGCCGGTTCGGTGTCGGTGAAGTAGGCCGGGTAGCCGAGCTCCAGTCGGGAGAGCCGGCCCTCGCCGTCGAACTCCCAGGAGTCGAAGACCTTCTTGTAGTCGCCCTCGAAGCGGTACATCGGGTTGGCGTCCTCGGGGCCGCACAGGTACGGCGTGAGGGCGGCGTAGAGGGCGCCGAGCTTGACGTCGGCGACGTCCGGCGCGGGCGGGGTGGGCGGCGCCTTGGGGGACCTTCCGGCCCAGGCCGCGCTGGCCATCAGGGCGACCAGGGCGAACAGCAGGCCGTGCGGCAGCAGGTAGATGCCGACCAGCATCGCGGCGGTGAGGAAGACCGTCGGGCCGCGGCGCTCCCTGGGCGTGGCCTGCCAGCGGTCCTTGGCCCAGGCGACGTGGTGGCGCATGCCGCGGCCGATGACGGAGAGCGGGGCGAACATGTCGGAGGCGTGGTCGCCGGCGGTCCGGGCGAACTCGCGGCCCTTGCTGAGGTGGCGGTGGAGCGGCATTCCTTGACTCCCCGGGCGTGTGGGACGGGTGGGGTGCGGGGGTGGGGCTGGAACTGGGGTGGGGCTGGGGTACGACGGGGCCCGGGGGCGGTGGGATCCGCGCCCGGGCCGGTACGGGGGAGTGGCGGCGGCCAGGTCCTAGAACCTGATGCCGCTGAGCAGGCTCGCCAGGCTGGCGCCGCCCGCGGTGATGCTGGGGGCGATCGACGAGCCGGCGATGTAGAAGCCGAAGAGGGCGCAGACGATGGCGTGGGAGACCTTTAGTCCGTCCCTGCGGAAGAAGAGAAAGGCGATGGTGCCGAACAGAACGATGCCGGAAATCGAGAGGATCACGATCCGCTCCTCGGGAGGGGGGACAAGCGGGGGTGTTACGGAAAGTGCATTAATCGTGACAAAAAGTAATAGATGATGGAACGGGGCAAATGGGTGGTTCTGCCGTTCATTGCCGTTCCGGTAGCCGGACGGCGGTATGCGAACCGGCAGGGGTGGGGGCCGGTCGCCGTGGGGATTCGGTGTGCCGAGGCATTCCCGGGGGGTGGGCGGGAAGTTTCCGGGGGGTGCCGGAAGTTCGCTCGAATGGCTGCGCGAACCGTGCCGCCCCGTGTCGTGGCGGGCCCGGGCCGTCATTCGGATCACGGACACGGCTGGCCCGCTCGGGCGGCGGCCGCTACCGTGCCCTGGGCGCAGCCCCGAGACCGCCCGACGTCCCGACCGGAAAGGCCGCCCGCCATGACCGACGCCGCCAGCCAGCAGCCCGCCGACGCCCCCGACGCCGAGGTGATCGCGCTGGCCGGGAAGCTCTTCGACGCCGCCCGTGCCGGGGAGACCGACACCCTGGCCGCCTACCTGGACGCCGGCGCCCCGGCCGACCTCACCAACGACCGCGGCGACACCCTCGTCATGCTCGCCGCGTACCACGGCCACGCCGCCACCGTGGAGGTGCTGCTCCGGCACGGCGCCGACCCGAACCTCGCCAACGACCGCGGCCAGACCCCGCTGGCCGGCGCCGTCTTCAAGGGCGCCGAGGACGTGCTCGACGCCCTGCTGGCGGGCGGCGCCGACCCGCAGGCCGGCACCCCGAACGCCCTCGACACCGCCCGGATGTTCGGCAAGGAGGACCTGGTCGCCCGGTTCGAGGTCCGCTGACCGGAGATCGTAGGCTTTTCAACCATGGACACCACCGCCACCAAGGACACCGCCACCGTCGACTTCCGCATCACCGGCTACGCGCACCCCGACGCCCAGGCCCTCTCGGCCGAGGTGCAGCAGGAGTACGTCCGCCGCTACGGCGACCCCGACTTCACCGAGATGCACCCCGAGCACTTCGAGGCGCCGGCCGGCCTGTTCCTGATCGCCTACCTGGACGGCCGCCCGGTCGCCTGCGGCGGGTGGCGGGCCAAGCAGGCCGGTCCGGACGGGCTGCGCGACGGCGACGCCGAGCTGAAGCGGATGTTCGTGGTCCCGGACGCCCGCGGCCGCGGCCTGGCCCGGGCGGTGCTGCGCCGCCTGGAGCGGACCGCGGTCGAGGCCGGGCGCACCCGGTTCGTCCTGGAGACCGGCACCGAGCAGCCCGAGGCCATCGCGCTGTACGAGTCCGAGGGCTACGCCGCGATCCGCAAGTTCGGCTTCTACAAGGACCACCCGCTGAGCGTCTGCCTCGGCAAGGAGCTCGACGCGGCGGTCTGAGCGGACGCCCCGCCGGGTAGGCTCCCGTCGCCCTGACGACCGGCCCTGGGGGACGGATGAGCCACCGAGCACCCGGAGCCGATCGGCTCCCCGCCCTGGCCGCCCCCGGCGGCGCGCTGGACCGGCTGGTCGGCACGGGCGTGCGCACCGTCGGGGCGGGCGCCGTCTGGGCCGTCGGCGACGCCTCGGGCACGCTCGGCGGCGGCAGCCACGGGGCGCTCGGCCGGGGCCCGTACGCGCGGCTCGTGCCCGGCCCCGACACGCTGTACGACCTGGCCAGCCTCACCAAGATCGTCGCGCTCTGGCCCTGCGCCGGGGCGCTGTGGCGGTCCGGACGGCTGCCGCTGGACGAGCCGCTCGGCCGCTGGTGGCCGCCGGCCGCGGGCCGGCCCGCCGGTGCGGTGACCGCCCGGCAGCTGCTCACCCACACGGCCGGGATGCTCCCGTACACCCGCTTCGAACAGCTCTACGGGCGCGGGCCCGCGGCGATCCGGGCCGGCGTGGTCGCGGCGCCGCTGCACCGCCCGCCCGGCACGGCCGTCGAGTACACCGACCGCGCCGCCGTGCTGCTCACCCACCTCGTCGAGGACCTCGGCGGTGCCCCGCTGGACGCGCTCGCCGCGCGCTGGGCCTGGCACCCGCTCGGCATGGCCGACACCCGGTACGGGCCGCTCGACGCCGCGCTCCTCGACCGCACGGCGCCCACCGAGTACGACGAGCGGACCGGCGCCCACCTGCGCGGTGTCGTCCACGACCCCTCCGCCCGGCTGCTCGGCGGCGTCTCCGGCAACGCCGGGGCCTTCTCCACCGCCCGCGACCTCGCCCGCTTCCTCACCGCGCTGCTCGACCCGCCGGCCGGGCTCGCCTGGGGCGGGGCGTGGACCGAGGAGTCGCTGCGCGAGCAGACCGGCGGACTGCGGCCCGCCCGCGGCCTCTCCTGGCTGCACGCTCCCGGCACCGAGCCGGCCGAGGGCACCTTCGTCCACTACGGCTTCACCGGTACCGGGTTCTGGGTCTCCCGGAGGCTCGGCCGCTGGGCGCTGCTGCTCACCAACAAGGTGCACCACGACCGGGTCACCCAGCCGCTGACCGACCTGCGCAACGCCTACCGGGGCGCGGTGTTCGGCTGAGGGGCGGACGGCACTCGTTCGGGTGATCGCGTGCGGGCCGCCGTTTGCCGGGCGGTGATCGCGGCAGAGTGTCCACGAGGACGGCACCCGGCGGAGGAGGCGCGATGACGGACACCTGGCCACTCTCGGAGGAGGAGTGGCTCGCCCGCCTGGTGCGCGCCTACGTCGGCTGCAGCGTGCTGCTCACCGACACGGCCGGCAGGGTCCTCCTGCTGAAGGCCGGTTACCGCGATCAGTGGCAGTTCCCCGGCGGCGGGATGGACCCGGGGGAGGGGCCCGCCGAGTGCGCGGCGCGCGAACTGCTGGAGGAGACGGGCCTGGTGGCGGGCGGTCTGAGGCTGCTCGTCGTGGAGTGGCGGGACGTGATCCCCGATCAGGGCGAACACGCCCACCCCGCCGTGCAGTTCATGTTCGACGGCGGGACGGTCGAGGAGGGCGCGACGATCCGGCTGCAGGCCGAGGAGATCGCCGACCACGGCTGGTTCACCCCCGCGCAGGCGGCCGCCCTGCTGCACCCCTGCGCGGCGCGCCGCCTCACCGGGGCCCTGGAGGCCCGGCGGACGGGCGCCGCCGCGCTGCTGCATTCGGCGGGGTACGTGGGGTGACGGACGGTCCGGCGATCAGAGGAGGGTGCTCCAGTAGGACCAGAACCGGTTGAGCACCAGCAGGGCGATCACCGCCGCCCACAGCACCGGCAGTGCCCAGTGGTAGCGGTCCGCCTCCCGGACGACCGCCCGCAGGCGCGGGCCCGCCGGGATCACACCGGTGCGCAGGTTGTGCAGCGTGGTGTACCAGAACAGCACCACCACCGTCGCCCACACCACCATGCAGTACGGGCACAGCGCGCCGATGTCGTACAGCGCCTGGTCCACCAGCCAGTGCACGAACACGACGCCCAGTGCGGTGCCCGCGTGCAGGCCCAGCCAGAACCAGCGCCGGTACGCGGCACCGGCGATCAGCCCCGCCCCGATCGCCGCCAGGGCGCCGAAGGCGGCCAGACCGAGCAGTGGGTTCGGGAAGCCGAACACCTCCGCCTGCTCGGTGCGCATCACCGAACCGCAGCTGATCACCGGATTGATGTTGCAGCCGGGCACGTAGGAGGGGTTCTCCAGGATGCGGAGCTTGTCGAAGGTCAGGACGGCCGAGGCGGCCAGCCCGATCAGCCCGCCGAGGAACAGCAGGACCGCGTAGGCGCGGCTCGCCCCGACCGGGGACCGGCCGGAGGCGTCGGGAGCGGGACGGGCGACGTGCACGGTGGTAGCGGCGGACATGGCAGCACACTCCGGTGGCTGGCTGGGAGGGGCCGGCCCGGCCGGGGTTCGGCCGGGCCGGTGGTGCCGTGCGGTGCGGTGCGGTGGGGGTGGGGCCCGGTCCCTAGTCCCGGGCCCCGGGCCGGCTACTGCAGGCCGGCGGCCTGCTTGACCTGGGCGGTGAACTGCTCCGGCGGGACCACGGCGTTGCCGGCGAACAGGGTCACCGGCTTGCCGTCCACCTTGACCGTCGGCGTACCGGTCACCCCGCTGTCGTTGAACGCGTCCGCGACCTTCGCGGCCCACGGCGCGTACGTCTTGTCGGTGACCGCCTTCACGAAGGCGTCCGTCTTCAGCCCGGGCACCTGGCCGGCCAGGTCCAGCAGGTGGCCGACATCGCCGAAGCCGTCCTCGCGCTCGTCCGGCTGGTTGGCGTACAGCACGTCGTGGAACGCCTTGAACTTGTCCACGCCCTCGTTCAGCGCGGCACCGGCGGCGGCCAGCGCGGTGCGCGAGCCCTTGCCGCCGAGGTTCTTGTCGAGGAAGGCCGCCAGGTGGAACTCCACCTTGACCTGGCCGTCGTCGGTGAGCTTCTTGACGGTCTCGCCGTTCGCCGCTTCGAAGTGCTTGCAGACCGGGCAGCGGAAGTCCTCGTAGACCTCCATGGTGTGCGGGGCGTCGGCCTTGCCGTAGGTGATCACGGTGCCGTTCGGGCCGCCGGCGTTCGCCGGGACGACCAGCGGGGCCGAGGTGGCGGCCGCGCCGGCCTTGTCGGCCTTGCCCGAGGCCGAGCCGATCGCGACGGCGACACCGCCGGCGAGGGCGAGCACGACGGCGGCGGAGACCGCCACCACGATCCGCTGACGGCGCCTGGCGGACTGCTGCTCGCGCCGCTGCGCCTCCTGGATCCGCTCACGGGCACTGATGCGCTTGGCCTGCTTCGAGCCGGGGGCCTGGGTCATGGGGAGTCAACTCCTGTACGCGGCGCGCGGGTGCGCGCGGGGAACCGCACCGGGTGCGGCGGGGTCGGGGAACGCGGGAGTCGGGCGCACTGCCTGCGGGCGTACGGGGGCCTCGGACCGGCCGGGTACGGAGAGGGGATCGGCGTACGCGGGGTGACCCGGTACGGGGGCGATCAGCAGGCAGGCGCGAAGACCGGCGGGCCACGCCGGGGAGCCGGGCTCAGCACCACGTCCTCGCGGCGCGGCCGCGCGCGGTCCGACACCGGCAGCGGCACCCGCAGCACCGGACGCACCGGGGCCGGCACCAGCAGGACGACCAGGGCGCGCAGCGGCCGGGCCAGCGACGCGTGCAGCGCGCGCAGCGCCCGGGCCAGGCCCGACAGGGCCGAGTCGCCCAGCCGCAGCCAGGCGGCGGCGGCCAGCGCGATCACCAGGTGCACCAGCAGGAGCAGCAGTTGGGTCACGGCCGGCGCCAACTGCCCGGCGTGGCCCAGCGGGCCGGAGAGCAGTGACCCGTCCATCGAGCCGCCGCCGCATACCAGCAGGTTCACCCCGCGGGCGGGGACCTGCCCGGACAGCATCGGCCCACAGGTGGTCTGACCCAGGTTGAACGTCGTGTTGAGCAGCAGCTCGACCGGCACCATCACGGCGGCGATGTGCAGCATCCGCCGCTCCCCGCCGGCCAGCGCGGCCGCGAGCAGGAAGACGACGGCGCACGCCGAGGCCACCAGCGACAGCGGCAGCGGACGGCCCGTGATGACCACCTGGCCCAACGCGGCCATCGGCACGGCGAGCGCGGTGAACACCGCGGCCCGCAGGGCCCTGGTCGCGTGGGAGGAGGTCGTCACGCTCCGGAGTATGTCATGACGCTCACGCCCGGCACGAGGGCACATCGGCCCTTGCCTTCGCCTTCCGCCTGACACCCCCTCACCGGGACGCGGGGTCGACAGCGCCCGCGGCCGGACTAGCCTGGAAGCGTTCCCGGCGGCCCCGACGAGGGGATGGACGCGCATGGCGAGACCCGAGACCACGGTGGGGCAGGTGCTGCTGGCCCGAGTCGAGGCCCAGGCGGCGGTGCTGGCCGCACTGGACGACGCCGTCCGGGCGGACGAGCCGGACGCGGTGCACAGGATGCGGGTCGCCTGCCGACGGCTGCGCAGCGCCCTGCGGACCTTCCGGCGGCTGTTCACCCCAGGGGCGACGGAGCAACTGGTCGCGGAGCTTCGCTGGCTGGCCGCCGCGCTCGGCGGCGCCCGCGACCTGGAGGTGATGGTCGAACGGTTGGCCGCGCAGGCCCGCGAGCTGCCCGCCGAGTGCGGGCCGGAGCGGGTCGCCGAGGCCCTGGAGCGGTGGGGCGGGACCGAGTACCGCCGGATCCGCCCCGAGGTGGTCGCCGCCCTCGACAGCCCCCGCCGCCGCGCCCTCGGCGACGCCCTCGCCGCCCTCCTCGCCGACCCGCCGCTGCGCCGCCGCGCCGCCCGTCCCGCGCTCCCCGAGCTGTCCCGGGTCGCCGCCCGCGAACAGCGCCGCACCGCCGATCGCGTCCGGACGGCCCTCGCCGCCGCTCCCGAGGACCGCGACCACGCGCTCCACGACGCCCGCAAGGCGGCCAAGCGCGCCCGCTACGCCGGCGAGACCGCCGCCCCGGCGGCCGGCCCGCGGGCCGAGCGCTACACGCGGCGGATGAAGGCCGTCCAGGAAGTGCTGGGCGAACACCAGGACGCGGTGGTCGCCGCGGCCACCCTCGCCGCCCGGCCGGTGGCGGCCGCCGAGCCGTTCGGCTACGGCGTCCTGTACGGTCACCAGCTCGCCGCGGAGGCGGCGGCGCGCGAGCGGCTGCCGGGGGTGTGGAAGCGGGCGGGCAAGCCGAAGCTGGCGCGCTTCGGGTAGCGGGCGCGGGTCGGGGGCGGAGCGCCGTCGGACCTCGGGCGTCCGTACCGTCCGTGACGGCGTTCCGGGCGACGGCGACGGCGACGGCGAGTGACGGCGAGGGTGACGGCGAGGGCGTGGCGGGCGGGGCCGTCCGGCCGGGGCGGCCGGGGCGGCCGGGCCCGGACACCGAGGTGGCGCAGGCAGCGGACCGGCTGCCGAGCGACCGGGCCTCGGACCTCGCTGGCGTCACACCGCCGGTGGACGGCGCGATCAAGGCCACCCGCCGGTAAGACCGACGGACCGGTCAGTGGGTGCCGAGACCAGCCGAGTGGGCCGCGTCCCGCAGCAGGTCCCGGAGCATCGTGGTCGTCAGGCGGCCGGTGTTCGTGTTGCGCGGGCTCACGTGGTAGCAGCCGTAGAGCCGCAGGGGCGGGCCGCCGTCCCGGGCGGCGAGGTCGACCCGGGCGGCGTGGCCGAACGCGGGCCGCGGGCGGGGGACCTGCCAGCCGGCGTCCGCGACCACCGGCAGCAGGGCCTGCCAGGCGAAGCCGCCGAGGGCGACCACGGTCCGTACGGTCGGGCGCAGCAGCTGTAGTTCGCGGGTGATCCACGGGCGGCAGGTGTCACGTTCGGTGGTGCTCGGCTTGTTGTCGGGCGGGGCGCAGCGGACCGGGTCGGTGATCCGCACGCCGTACAGCTCCAGGCCGTCGCCGTGGCGGACGGACTCGGGGCGGTTGGCGAGCCCGAGGTCGTGCAGCGCCGCGTAGAGCAGGTCGCCGGAGGGGTCGCCGGTGAAGATCCGCCCGGTGCGGTTGGCGCCGTGGGCGGCGGGGGCGAGGCCGACCAGGACGAGCGGGGCGTCGGGCGGGCCGAAGCCGGGGATCGGGCGGGCCCAGTAGTCCCAGTCCAGGTAGGCGCGGCGCTTGGTGCGGGCGGTCTCCTCCCGCCACTCGACCAGGCGCGGGCAGGCCCGGCAGCCGGTGACCACGCGGTCCAGCGCGGAGAGTCCGCCGGCGCGGGCGGCGGCCTCGGCGGGGTGGCGGGGGTCGCCGGGGTCGTCGGCGGGGGACGGCGGCGTGGCCGTGGTCGGCATGGACCGATCCTAGGGCGCGCGACGTCGGGGAGACCGGGGGCTTTCCTCCGGCTTCGGGCGGGTTCATCCGGGTTCGCTCCGGCCGGGGCCGGGCACACCTAGCGTGGAAGCAGTTGCTCCGGCGGCCCCCGTCCGGGTCGGGCCGGAGGCGCCGGTGCGTGCTGGCTGCGAGGAGGCCGCGATGATCGTCGATGCGGTGCTGGGGGTCCTCGGGGGGCTGGTGGGGCTGGGGGCGATATGGGCGGGGCTGAGCCTCAGGGTGGTCCAGCAGTTCCAGAAGGGTGTGGTGTTCCGCTTCGGGAAGGTGCGGAACGAGGTGCGCGAGCCCGGGCTGGTGGCGCTGATGCCGGTCGCGGACCGGCTGCGCCGGGTGAACGTGCAGATCGTGACGATGCCGATCCCGGCGCAGGAGGGCATCACCCGGGACAACGTGACCGTGCGGGTGGACGCGGTGGTCTACTTCCGGGTGGTGGACCCGGTGAAGGTCACGGTCAACGTGCAGGACTACAACTTCGCGATCTCCCAGGTCGCGCAGACCTCGCTGCGCTCGATCATCGGCAAGAGCGAGCTGGACGACCTGCTGGCCAACCGGGAACCGATCAACCAGGGGCTGGAGTTGATGATCGACAGCCCGGCGCTGGGCTGGGGCATCGAGATCGACCGGGTGGAGATCAAGGACGTGGCGCTGCCGGAGTCGATGAAGCGCTCGATCGCCCGGCAGGCCGAGGCCGAGCGGGAACGTCGCGCGCGGATCATCACGGCGGACGGCGAGTACCAGGCCTCGGCGCGGCTGTCGGAGGCGGCGGCGGTGATGAGCGCCACCCCGACCGCGCTGCAACTGCGGCTGCTGCAGACCGTGGTGGAGGTGGCGGCGGAGAAGAACTCGACGCTGGTGCTGCCCTTCCCGGTGGAGCTGCTGCGCTTCCTGGACAGTGCGACCGAGGTCCAGCAGCGGAACCTGCTGACGGCTGCCGCGGCCGCCGCCGGGGCCAAGGTCGTGGAGGAGGCCGTGGAGAGCGGCGAGGTCTCGGAGGAGGAACTGGACCAGGAATCGCCCCGGCACGAACTCCCGCCGCTGGAGGAAGTGTTGGACCGCTCGCCGCTGGAGGGTGCGGACGAGCCGGACGGACAGGCCCGGCGCGGCTCCGGAACGCCGGCGAACCCGGAGCGCTGAGCGGCGCCCGGTGGCGTCGGCCCCCCGGCCGGACCACGATGGACAGGGGGAGGAAGCCAGGTCAGGAGGCGGACCATGACCATAGCCAGCGACATCATGCACCCGGGCGCGGAGTGCATCCGCGAGCACGAGACGCTCGCTGCCGCCGCCCGGATCATGCGGGAACGCGACGTGGGCGCCCTGCCCATCTGCGGGCCGGGCGACAAGCTGCTGGGCATCGTGACCGACCGCGACATCGTGCTGCGGTGCGTCGCCGAGGGCCGTGACCCGGCGTCGGTGACGGCGGGGGAGCTGGCGCAGGGGCGGCCGATGACGGTGGAGGCGGACGAGGACTGCGAGCAGGTGCTGCGGGTGATGGAGCAGTACCAGGTGCGCCGGCTGCCGGTGATCAACCACCCGGAGCACAAGCTGGTCGGCATGATCAGCGAGGCGGACATCGCCCGCGGCATGCCGCAGTCCCGGGTGGCCGAGTTCGTGTCGGCGGTCTGCGCGGAGGAGGCGCCCACGGCGGCCGCCGCGGGCTGAGGCCGCCGGACGTCCGGGGTGTGGCCCCCGTCCTCGGGCGGGGGCCACAGTCGTGCGGTCGCCCGGCGGGCGCACGGCGGTCGTACGGGCGTGGCCGCCGGGCGGGTCAGCCCAGGGCGTAGACGGCGGTGGCGTGGGCGGCGGGCTCCTCGGCGCCGCGGGCGGAGCCGGTGCCCGCGGCGGCGCCGGCGGCACCGGTGGCCTCGGCGGCCCCGGTGTGCTCGGTGTGCTCGGTGGGCTCGGTGGTGAGGGTGATGTCGAGGAAGGCGATCCGGCGGCCGAGTCTGGTGATCCGGGCGTGCACCAGGACGTCCCGGCCGACGACCGCGCGCTGGAAACTGGTGGACTGCTGGACCGTGGTCATCGGCCCGAAGCCGCCGCGCGCCGCCGAGACCGCGACCACGCACGCGGTGTCGGCCGCGGCCATCAGCGCCTGGCCGGACAGCCCGCCGCCCTCGCGGGCGAGCCGGTCGGACCAGCGCAGGACGGCGTGCCGCTCGCCGGTCTCGACGGTGGACAGGCCGAGGTCCAGCACCCAGGGGGCGAAGTGGTCGGCCAGGAGCGTGTCCGCCTCGGCGGTGGTGAGGGTCATCGCGTCATTGTGGCAAGGGACTTGGCGTGCTGTCAGGACGCCGGTGCGGCCAGGGTGTCGAGGTGGCGGTGGAGCACCGTGCGCAGCTCGTCGGGGCCGACCAGGTCCGGGTGCTGGACGGCCTGCAGGGTGAGGCCGTCCAGCAGGGCGGAGAGGCGGCGGGTCTCGACGTCGAGGTCCAGGCCCGGCGCCAGGCCGCCGGAGCGCCCGGCCTCGACCAGGACGCGCCGGACCAGCGCGTCCAGGCCGGTCTGCACCTCGACGGCGCGGGGCCGCAGTTCGGGCCGGGTGCGGGCGGCGGTGACGAAGGAGAGCCAGAGCGCGGACTCCTCCCGGCGTCCGGCGTCCAGCGGGAGGACCTCGGCGAGCAGTCGGGCGGTTTGCTCGCGCGGGTCGGTGCCGGGGACCGGGTCCGCGTCGAGCAGGGCGCGGGCGTGGGTGCGGATGCGGGCGTCGATCCGGCGGGCCAGCTCCTGCATCGCGAAGATCATCAGCTCGGAGCTGCCGGCGAAGTAGTGCCGCACCGAGCCGATCGCGAGTCCGGCCTCGTCGGCGACGTTGCGCAGCGAGGCGTGCTCCAGGCCCTCCCGGGCCGCGACGCGCAGGACGGCGTCGGCGACGGCCTGGCGGCGCTCCACGGGGTCGACGATCTTCGGCATGTTGCCGTTATAGCACGGTTGAGCTAAATTGATGATTTAGCACGGTCGAGCCAAAAAGATTCGGGGGCGGGGATGGACCGTTGGGTGTACGTGGTGCTGGTCGCTGTCGTGGTCGTCGTGGTGGTGGTCCGGAGGCTTCGCGGCGAACCGCTGAACGCCCGGGACCTCTTCGCGCCGCCGGTGGTGCTCACCGGCCTCGGTGTGTGGGCGCTGTTGCAGCGGCATGGTCTCGGTCCGGGTGACTACGCATGGGTGGCGGCGGGTGCCGTGCTCGGTGCCGCGCTCGGGGCGGTCCGCGGGGCCACGATTCGGGTCCACGAGCGCGAGGGGGTGCTGTGGCAGCGTTACACCGGTCGGACCTTCCTGGTGGCGGTGGTCTCGCTGGCGGTGATGGCCGGCTTCGCCGCGCTCGCGGCACACTGCGGCCTCGCCGCGGACGCCCGGCCGCTGCAGCTCTCGATCGGGGTCGGCTTCCTGGGGGAGGCGCTGGTGGTGGGCTACCGCGCGCTCGCGTCCGGGGCTCCGTTCGCGCCCGAGCGGCGGGGTGCCGGGGTCCGGGGGGGGGTCGGGCCGATCCGGTCGGTAACTTTGGTTGTCGAAAAGCGGAATGGCAACTAGAGTTGTCATCATGACGACCGTGGAGATCACCCCCGAGGAGAAGGCCGAGCTGGTCCGGGCCCTGCTCGACGCGCTCAACCCGCTCGCCGCCGCCGTGCGCTCCCGCGCGACCGGACTGCCCGAGGCGCGGATGTGGGACGCGGAGCCGGTCGAGGTCGCGCTCTCCGTCCTGTCCGCCTGGAAGCTGGTGGATGCCGAGGTCCGGCAGCTCACCGCGGTCGCGGCCGCCACCGCCGGTTCCTACGGGGCCGGTTACGAGCAGCTCGGTGGTGCCTGGGGTATCACCCGGCAGGGTGCCCGGAAGAAGTGGCCGGAGGCCGTCAGCCGTCCGCCCGCCCGCCAGGGCGTGCTCGAACTGTTCGGGGGGAAAGCCGAGTTGGCCTCGGACGCGACCCGGGGCGGTTGGCGCTGGACGGGCACCGGCGCGGACGGGACGACCGGCGCGGCCGACGTCGGTTACCCGACCCGCGAGGAGGCCGCGGCGCACGCCGGGGCCTTCCTCGCCGCGCA
>NZ_JBHWBZ010000005.1:87638-204355 GCF_042735475.1 Kitasatospora sp. NPDC059577 | reverse complement strand
CACGCGTAGCCCGCGCACGCGTAGCCCGCGCACGCGTAGCCCGCGCACGCGTAGCCCGCGCACGCGTAGCCCGCGCACGCGTAGCCCGCGCACGCGTAGCCCGCGCACGCGTGGCCCGGACGCGCGTGGCCCGGGTGTGCGGGCAGTGCCGGCGCAGGCGGCCCCGGGCGCGCAGCGTCACTCCGTGTGGCGCAGCTCCCGGGCGATCAGCTCCGCCAGGTGCAACGCCTGCCGTCCGTGGGCGAGTTGGGAAATCTGCGTGCGGCAGCTGAAGCCGTCCGCCAGCACCACCGTGTCCGGCCCGGCCGCCCGGACCTCGGGCAGCAGGACCCGCTCGGCGATCGCCGCGGACACCTCGAAGTGGCCCTTCTCGAAGCCGAAGTTGCCCGCCAGCCCGCAGCAGCCGGAGTCCAGCACCCGGTTGTGCAGGCCCAGTCGGGACTCGACCCGGCGGTCGGCGGCGCTGCCGAGCACGGAGTGCTGGTGGCAGTGGGTCTGGGTGACGGCCTCCAGCGGGACGCGGGGGAGCGGTGCGTCCGGGGCGTACGCGTCGATGAACTCGGCGAAGGTACGGGTGCGTTCGGCGAGCGGGCGGCCGTCCGGACCGAGCAGTCGGGGCAGGTCCTCGCGCAGGGTGGCGGTGCAGCTGGGCTCCAGGCCGACCACGGGGGTGTCGGCCGGGAGCCCGGCCGCCGCCAGCGTGCGCAGGCTGCGCCGCAACACCCTCCGGGCGGTGTCGAGTTGGCCGGTGGAGTACCAGGTGAGGCCGCAGCAGACCGGGCCCGGGGGCAGTCGGACGTCGAAGCCCAGGTGCTCCAGTACCTCGACGGCCGCGCGCGGCACGTTCGGCTGCAGGTGCTCGGAGAAGGTGTCCGGCCACAGCAGTACCGGGCGGGCGCCCGCCGGTGCCGGGTGCGCGGCGCGGTGCCGCCGGTACCAGGCGGTGAAGGTCTCCGGCGGGAAGACCGGCAGCACCCGGCGCGGGTCGATCCCGCCGAGCCGCTTGAGGAGCCCGCCGAGCGGCGAGCGGACCAGGGCGTTGGCGGCCCCGGGGGCGAGCGCCACCGCGCGCAGCCAGAGCGGCAGTCCGCCCATCGCGTAGTGCGCGCGCGGGCGCGGCCGGTGCCGGTAGTGCTGGTGCAGGAACTCGGTCTTGTAGGTCGCCATGTCGACGTGGACCGGGCAGTCGCTCGCGCAGCCCTTGCAGCTCAGGCAGAGGTCCAGCGCCTCCCGGACCTCCTCGGACCGCCAGCCGTCGGGGATCGCGTCCCCCCGCAGCATCTCGGCGAGCAGCCGCGCCCGTCCCCGGGTGGAGTGCCGCTCCTCGCCGGTGGCCATGTAGCTCGGGCACATCACCCCGGTGGTCGGGTCCACGCACTTGGCGACGCCGACGCAGCGGTGCACCGCCTTGGCCAGGCTGCCGCCGTCCTGCTCGTACGGAAGGGCCAGTGGCAGCGGGCGGCGCGGGGAGGTGACGAAGCGGAGGTCGGCGTCGAGCGGGCGGGGGTCGACCAGGGCGCCCGGGTTGAGCAGGTTCTCCGGGTCCCAGATCCGCTTGAACCCGCCGAACAGGTCGATGATCCCGGCCGGGTACATGCGCGGCAGCAGTTCGGCGCGGGCCTGCCCGTCGCCGTGCTCGCCGGAGAGCGAACCGCCGTGGGAGACCACCAGGTCGGCGGCCTGCTCCAGGAAGTCCCGGAACACCAGCACCCCGTGGGGCTGGTCCAGCGGGAAGTCGATCCGCAGGTGCACGCAGCCCTCGCCGAAGTGCCCGTAGGGGACGCCGCGCAGGCTGTGCCGGCGCAGCAGGGCGCGCAGGTCCCGCAGGTAGTCGCCGAGCCGCTCGGGCGGGACGGCGGAGTCCTCCCAGCCGGGCCAGGCCTCCCCGCCCCCGGGCAGCCGGGTGACGATCCCGGCACCGGCCTCCCGGACCGCCCACAGCTGGCGCTGCTCGGCGGGGTCGGTGACCAGCGCGACGGAGGCCGAGCGCTCGCGGCGGACCGCGTCGGCCAGCCGGCGGGCGGCCTGGTAGGCCGCCAGTGTCGTGGCGCCGCCGGTCTCCAGGAAGAGCCAGCACTCGCCGGCGGGCAGCCGGTCCAGTGCGGGCGGGCGGCGGCCGGCCGCGAGCAGCGCGGCGATCAGGTCGGCCGACATGCCCTCGGCGGTCAGCGGCCCGAACGGCAGGAGCGCGGGGACGGCGTCGGCGGCGGCGCCTTCGTCGGGGTAGCCGGCCACCACCAGGGCGCGTGCGGGCGGGTCCTCGACGAGGCGGACGGTGGCGCCGAGCAGCAGTGCGCAGGTGCCCTCGGTGCCGGTGAGCGCCCGGGCGAGGTCGTGGCCGTGCTCGGGCAGCAGGGCGTCCAGCGGGTACCCGGAGGTGCGGCGCGGCAGCCGGGGCATGCCCTGCCGGATGGCGGCGAGGTTGTGGTCGGTGAACTCCTGGAGCTGCCGATGGAGTTCGCCGACCCGCCCGGGCAGCCCGGCGAGTGCCGCGCGCTGCCCGGCGTCGAGCGGGCCGCCGACGGTCAGTTCGGTGCCGTCGGCGAGCAGCAGCTCCAGCCGCTCCACGTTGTCGGCGGTGCGGCCCCAGGCGAGTGAGTGCGAGCCGCAGGAGTCGTTGCCGATCATGCCGCCGATGGTGCAGCGGCTGTGCGTGGACGGGTCCGGGCCGAAGCGCAGCCCGTACGGCCGGGCGGCGCGCTGGAGGTCGTCCAGGACGGTGCCGGGCCGGACGCGGGCGGTGCGGGCCTGCGGATCGATCTCCAGCACCTCGCCGAGGTGGCGGCGGAAGTCCAGCACGACCGCACCCGGACCGATCGCCTGGCCGCCGATGCTGGTCCCGGCCCCGCGCGGCACGACCGGCACCCGGTACTCACGGCACAGCGCCAGCGCGGTGCGCACGTCGTCCGCATCGGCGGGCTTGACCACGCCGAGCGGCAGCTGCCGGTAGTTGGAGGCGTCGTGGCCGTAGACGGTCCGCTCGGCGGCGCCGAAACGGACCTCGCCGCGCAGCACGGCGGACAGCTCACGGGCCAGCTCGGCCCCGGGGTCGGCGGACGGACGGCTCACCAGGGACCTCCCGGGCGGTGCGGCGACACGGCTCCGCCGATGATCGCAGGCACCCGGCCGCGCGGGCACCGGGCGCGACGGGGGTACCACCGACGGGGTGTCATGTGGCACTGTCTGCATCCATGATCACCGAACCCGCGGCCGACGACCCGGCCGGTCCCGACGCCTACCTCGGCCGCCTCCCGATCGGTGAGCCGCTGCCCGTCCCGGCGGACGGTGCGCCGTCGTGGGAGATCTTCCCGTACGAGGGCGAGCTGACCGTCCGGCCGCTGCGGGCCCCGGACCTGCCGGAGCCGCCCCGCCAGGGCGAGGACGGCCCGGAGGACTGCAAGCAGTGCGCCCGCCCCGACTCCGACTTCCTCTGGACCGACGAGCACTGGCGCCTCAGCGCGACCGACGAGCCGACCGGCCTGCCCGCCGCCCTGCTGCTCCAGCCCCGTGCCCACCACGACCTGACGGACCTGCCGGCCGAGCTGTCCGGGCGGCTCGGCCCGATGCTCCAGCGGGTGGAGCGGGCCGTGCTGTCGCTCGGCGGCGTCGGCCGGGTCCATGTGAACCGCTGGGGCGACGGTGCCGCGCACCTGCACCTGTGGCTGATCGGCCGGCCGGCGGGGATGGCGCAGCTGCGCGGCTCCACGCTGCCGCTGTGGATGGACGTGCTGCCGCCGCTGCCCGCCGGGGTGGCGGCCGAGCGCGCCCGCCGGATCGCCGCCGCGATGGCGGCGGACGGGGGCACCGCGCACGCCTGAGGCGGGCCGCCCCGGGGAGGGCTGCTCCCGGGCCGCCCGGCTCCGGTCCGGGAACGGTCGGGCTCCGGTCCGGGAACGTCCGGGAACGTCCGGGCTACTTCCGCCCGGTGAGGGTGCCGCGCGCGATGTGCGAGAGCTTGGCGACCTCGAACGCCGGGTAGGCGCCCCCGGCCAGCAGGGAGAACTTGATCCCCTCGCGGCCGCCCGGCCGGCGGTGGCCCGGCGGCTGGAAACGGCGGTGGTGCTCGGCGGCGCGGTGGAAGAACTGCGGGCGCTCGGCGCGGGTGACGCAGCCGGCGAGGTCGAAGACGAACAGGTAGTGCCGGACCATCCGGACGAACAGCGCGTCGCGCACCGCGTACAGGTGGGGCAGGTCCTCCAGCAGGGCGAAGCTGCGCTCGTACTGGTCGAACAGGTCGAAGACGCTGCTGCCGGGCCCGCCGGACGGGTGGACGGTCTCGCGGCGGCGCAGCTGGACGCACTCGCGCGCAAGGACGGCGGCCTTCTGCGCGCCGAGCAGGGCCGCGTGCACGACCGGGATCTCCTCGTAGCGGCCGTCCGGGAAGGCGAGCCCGAGGTCCTCCCAGTGGCCGCGCCGGATCAGCCGGTCCCAGATCAGCGGCGGCGCGCCGAACAGCTCGGGCCGGTCGAAGGGGGCGAACGGTTCGGGGCCGACCTCGGCGAGCAGTGCCTCGGCCCCGCCGGGCCAGTCCCGGTCCTGGTGCCGGCGGGAGTGGCCGAACAGCAGCACGTCGACCGGGCCGGTCTGCTCGATCCGGTCGGCGAGCGTCCGGAGTGCGTCCCGCGGCAGCAGGTGGTCGGCGTCGAGGAACAGCAGGTACTCGCCGCTCGCCCGGGCCGCCCCGGCGTTGCGGCTCACCCCGACCCCCACCGCCGCGTTCAGGTGCAGCGTGGACACCCGCGGATGCCGCGCCGCGTACGCGTCGGCGAGCTCGCCCGCCGTCTCGGGGGAGCGGTCGGCGACCACGATCACCTCGACGTCGGCCAGGGACTGCGCGAGCAGCGAGTCCAGGCAGTCGGCGAGCTGTTCGTGCTGGTCGTAGGCGGGGAGCACGACGCTGATCAGGGGTGAGGGCATGACGCCGGAGCGTAAGAGGGCGCGCGAACTGTGGCAAAGCTCTGACGGTGTGTAATTCAGATCAATTAGCGGCAAATCGTACGACCGTGCGCCATATCTTCACGTGGCCTTCCGGACGCGTCCACGACAGACGGCGGTGCGGCGGGGTGCGGGTGAAACGCCGCGCGGCCCGCGACGCAGGTGCGTCGCGGGCCGGGTGCGCCGAGTGGAGGGGTCGGCTCAGTACCAGTGGTGCGCCTGCCAGAACGACCAGGCGCCGCACGGGCTGCCGTAGCGGGTGTTCATGTAGGTGAGGCCCCACTTGATCTGGGTGGCCGGGTTGGTGCGCCAGTCGGCGCCCGCGGAGGCCATCTTGGAGCCGGGCAGGGCCTGGACCAGGCCGTAGGCGCCGGAGGAGGCGTTGACGGCCAGCGGGTTCCAGCTGCTCTCGCGGAACACGATGTTGCTGAAGCACTGCAGCTGGCCGGCCGGGACGATCTGCGCGGCGATCTGCTGCGGGGTGCCGGAGTAGGTCGTGGCGAGGTTCTGGCGCTCCTGGGAGCGGGAGGCGGCGGCCTCGGCGTCGGCCTTGGCCTTGGCGTCCGCCTGGGCCTGGGCCTGGGCCTGCGCGTCGGCCTGTGCCTGGGCCTGTGCCTGGGCCTGGGCGGCGGCGTCCGCCGCGGCCTTGGCCTGCGCGGCCTGGGCCTCCTGGGCGGCCTGCTGGGCAGCGGCAGCGGTGTCAGCCTGGGCCTGGTCGATGACCGGCTTGCCGTCCACCGAGACGGCGGCCACGGGGGCGGCGGCCTCGGCGGTGTTCCCGGCCTGCGGGATGGCGAGCGCGGCGGTGGCGGCGCTCGCGACCACGAGGGTGGCGACGCCGGTGATCAGGGAGTTGCGGCGGGCATGGCTGAGCTGCATGAAGCGGGCGTTCCTTCTCCGTCGGGGGCCGTGCCGGGGGTGCCGGGCACGGGGCATCGCGCGGGCTCCGGGGGAGCGGGGCCCGCGCGGCCGTCGGGGACGGCCGTGGCGCCCCGGCGGGAACGGCGGGGCGGGCGGGCTGCGCGGCGGATCGGACCGGCCGCGCCGCCGTGGCGACAGGCCATTCTTGGCAGGGCCCGTGACGGCTCGCAAAGGCGCCCACTACTACGCCGCATCGTGGTTGCGGGCGGGGCCGGGCGGGGCCGGTCGGTGCCTTTGTGGTGATTTGCCCGAATTGTGGACCGGGGGGTCATGTCACCCGTGGCATCGAAGGAACGCAAGGGTGACAGTCGCGGTGGCCTGCGTTCTTCAGGCCGGACTCCGTCGGTCCCGGACCGGGGCGGGCCCGGCGTCGATGCCCGGTCGGGGCCCGCGCGGCAGCCGTCCACTAGTGGGGATCGTAGATGCCGGACCGCCTGTGGGAGGCGTCACACGTGTGCCGACGCGGGTTCGACGCGGAGTGACCGGGTGCTCACCCCTTCACGGGGTCGTGGACGGGTTTCCCGGGCCGGGCCGGGCGGCGGGTGCGGGAACGGCCGGGGCCGAGACCCCCTCCTCTCCCTCTCCTCCTGCCTCGTCCCCGGCCGGGACGAGGTCGCGGGCCAGCAGGGTGGCACCCGCGACGGCACCCGGCATGGCGAGGACCGTCACCAGTGGCACCAGGAACGCCAGCACCAACGGCGTGCCGAACCCCAGTGCCAGCCCGAGCCGGGCCCGCAGCAGTCGGATCCGTTCCGGCTGCGGCACCCGGCGCCGCTGCAGGGCGACGGCCGTCAGCTCGACGGTCAGGAAGAAGCCGGACACCAGGAAGCCGAGCGCCGGGACCACCGTCTGGCCGACCAGCGGGATGAACCCGCAGGCGAACAGCACCACGCCGAACGCCGCCACCCGCACCAGCACGTACGCGCTGTCGCGCACGGCGACCAGCAGCTCGCGCCAGAGCGGGGTGTCCGGTGGGGTCGGGGCGCCGCCCTCGGTCTCGTCGACCTCGGCGCAGAGCGCCTCGTAGAAGGGCTGGCCGACCAGCAGGGTGACGGCGGTGAAGGTGAGCAGGGCGAACAGCAGGCCGCCGCCGAAGACGGCTGCCGCGAGCGCGTCGCGCAGCAGGGCCTGCCAGGGCGAGCCCCAGTGGTCGGCGAACGGCGTGGCCCAGCCCGCGAGGTCCACGGACCGGGCGGCGAGGAAGGTGAGCGCGACCGCGTAGCCGATCAGGGCGAGCAGGGCCGGAAGCATCCCGAAGCCCCACCAGCGGCCGTGCCGGCCCACCCACTTCTGGCCCTCGATCAGGTACTTCATCCCCGCCGCAAGATCCCGCATGGGCGATCACCCTAGGGCCTCCGCACGCGGAACCCTGCATTGCCGTGTTCCTGCCAGATTCGACCGGCAATGCCGGGCCCCTCCTGCGGCGCCGCCCACCGGGCCACTCTCGGTTCTCCCCCACCTGCAAGGAGGAGACTGATGAAGCGTCAATTCAGCAGAATGGTAAGCCTGTTGGCCGGGCTGGTGTTCGGCGCCGGCCTGCTCGTACTGCCCGCCGCGGCCTCGCCCGCGCCGTCGCCGACCGTGGTCGGCGGCACGCGGGCCGCGCAGGGCGAGTTCCCCTTCATGGCGCGGCTCTCGATGGGCTGCGGCGGCGCGCTCTACACCCCGCAGATCGTGCTGACCGCCGCCCACTGCGTCGACGGCACCGGCGCCGACAGCAGCATCACCGCCACCTTCGGCGCGGTCGACCTGCGCAGCGGCAGCGCGATCACGGTCCGCTCCTCGTACGTCTACCAGTCGCCCGCCTTCACCGGCGCCGAGAACGGCGACGACTGGGCGCTGATCAAGCTGGCCTCGCCGGTGAACAGCAGCCAGGTCAGCACCCTGCCGATCGCCACCTCCACCGCCTACGACAACGGCACCTTCACCATCATGGGCTGGGGCGCCGCACGCGAGGGCGGGGCCCAGCAGCGGTACCTGCTCAAGGCCACCGTGCCGTTCGTCGACGACGCGACCTGCGCCGGCGCCTACCCGGGCCTGAACACCGCCGGGTCGCTCTGCGCGGGCTACGTCGACCGGGGCGGGGTCGACACCTGCCAGGGTGACTCCGGCGGCCCGATGGTCCGCAAGGACGCGGCGGGTCGCTGGGTCCAGGTCGGCATCGTCAGCTGGGGCGAAGGCTGCGCCCGCGCGGGCTACCCGGGCATCTACACCCAGGTGAGCACCTACGCGGCCGACATCGCCGCGGCGGCGGCCGGCCTCTGAGCCGGTAGGGCCGGACGGACCGGTAGAACCGCTCGAACCGGCCCGGCGGGGCCGGCCACCACTCCCGCAGGTGGTGGCCGGCCCCGCCGTTCTCCGTGGGGCCCGCTGCCTCGTCGGAGCCCGCCGCTCCGCCGGCTCGGTGCCTCGCCGCCGGGCCCGCCGCTCGTCGCCGGGCCGGGCGGCGCCGTCCGGCCGCGGACCGGATCCTCCGCCGCTCGCGGGCGGGTGTCGGACTGCCCGGGCGGTCAGCTGTTCAGCCACTCCTCGGCCCGCCGCCGCTCACGGGCGGTGCGGCCCGTGGTGTGCGGGGGCAGCCGGGCGAGCAGGGCGCGGGCGGCGTCCGGGCGGCCGGCGAGGGCGTGGGCACCGGCGAGGCGGGCGCTGACCAGGGCGTGGTCGCGCGGGTGGGCGGCCGGGTCGAGGAGCCGTAGGGCGGCCTCCAGCCGGGCCGCCGCGGTGTGGGCGTGGGCGGTGCGGGAACGCGCGGTGCCGCCGGTGCGGACGGCGAGGTCCCGGTGGCAGGTGCCGTGCGCGACCGCCAGGACCAGGTCGGCGCGCGCCGACCAGGGCGTCGGATCGCCCGAGCGCAGCGCGGCCGCGGTCAGCCGTCGGGCGTCCGCCAGGGTCCGGCGCACCTGCGGCGTCTCGCCGGCCAGCGCGTGGGCGTGGGCCAGGGCGACGGCGACCCAGGCCCGCAGTCCGGCCAGGGGCGGGGCGGCGGTCCGGGCGGCCTCGGCGAGGGCGAGCGCGGTGGCCGGGTCGCCGCGCCACCAGTGCAGGGTGCTCTGGCGGGTGAGCAGTGCGGCCGCGGTGGCCTGGTCGCCGGTCGCGCGTGCCCATTCCAGCCCGGTGGCGTACCAGCTGAGTGCCCGGGTGCGGCGTTCGCCCTCGAAGTGGGCCCAGCCGGCGAGTTCGGCGTACTGGGCGGCGAGCGAGCGGGCGGCGGCGGGGCTCTCCTGTGGCGCGGCGTGGGGCCGGCCGGCCAGGGTGCGGGCGTGGTGCTCCAGGACGGCGGCCAGTTCCTCGCCGCCGATCCGGCCGGCGGCCGCGCGGTAGCCGGCGAGCAGGTGGGCGAGCACCTCGACGGTGGCGGCGTCCGGTGGGGCGGCGCCGGTGGCGAGTGGCGGCCGGGTGGCGGCGGCGAGGTCGCCGAGGCGTTCGCGCTCCTGCCGGACGGTCTGCCACAGGTCTGCCAACTCGCCGCAGGCGAGCAGGAGTTCGTCGGCCCGGGCGGGCATTCCCGGCGGTGGCCAGCGGCGGGCGTTCTCCACCCGGCTGATCAGCGAGTTGTGGTAGCCGAGCAGCCGGCCGAGTTCGGTCTGGCTGAGGCCGCGGGCCTCGCGCCAGTGGCGTAACCGGCGGCCGAAGCGCAGGCGCGCGGACTCGGGTTCGGCGCGCGGCGGGGGTGGCGAGGGCGTCGAGGACGGCGTGGGGGAGGGCAGGGGCGGCACGGGGTCTCCCGGAGGGGGTGGGGGAGCGCTCGTGGGGGAGCGCCATGCCGAGATATCCCCCTTGACGTGCCTTGGTCAAACTGTCGCGTGCCGGTGCCGGTGCCGGTGCCGGTGCCGGTGCCGGCACCGGTGCCAGGGCGGCGGGTCGGCGGCCCGGAGAACGGCACCGGGCCCGGGAGCCTCCGCAACGGCTCCCGGGCCCGGCGTTTCACGCGCGGCGCGGACGGGTCAGGAGCCCGCCGCCACCGCGGCCCGTCGCCGTCGGCCCACCACGGCCGAGGCCGCGAGCACGATCGCCGCGGCGACCAGCGACAGGTACATCTGCTTGCGCCCGTCGGCGTCGGTGAACATGTACGCCATGACGAACCCGATCATGCCCATCGCGGTCCAGGTCAGGTACGGGTACAGCCACATCCGGACGGTGTGCCGCTCGGGCATCTCGCGCTCGATGATCTTGCGCATCCGCAGCTGGGTGGCACAGATCACCAGCCAGACGAAGAGCGCGACCGCGCCGGAGGAGTTGAGGAGGAAGGCGAACACGGTGTCCGGCGAGGTGTAGTTGAAGAACACCGCGACGAAGCCGAAGACCACCGAGGAGAGGATGGCCACCCGCGGCACGCCGCGATCGGTCACCTTGGCGAAGGCCTTCGGGGCGTCGCCGCGCTGGCCGAGCGAGAAGGCCATCCGGGAGGCCGTGTACATCCCGGAGTTCAGGCAGGACAGCACCGCGGTCAGCACGATCACGTCCATCACCTGGCCGGCGCCCGGGATGCCGATGTGGTCCAGCACCGCCACGTACGGGCTGGCCTTGACCTCGGCCGAGTCCCAGGGCAGCAGGGTGACCACGAGCAGGATCGAGCCCAGGTAGAAGATGCCGATGCGCCAGATCACACTGTTGGTGGCCTTGGTCACCGCCTTCTGCGGGTCCTCCGACTCGCCGGCGGCCAGGGTGACGATCTCGCTGCCCATGAAGGCGAAGACCACGGTCAGCATGCCGGTGAAGACCGCGCCCACCCCGTGCGGCAGGAAGCCGCCGTGGCCGGTCAGGTTGCTGGCGCCGACCGCGTGGGTGCCGGGCAGCAGGCCGAAGGCGGCGAGGACGCCGATCACCAGGAAGGCGGCGATCGCGACGACCTTGATCCCGGCGAACCAGAACTCGAACTCGCCGTAGGAGGCGACCGAGAACAGGTTGGTGGCGGTCAGCACCGCCATGACGATCAGTGCCCAGCCCCACTGCGGTACGCCGGGCACCCACTGGTTGAGGATCTTCGCGCCGGCCGTCGCCTCGACCGCGAGCACCACGACCCAGAAGAACCAGTACAGCCAGCCGATGGAGAAGCCGGCCCAGCGGCCCAGCGCGCGGTCCGCGTACGCCGAGAAGGAGCCGCTCTGCGGGTCGGCCGCGGCCATCTCGCCGAGCATCCGCATCACCAGCACGACCAGCGCGCCGGCCAGTGCGTAGGAGAGCAGGATGCCGGGGCCGGTGGACGCGATGCCCGCGCCGGAGCCGACGAACAAGCCGGCGCCGATCACACCGCCGATGGCGATCATCGACAGGTGGCGGTTCTTGAGCCCGGCCTTCAGGTGGCCGTCGCCGCCGTGCCCGTCCGGTCCCGCCTGGTGGGGGACCTGGGCGGCTGCCGGCTTGGTGGTGTTCGCACTCATCTAGGGGTGCCCTGTGCCTTTCCAGCGCGGCGACCCTCGGCTCGTCGCCACAGGGTGGGGGGACAGACCCGCGCATTGCGGTGCAACCTAACTTCTACGCCCGAGTATCGGAACAAGGCATTGATAACTGTTCGCTTACCGGACATAAAAGCCCAGGTCAGGCTGGGTGCGAAGGGTGTCCGGAAAGCTCAGATCTGACGCATGGTCAGGCTTGCGGGGGTCCGGCGAGGTCAGATCTCCCTCAAGTCGAGCACGACGACCTCGGGCGTCCGCTCCGGCTGTGTCCGCTCCGACGGCGGCCCCGGCCGCAGCCCCGGGCGGTCGGAGGGCCGCCCGGCGAGCCGGGCCGCGAGGATGCGCGGGATGTCGTCCTCCCGGGAGTACCCGGGCACCACGGTGACCTCGTCCCGGCGGACCTCGCCGAACACGGTGTAGGTCACCCGGTACGTCGTCCGGTCCGGTGGCGGAGCGTGGCCGGGTCGGTGTGTGGCGGTCATCCGCATCGCCCTCCTCGGCCCATTGTCCGCGCGGTGTGGCCGATCGGCCCGAACGCGGGCAGAGTGGGACTTCTCGGGGCATTCGTCGGAGCAGTCCCCGAGCGTCCTCGGCGCCCGTCGGTTCCCGGCGCCGGACAGGAGCGACCCCATGCAGACCACCTGGAAGGGGACGATCAGCTTCGGGCTGGTCAGCATCCCCGTCCACCTCTACTCCGCGACGCAGGAGCACGACGTCCCGCTGCACCAGGTGCACGCCACGGACGGCGGCCGGGTGCGGATGAAGCGGTACTGCGAGCGGGAGGAGAAGGAAGTCCCGTACGCGGAGATCGCCAAGGGCTACGAATCCCCCGACGGGCGGACCGTCACGCTCAGCGACGCGGACCTCGCCGACCTGCCGCTCCCCAGCAAGAAGATCATCGACGTGCTGGCCTTCGTCGACGAGGGCGAGATCGATCCGCTGATGTTCTCCAAGGCCTACTACGTCGGCGTGGCCGACAAGGCGGCCGCCAAACCGTACGCGCTGCTGCGCGACGCGCTCACCGAGTCCGGGCAGATCGCCGTCACCAAGATCGCGCTGCGCACCCGGGAGTCGCCCGCGGTGCTTCGGGTGCACGACAACACGCTCGTGCTGCAGACCTGCATCTGGCCCGACGAGGTCCGCCCGGCGGCCGGGATCGCGCCCGAGGAGGACGTCACCGTCCGGCCGCAGGAGCTCAAGATGGCGCGGTCGCTGATGGACACCCTCTCCGAGGACTTCGACCTGTCCCGGCTGCACGACGACTACCAGCAGGCGTTGCAGCAGGTGATCAGCGCGCGGCTGGAGGGCGTCGAGATCCCGCACGAGGAGGACGGCGGCGAGGCACCGGACAACGTGATCGACCTGATGGAGGCGCTGCGCAGCAGCCTCAAGCAGGCCAAGGGCGGACGCCGGTCGGGCGGCGGGTCGGACGTCGGGTCGGCGGAGGCGGAGGCGGAGGCGGAGCCCGCGCCGCGCAGACGCGCGCCGGCGAAGAAGAACGCCGAGCCCCCCGCGAGGAAGCCCGCCGCGAGGAAGCCGGCCGCGAAGGCCGCCGCAGGGAAGTCCGCCGCCGACCGGACCGCTTCGAAGGGCGACGCCGCCGGGCGTACCCCGGCGGCGAAGAAGACCGGGAGCCGGAAGTCCACGGCCCCGCGCAAGGCCTCCTGACCCCCCCGGGCCAGGCACTTTCCTCCCGTCCCGTATCGGAGGCGATCCCGATGGACCTGCTGACCTACAAGGAAGTCGAAACCGGCCCCGAGGCCCGGAAGAACCAGGGCTTCGGGCACCGGGCCTGGAACTGGCTGCTCACCCTCAGCCCCACCGTGGTGACGCTCATGATCACGCTGTCGGTCGGCATGGGCATGGCCGCCGCCCAGATCAGCCTGCTGGCGGTGCTGGTGCCGATGGCGATCTTCTGGGGCCTCACGGTGATCGCCATGATCGGCGTGCTCGCCCGCTGGATGACACCCGGCCCGGGCCGGCACCGGGCGGCGGCCTGACCCGGCCCGGGGTGAGCGGGGGTCCGGGAGGGCTCAGCCGATCCACACCGTGGTGACGTTGCAGAACTCCCGGATCCCGTGCCCGGACAGCTCCCGCCCGAACCCGGAGCGCTTGACCCCGCCGAACGGCAGCGCCGGGTGGGAGGCCGTCATCCCGTTGAAGAACACCCCGCCGGCCTGGACGTCGCGGACGAAGCGCTCCTGCTCGGCCCCGTCCGTGGTCCAGACGTTGGAGCTCAGGCCGAACGGGGTGTCGTTGGCGAGCGCGACGGCCTCGTCCAGGTCGGCCACCCGGTAGACGGTGGCGACCGGGCCGAAGGTCTCCTCCTGGTGGATCCGCATCGCCGGGGTGATGCCGGTCAGCACCGTCGGCTCGTAGAACCAGCCGGTGTCCCAGCCCTCCGGCCGCCCGCCGCCGCACTCCACCCGGGCGCCGTGGGTGCGGGCGTCCTCGACCAGCTCCTCCAGGTCGTCCCGGCCCTGGCGGCTGGCCAGCGGGCCGACGTCGGTGGTCTCGTCCATCGGGTCGCCGACCCGCAGCGCGCGCATCGCCGCGGTGAACCCGGCGGTGAAGCGGTCGTAGACGTCGGTGTGGACGATGAACCGCTTGGCGGCGATGCAGGACTGGCCGTTGTTCTGCACCCGGGCCCGGACGGCGGTCGCCACCGCCGTGTCCACGTCGGCGCTCGGCAGGACGACGAACGGGTCGCTGCCGCCGAGTTCCAGCACCGCCTTCTTGACCTCGTCCGCCGCCGCGGACGCGACGGCCCGCCCGGCCGGCTCGCTGCCGGTGAGGGTGACCGCGGCGACCCTCGGGTCCCGGACCACGCCCTCGACCGCGCCCGAACCGATCAGCAGCGTCTGGAAGCAGCCCTCGGGGAAACCGGCCCGCCGGAACAGCTCCTCGATCGCCAGCGCCGTGCGCGGCACGTTGGACGCGTGCTTGAGCAGGCCGACGTTGCCCGCCATCAGGGCCGGCGCGGCGAACCGGATCACCTGCCAGAACGGGAAGTTCCACGGCATCACGGCCAGCACCGGCCCGAGCGGGCGGTAGCGGACGTAGGCGCGGGAGGCGCCGGAGTCGGCGACGTCGGCCCGGGCCGGGTGCTCGTCGGCCAGCAGCGCCTCGGCGTTGTCCGCGTACCAGCGCATCGCCTTCGCGCACTTGGCGGCCTCCGCCCGCGAGGCGGCCAGCGGCTTGCCCATCTCCTCGGTCATGGTCCGGGCGACCGCCTCCCCGTCCTGGTCCAGCAGGTCGGCGGCGTGGTGCATCAGCTCCTTGCGGGCGGCGAACGGGCTGGTGCGGTAGCTGTGGAAGGTGGTCTCGGCGCGGGCGAGCCGCTGTTCGATGCCGGCCGCGTCGAGCGGTTCGAAGGTCTCCAGGGTCTCGCCGGTCGCGGGGTTGACGCTGGCGATGGGCATGCGGGCTCCCGAAGGGTCTGGGCCCGGGCCCGGTGCGGGGCCGGGGCCGGTGCGTCTGCCCTCACACCCTCCCCGACGGTCCGGCTCCGGGCACGCCACGGCGCGCCCGGCGTGTCCCGCCGGGTATCCGGCCCGTCCCCGTCACTCCGGCAGCGACTCCACCCGGGCCGCCGCCCCCCGGGCCCGGGCGCCGGCCCGCGTCCGCCCGGCGGTCACCAGCCGGTTGGGGAAGCGGTGCAGGTACTCGGCCTCCAGCTGCCCGGTGCGCAGCGTGTGCCGCTTCAGCGCCTCCTCCGAGCCGTACAGGAAGGTCTCGTGGCGCGTGCGGTGCAGCTGCTCCAGCTCGTGCAGGAGCGTGTCGTTGCCCAGAGCGTGCGGGGAGATGCCCTCGGGCCGGATGTGGGTGGCGTCGGCGTGCCGCATCTCGGTACCTCCTCGGCGGAAGTCCCCTCCTACGGGGTGCCCGGTGGCCCTCGCCGGTACACCCGTTCGATCGGGGCGGCCGGGCGCCGTTCGCGACCTGCGGAGCGGCGGAGCCGGGGCGGTGATCGCCTGGATCGTAGGATGAATTCATTCGTACCTTCAGGTCCATCCCCTACCGCTCGGACAGATCGCTGATGCCCCTTCCCAAGGCCGAACTCCACCTGCACATCGAAGGCACCCTGGAGCCCGAGCTCGCCTTCGAACTCGCCGCCCGCAACGGGGTCGAGCTGCCGTACGCCGACACCGAGAAGCTGCGCACCGCGTACTCCTTCAGCGACCTGCAGTCCTTCCTGGACCTGTACTACGCGCTGATGGCCGTGCTGCGCACCGAGGACGACTTCGCCGACCTCGCCGACGCCTACCTGACGCGGGCCGCCGAGCAGGGCGTGCGGCACGCGGAGATCTTCTTCGACCCGCAGGCGCACACCGCGCGCGGGGTGCCGCTGGGCGTGGTGGTGGACGGACTGACCCTGGCGTTGTCGCGCAGCGAGGAGCGGTACGGGATCAGCACCCGGCTGATCATGTGTTTCCTGCGGGACGAGTCCGCCGACTCCGCGCTGGAGACCTTCGAGGCGGCCCGCCCGTACTTCGACCGGATCGCGGGCATCGGCCTGGACTCGGCCGAGGTCGGCAACCCGCCGGCGAAGTTCCGCGAGGTGTACCGGCGGGCCGCCGAGGCAGGGCTGCGGCGCGTCGCCCACGCGGGCGAGGAGGGCCCGGCCTCGTACATCACCGAGGCACTGGACGTCCTCGGCGTCGAGCGGATCGACCACGGGCTGCGCTGCCTGGAGGACGGTGAACTTGTCGCCCGCCTGGTCCGCGAGCAGATCCCGCTGACCCTGTGCCCGCTGTCCAACGTCCGCCTGCGCTGCATCGACACGATCGCCGACCACCCGCTGCGCGAGATGCTGGAGGCCGGCCTGCTGGTCACCGTGAACTCCGACGACCCGGCGTACTTCGGCGGCTACGTCGAGGACAACTTCCGCGCCGTCCACGAGGCCCTGGGCCTGGAGCGGGAGACCCTGCGCCGGCTGGCCGCCAACTCCTTCCGCGCCTCGTTCATCGACGACGACCGCCGGGCCGAACTCCTGGCCGAGGTCGAGGCGTTCGACTTCGGCGCGATCGAGGACTGACGGGCGGTTCGGGCTAGGGCTTGTCTGACAATTCGCGTCGCATCAGCGCGCGGCGTTGGGCGCCCGGCTGGGCGTGCCGCCGGAGCGTCCTCGTACTGGACGTACTTGGACGATTCGGCGGTGCGTCCAGCCGGGATGCCCGGCGTCGTGCGCGCGGCGGGAATTGTCAGACAAGCCCTAACCCGCCACCCGGACGGGCCGGCCTGGCTAGCCTGTCCGGGTGACCTCCCCGCCACCGGAGCCCCCGGCCCAGCTGGGCCTGCTCGACCTCTCGGTCGACCTCTCCGTCCCGCAGGTGTACTCGGGCACGGACTTCACGGTCTACCTGCACATCAAGAACCCCTTCTCGGTGCCGGTGTGGATCGACAAGGTGGACATGAGCCTGCCGACCCAGCTGTTCTGGCGGAGGCCCGAGCAGCCGGATCCGGCGGCGGAACCGGCCCTCCCGGAGGCCGACGTCGAACGGCTGGCGGCAGCCGTCGAGGAGCGGCAGGCCCGGATCCGGCGGCTGGAGGCGGACCTGGCCGCACTCCCGCCGGACCGTGCCGAGCAGGCGCGGGGGATCGAGGAGGAGATGGCCCGGCTGGCCCGGGCGAACTCGCGGGACCGGGCGCGCCTGGACGGCGCGGACGACCAGCTCCACCTCCACGCCTACGGAGAGTCGTCGGTGTCCCTGCACGGGCGGGCCCGGCAGACCCACGTCCACGCGTACGACGAGTCGAGCGTGACCGTCTTCGCCGACCGGCCGGCCGAGCGCGAACGCGTGCCGCTGATCGGCTCCCTGCCCCGGGGCGTCGCGCTGGAACCCGGGTCGACCGACGTCTGGACGATCCGCCTCGGCACTCCGCGGAACCCGTTCTTCGTGCCCGCGAGCTACCGCCTGCAGCTCAACGTGGTCTACGGGCTGGCGCCGGAGCAGACCGAGGGCGCGCTGCCGGGGGCCGGGGCGCCGGGAGCCGAGCGCCGCAGGGTCTTCGCCAACACCACGGCACTGACCGTCCCGCTCAAGGCCGCGCTGTGGAACGTGATGACCGGCGGGGTGGCGGGCGGCCTGGCCGGCAGCCTCGGACGGTCGCTGCAGGAGGCGCAGAGCCTGGGTGCGCTCGCCGACCAGCCCCTGGGGACCACGCTCGGCTCGCTCGTGCTGGCGGTCATCCTGAGCGGGGCGGCGATCGTCTTCGCCGCGCGGAAGTCGGAGGCGCCGTCGTTCGTCACCGTCGAGGACTTCTGGGGCGGTGTGCTGGTCGGCTTCCTGATCGGCTACTCGGGCACGGCCGCCTTCACCGAGCTCACCGGGCTGCCGACGTAGCCCCGCGCTCCCGGGCGTAGTGGAGCAGGGTGACGCCGTTGGTGAAGCGGTGGGTGTCCTTCAGGGTGAGCGGGGCGGGGCGGTCGGTCGGGCGGAAGAACAGGGTGCCGCGGCCGAGGACGACGGGGTGGACGTAGAGCCGGAACTCGTCGATCAGGTCCTGGGCGAGGAAGGACTCGGCCAGGTTCGCGCCGCTGAGGCAGAGGTCGCCGCCGGGGCCGGCGGTGAGGGCGGCGATCGACTCCGGGGTGACCTCGCGGACGACCGTGGTGTTCCAGTCGGCGTGGTCGAGGGTGCGGGAGAAGACGACCTTCGGCATCGCACGCCAGATGCCCGCGAACTCGATCATCGGGGCGTCGGCGTCCGGGTCCTGGTCGGCGGTCGGCCAGTACGAGGCCATCAGCTCGTGCGTCACCCGGCCGGAGAGGAAAGCACCCATCCGGGCGAGTTCCCGGTTGAAGTGGGTGTGCACCTCGTCGTCGACGAGGTTCCAGGAGAGGTCGTGGTCCGGGCCCTCGAAGTAGCCGTCCACCGAGACGGAGACGAAGAGAACGATCCTGCGTCGCATGGCGCCCCCAACGAGGAGGAGTGGTCCGCCGGCCCTCCCGCTCCGGACGACGGGGCGGGAGGGCGGCGGACGGGATCAGATCAGGGTGCTCCAGTAGTACCAGAACCGGTTGAGGACCAGCAGCGCGATCACCGCGTACCACAGGGCCGGTACGACCCAGTGGTAGCGGGCCGCCTCCCGGACCACCACCCGCAGGCGGGGGCCCACCGGGATCACACCGGAACGCAGGTTGTGCAGCGTGGTGTACCAGAACAGCGGGATCACGGCGGCCCACACCACCATGCAGTACGGGCAGAGCGCGCCGATCCGGTAGAGCGCCTGGTACGTCAGCCAGGTCACGAAGCCGATCCCGAAGACCGTCCCGGCCTGCAGCCCGAGCCAGAACCAGCGCCGGTACGTCGCACCGGCGAGCAGCCCCGCGCCGACCGCCACGACGACGCCGAAGGCCACCAGTCCGATCAGCGAGTTGGGGAAGCCGAAGGCCTCGGCCTGCGCGCTGCGCATGATCGAGCCGCAACTGATGATCGGGTTGATGTTGCAGCTGGGGACGTACGAGGGGTCCTTCAGCAGCCGGATCTTGTCCAGGGTGAGGACCGCCGAGGCGAACAGGCCGATCGCGCCGCCGATCACCAGCAGCCAGGCGAACGGGCGGCTCGCGCCGTAGGCCGTCCGTGCGGCCGGGGCGGCGGGGGCGGCCGGGGTCTCGGGGGTGGCCGGGGCGGCGGGCGTCACCCGGTCACCTGCTTGACCATGGCGGTGAACTGCTCGGGGGAGACGGCCTTGCCGTTGCTGAGGACGTCCAGCTTCTGGCCGTCCAGCTTGACGGTCGGCGTGCCGGTGACGTCGCTCTTGTTGAACTCCTCGTTGACCTTGGCGGCCCAGGGCGCGTAGGTGCCGTCCTGGACGGCCTTGACGAACGCGTCCGTCTTCAGCCCGGGCACCTGGCCGGCCAGGTCCAGGATGTGGTTGACGTCGCCGAAGGCGTCGCTGCGTTCGTCCGGCTGGTTGGCGTACAGCACGTCGTGGAACTGCTTGAACTTGTCCACGCCCTCGTTCAGCGCGGCGCCGGCGGCGGCCAGCGCGGTGCGCGAGCCCTTGCCGCCGAGGTTCTTGTCCAGGAACGTCGCCAGGTGGTACTCGACCTTGTAGGTGCCGGCGTCGGCGAGCTGCTGGACGGTCTTGCCGGTGGTGGTCTCCAGCTGCTCGCAGAACGGGCAGCGGAAGTCCTCGTAGACCGACAGGGTGTGCGGGGCGTCGGCCTTGCCGTAGGTGATCACCGTGCCGCCGTCGCCGGTCGCGTTCGCGGGGACGACCAGCGGGCCGTTCGCGGCGGCGTCCGAACCGGAGCCGGAGGAGCCGCCGCCGACGGCGAAGGCGACGCCCGCGGCGAGGGCGAGCACGGCGGCGGAGGCGGCGCCGACCACCACCCGGCGGCGGATCCGGTCGGAGCGCTCGGCCTGGGCGCGGGCGGCGCGCATGCGGTCGGTGGCGGAGGCCTTGTCGGTCTTGCGGCTGTTGCTCATGGGGTGTCGTCCTGTGCTCTCGGGCGTGCGGGGTGCGGGCGCGGCCGGTCGGGGGCCTGCGCGGGGAGAGACGGCCGGGTGAGCGGGCCGGCCGGGGCGAGCGGAGGGCTCGGCCCGGACGAAAGGGCTCAGGCGGAGCGGGGCTCGGGCCTGGCGGGGGGCTCAGACGGCCGGGGCGAACACCGGCGGACCGCGCCGGACGGCCGGACGGACGACGACGTCCTCGGCGGGGACCAGCGCGCGGCTGGCCGGGGGGAACGGCACCCGCGCCACCGGACGGGCCGGGACGGGCGCGGTGAGCAGCAGCAGCCAGCGGGCGGCGGCCGGGAGGTGCCGGTGCAGGAACTCGCCCAGCATCCGGGCGGTCCGGGCGAGGCCCGCCAGCGCGGCGTCCGCGCGACGCAGCCAGTACGCGCCGGCCAGTGCGATCACCGTGTGCACCAGCACCAGCAGCAGCACGCCGGTCCGCTCGGAGACGCCGTGGCCGAGCAGGAAGCCGCCCAGCGAACCGCCGCCGCAGAGCAGCGGCTGCAGGCCGTGCCCGGCGCCGGGCGGCAGGGACGGGCAACTCGTCTGGGCGACGTCGAACAGGGCGCTGACGCCCAGTTCCAGCGGCAGGAACACCGCGGCGACCGCCGGGAAGCCCCGCTCACGGCCGGCGAGGGCGAAGGCCACCGCGAAGACGGCGACCGAGGCCAGGAGCATCGGGCCGACCGCCAGCGCGCGGCCGGTGACCAGCACCTGGCCGAGCCCGGCGAGCAGCACGACCAGCGCGGCGAAGACCGCCGCGCGGAGCGTCCTGGTGACCGGGCCGATGTCCATGGCATCCGAGTCTGCCACAGGTCGGACGCGGAACGGCCGGGCCGCCGGGATCCTGTGAAGAGCCTCACCACCCGTGCTGAGCTGGGCTTATGCGCTTCTTACGGCGCCTGCGGCCGGTCGTCGGCGGCGCTCGGCCGGTCGTCGTCACTGCTCGTCCGGTCATCGGCGGCGCTGACCCGGGCCTCGACCAGCTCCCGGAAGTGTTCCAGGTCCTCGCGGACCGTCCGCTCGATCGCCCCGGCCTGGGCGAAGCCGCGCGGCCCGCCGAACGTCCGGTGCACGGCCTCCGGGTCGTACTCCACCCGGATCTGCATCCGGGTGTGCCGGGCGTCGAGCGGCAGCAGGGCGAACGCCCCGCTCAGCCGGAGGGGTTCCAGCGTTCGCCAGGCCATCACCCGGCCCCGGCCGCGGTCGGTGATCTCGGTGTCGACCGCGTGCTCGGCACCGCCGACCGCCACCCCGAGGTGCGCGAGGTTGCGCCCGTGCGGATGCGCGCTGCGCACGCCGTCGACGAACTGCGGGTACTCGTGCACCCGGTGCAACTGCTCCCAGGCGGCGAGGACGGGGGCGGCGATGTCGATCTGTTCCTCAAGGGTGCTCATGGTCGCGAGGCACCTCCCTCCGTTCCAGCCTGCGCTTCGGGGTGGGGGTGGGCAAAGGGGCGAAAGGGCGAAACAGCGGGGGGCGAAGGGGCGAAGGGGAGGGGCACCGGGCAGGGCGCGCGCCGGGCGGTGCGCCGGGGGAGACTGGGCGCATGCCGGAGCTGCCCGAGGTCGAGGCGCTGAGCGCCTTCCTGTCCGAGCGGCTGACCGGGCGCGTGATCGCCCGGGTGCAGCCGGTGGCGATCAGCGCACTGAAGACGTACGACCCGCCGGTGACGGCGCTGGAGGGACGGACCGTCGGCGCCGTGGGCCGGCACGGCAAGTTCCTGGACATCGAGGCCGGCGGGCTGCACCTGGTGGTGCACCTGGCCCGGGCCGGCTGGCTGCGCTGGAAGGACAGCCTGCCCGCCGAGCCGCCCCGGCCCGGCCCGAAGAACCCGCTGGCGCTGCGGCTGCGCCTGGAGGGCGAGGCCGGGGACGGGTTCGACCTCACCGAGGCCGGGACGAAGAAGGGGCTCGCGGTCTACGTGGTGAACGACCCGGCCGAGGTGCCGGGCGTCGCCAGGCTCGGCCCGGACCCGCTCGACCCGGGCTTCACCCTGGAGGACTTCGCCGCACTGCTGCGGGGCGACCGGCACCGGATCAAGGGCCTGCTGCGGGACCAGAGCGTGCTGGCGGGCGTGGGCAACGCCTACTCGGACGAGGTGCTGCACGCGGCCCGGATGTCGCCGTACAAGATCGCGGGCAGTCTGACCGAGGAGGAGACGGCGCGGCTGTACGAGGCGCTCGGCGGCACGCTGCGCGAGGCGGTGGAGCGCTCGCGCGGGCTCGCGGCGGGGAAGCTGAAGGCGGAGAAGAAGCTCGGGCTGCGGGTGCACGGCCGGGCCGGCCTGCCCTGCCCGGTGTGCGGGGACACCGTGCGGGAGGTGTCCTTCGCGGACTCCTCGCTGCAGTACTGCCCGACCTGCCAGACCGGGGGCAAGCCGCTGGCGGACCGGCGGATGTCGCGGCTGCTGAAGTGAGGCGGGGCTGCTGAGGTGAGGCGGGGGCGGGGCTGCTGGGGTGAGGCGGGCGGCTGGGGTGAGGCGGGGCGCGGACGGGCCCCGCCTCGGCCGGCAGCGGTCCGGTCAGCGCTTGATGGCGACGCCGCCCCAGTAGTACGCGGCCTTCGGGTCGGCCGGGGGCTCGCCGTCCGGGCGCCAGGCCAGGACCGGGGCGACGCCCGGCTCGATCAGCTCCCAGCCGTCGAAGAAGCGGACCACGTCGTCGTAGGAGCGCGGCACCAGGGTCATCCCGCCGGCCCGGGCGGCCTCGGCGACCTTGCCGACCGCCTCCGGGTCGAAGTCCTGGGTGGGGGTGGTGAGGGCGATGCAGCTGCCGGCGGGCAGGGCGTCGCGCAGCGCGGCGACCCGGCCCCACGGGTCGTCCTCGTCGGCGATCAGCATCAGCACGGCGATCATCAGCAGGCCGACCGGCCGGGTGAGGTCGAGGGTGGAGGTGAGCGCCGGATCGGCGAACAGCTCCTCGGGCTTGCGCAGGTCGGCGTGGATGTAGGTGGTGCGGCTGGCCGGGCTGGAGACCATCAGCGCGCGGGCGTGGGCGAGCACGATCGGGTCGTTGTCGACGTAGACCACCCGGGTGCCGGGGCTGACCGCCTCGGCGATCTCGTGGGTGTTGGGAGAGGTGGGGATGCCGGTGCCGAGGTCGAGGAACTGGCGGATGCCGTGCTCCTGGGCCAGGTAGCGGACGGCCCGGCCCTGGAAGGCGCGGTTGGCCTTGGCCATCTCCTTGACGCTCGGCACGGCCTGTTCGATGGCCTGGCCCATGGCGCGGTCCGGCGGGAAGTTGGTCTTGCCGCCCAGCCAGTAGTCGTACACGCGTGCGGAGTGCGGAGTGGTGGTGTCGACGCCGAAACGTTCCCACTGGCTCAGCTCGGCGGCGTCGTCCTGCGGGCCCTGCTGGGGGAAGTCCTGACTTGTCGTCATGGCCACGTCCTCTGATGGCAGATCATCACACTGGGGAGGCACAGCGTAGCGGCTCGGGTGAGGGGCCGGGTGGCGGGTCGGGGAAGAACGGCCGAAGGGGTCGGGGGCGGGGCGTGCACTCCGGTGCTCCAGGGGCCTGCCCGGGGCCGCGCCGGGGTCTTCGCGGGGTCGCGCCGGGGTCTTCGCAGGGTCGCGCCGGAGTCTCCACGGGGTTGCGCCGGGGTCGTTCTTGGGCCGTCCGGGTGGTGATCGGGGCCGTAGGGGGCGCCTCCGGGGAGCGGCGGTGACGCCCGGGGGAAGCATTCAGAATGCTGTCAGATCGTCAGATTATTTCGCGAAGATTGCTGCTGGCCACGGCCGGGATGTCCCTCCTGGGGGCCGCTTCCGGCTGCCGGAGCCCCTGGAGCGGCGGGGAGGGCGGGACGGCGGCCGAAGTGGGCGTGGACGAGAGTGCGCTCCCGGTGGTGGTGGCCGGAGCCGGGGGGTCGCCGGGCGCTCTACCGGTCACGCCCCCGGCGGTTCCCTCGGCCGCGTCGTCCCCCTCGCCCTCGGCGGTGCCGAGCGTGATGCCCGTACGCAAGGCGCTCACCGAGGCCGAGACCAAGCCGGTGTACGAGCTGGACGCGGCGCGGAAGGTGGTGGCGCTCACCATCGACGACGGCCCCGACCCCCGGTACACCCCCACCGTGCTGGCGCTGCTCCAGCAGTACGGGATCCGGGCGACGTTCTTCCTGATCGGCGAGAGCGCCGTCGAGCATCCGGAGCTGGTGCGGGAGATCGCGGACCGCGGCCACCACATCGCCAACCACACCTGGACCCACCCCGACCTGCGGAACCTTTCCGACGCCAAGGTGCGGGACGAGCTGCAGCGCACCTCCGACCTGCTGTACAAGACCACCGGCCGGCAGCCCACCTGGTTCCGCGCACCGGGCGGGGACTGGTCCCCGGCGTCACTGAAGGTCGCGGCCGACCTCGGGATGCGGAACATGGCCTGGTCGGTGGACCCGAGGGACTGGTCCCGGCCGGGGACCTCGGCGATCATCGACACCATCCTCAAGGACGTCCGGTCCGGGTCGATCGTGCTCAACCACGACGGCGGCGGTGACCGTTCGCAGACGGTGGCGGCACTGAAGGCGTACCTGCCGGTGCTGGTCGACTCGGGGTACTTCTTCACCGCGCCGCCCAACTGAGAGCACTGCCGGGGGTGGTGGGGTAGCGGCCTTTCCGGCGAAACCACTCGAACGGGTGGATTGGGAGAACCGTTTCTGCGCATTTTGGGCCTCTAGGGTGATAACGCACCAATGAATCCGGTACCGCCGCGTACCGCCTGAAAGGCCATCACCCATGCGACTCCGCAACGCCGTTCTCGCTGCCGTCAGCGCCGCCGCCCTCGCCCTCGCCGTGCCGACCTCCGCCAACGCCGCCACCGGCGACTTCCTCTACAAGGTCGGACCGGGCGTCCCGACCGGCATCTTCGACCCGCAGAGCGGCGTGTGCATCGACGTCCCGGACATCGGCACGGAGCCGGCCTTCGCGCCGGAGAACCTCACCACCTCGACGGCCACGGTGTTCCTCGAGGAGCACTGCGACGGCGACGTCTTCTACGTGATGAACCCGGGCAAGAGGCTCGGCGACCGGCTGAAGTTCCGCTCCGTCGTCTTCTCCTGAGGCAGAGGACGATCACCGCGGATCCGGACGGCCCGGCGGCAGGCAGGGTGCCGCCGGACCGTCCTCCCTCCTCCACCCGGCCCCATCGGTAGCACCGGTGGGGCCGTTCGGGTGAACGGCGTAGCGTGACAGGAGAGGGGCGCCGTTCCGGCCGCGGAGGAGGAAGCCATGTCCGTACGGGAACTGGACGCGGAGAAGCAGGAGGCCTTCGCCGGACGCGTGGTCGGCGTCCTGAACGACGCCTGTCTGGGGCTGATGACCAGCCTCGGCCACCAGACCGGGCTGTTCGACCTGATGGCCGGACTGGATCCGCGACCAGCGAGGAGATCGCGCGGGGTGCCGGGCTGAACGAGCGCTACGTGCGCGAATGGCTGGGCGGCATGGTCGTCGCCGGCTTCGTCGCGTACGACCCCGAGCGGCGCACCTACGCGCTGCCGCCCGAGCACGCGGCGTCACTGACCAGGGCGGCCGGGCCGGACAACCTGGCCGGCATGATGCCCTTCCTGGCGATGATGGGCGAGGTCGAGCAGGAACTGCTCGGCCACTTCCACACCGGCGGCGGGATGCCGTACTCGGCCTACCCGCGCTTCCAGCAGCTGCAGGCCGAGGAGAGCGCGCGGGTGTACGACCTGGCGCTGGTGGACGCGATCGTGCCGCTGGTCCCCGGACTGACCGAGCGGCTGCGGGCCGGCATCGACGTCCTGGACGTCGGCACCGGGCAGGGGCACGCCGTCACGGTGCTGGCGAAGGCCTTCCCGGCCAGCCGGGTCACCGGGATCGACATCGCCGAGAACGGCATCGCCGCGGCCCGCGCCTCGGCGGCCGAACTCGGGCTGGACAACGCCCGGTTCGAGATCGCCGACTCGGCCGGGATCGACGGATCGTACGACCTGGTCACCGCCTTCGACGTGATCCACGACCTCGCCCGGCCGACCCGGACGCTGGCCGCCGTCGCCGGGGCGCTGCGGCCCGACGGGGTCTTCCTGATGGGTGACGTCGCGGCCAGCAGCAAGTTGGAGGAGAACGTGGAGCACCCGCTGGCGCCGGCGCTGTACACCTTCTCGACCTTCTACTGCATGACCGTCTCGCTCGGCGAGGGCGGGGAGGGGCTCGGGACGGTGTGGGGCGAGCAGGCCGCGCGGCGGATGCTGGCCGAGGCCGGGTTCGGGTCGGTGGAGGTGGAACGGGTCGAGGGGGACATCCTGAACCTCTACTACGTGGCGCGGCGGGACGGGGCGGCCGCCGCCTGACCCGGCCGGGGTGGCCCGGACCGGGCGGGCGGCGTACGTTCGAAGGGTCCGGCCCGGTCGCCGGTGCCCCGCGCGCACGCCCGAGCGCACGCGCACGGCGACGCGGCACGCCCACGGCAGGCAAGGAGGGCCCGGGATGACCGGCAACGGTTACGCACACCCCGAGGCGCTGGTCGACACCGAATGGCTGGCCCACCACCTGGACGACGGGACGATCCGGGTCGTCGAGGTGGACGAGGACAGCGCCGCGTACGACCGGGACCACATCCCCGGCGCGGTCGGCTGGAACTGGACCACCGACCTGCACAGCCGGGTCGGCCGCGACTACGCCGACCGCGACGGCGTCCAGCACCTGCTCCGGGCGGCCGGGGTCGAGGAGGACACCACCGTGGTGCTGTACGGCGGCAACAACAACTGGTTCGCCGCGTACGCCTACTGGCTGTTGCGGTTGCGCGGCTTCGGGCCGGTGCGGCTGCTGGACGGCGGGCGCAAGAAGTGGGAGCTGGAGGGCCGCGAACTCACCCCCGAGGTGATGGACTACCAGCACACCGGCTACCGGCTGACCGGCCCCGAGCGGCCGGAGCTGCGGGCCCTGCGGGACGAGGTGCTGGCCAAGGCCGACGTGTTCGCCAAGCCGGGGGCGGACGCGGTGTTGGTGGACGTCCGCTCGCCGGCCGAGTTCCGGGGCGAGCTGATCGCACCGCCGCACCTGCCGCAGGAACAGGCCCAGGTGCCCGGGCACATCCCCGGCGCGGTCAACATCCCGTGGTCGCAGGCGGCCAACGACGACGGTTCGTTCCGGTCGGCGGAGGAGCTGCGGGCGCTGTACGCGGGCAGGGGGGTGTCGACGGAGCGCGAGGTGATCGCCTACTGCAGGATCGGCGAGCGGTCGGCGCACACGTGGTTCGCGCTCACCGAGCTGCTCGGCTACCCGCACGTGAAGAACTACGACGGCTCGTGGACGGAGTACGGCTCGCTGGTGCGGGCTCCGGTGACGCTCGGGTCCTGAGTGGCGGGTGGGGCCCAGGGCTGCGGGCGGGGCCGGTGTGGTGACGTGACGCCGTCGCGGCGTTGCTGCGACGGTGTCATTTCGGCGCGTTTCTTTTCATGAACATCTCACGATTGGGGAGTGGAGCAGGGATCACCGGGACATGGATCGATCCGACCCATCGTTCCGGTGATCCCTGGAGGACCACGTGCGCAAGAGGCTGATCGTCTCCGCTGCCAGCGCCCTGAGCCTGTTCCTGGCCGTTCCCGCCTCGGCATCCGATTTCCAACCCGGCGCGGCCGGGGTCGGCGACTCCTACTACCCGACCTACGGCAACGGCGGATACAACGTCTCGCACTACGACATCCGGCTGAAGTACCAGCCCGCCACCGACGAACTCGAAGGCACCACCACGATCCTGGCCACCGCCACCCAGGACCTCTCCCGGTTCAACCTCGACTTCGCACTGAACGTCGCCGAGGTCCGGGTCAACGGGAGGCCCGCGGCCTTCACGACCAGCGGTGAGCAGGAACTGGAGGTCACCCCCGCCCGGCCGCTCGCCAAGGGCAGCCAGGCCACCGTGGTGGTCCGCTACAAGGGCGTGCCGTCCACCGTGAAGAAGTACGGCTTCACCGCCTGGCTGCGCACGCCGGACGGCGCGGTGGCGGCCGGCGAGCCCGAGTCGGCGTGGTGGTGGTTCCCGAGCAACGACCACCCGAGCGACAAGGCCACCTTCGACGTCTCGGTACTGGTGCCGGACGGCAACCAGGTGATCAGCAACGGCATCCTGACCGGAACCTCCTCCCAGGCCGGGTGGACCCGCTACAGCTGGCGGGAGAACAAGCCCCAGGCGACGTATCTGGCCACGCTCGCGGTCGGCAAGTTCGACGTCACGACCGACACCACGCCCGGCGGGCTGCCGGTCTACAACGCGTACAGCAAGGACCTCGGCGACAACGCGGACGCGGCCAGGGCGAGCGTCGAGCGCACCGGCGAACTCGTCGACTGGCTGAGCGGCTACTTCGGCGACTACCCGTTCAGCTCCGTCGGCGGCTACGTCCCCAACGTCCCGACCGGTTTCGCGCTGGAGACCCAGACCCGGGTCTTCTACAGCCCCCGGCAGTTCTCGCGCGGCGCCAACACCTCGGTGGTCGTCCACGAGCTGGCCCACCAGTGGTACGGCGACAGCGTCTCGCTCTCGCGCTGGAGCGACATCTGGCTGAACGAGGGCTTCGCCCGGTACTCGCAGTTCCTCTGGTCCGAGCACGAGAACGAGGGCACCGCGCAGGAACTGGCCGACTACGTCTACGCCTCGCACCCGGCCGACGACGCGTTCTGGACCGTCAAGCCGGGCGACCCGGGCGCCGACAACCAGTTCTCCGGCGCCGTCTACGACCGGGGCGCGGTGGCCATCCAGGCGCTGCGCAACACCGTCGGGGACGAGGCGTTCTTCCGGATCCTCAAGGGCTGGCCCACCGAGCGCCGCTACGGCAACGCCACCATCCCCGAGTTCCAGGCGTACGCGGAGAAGGTCTCCGGCAAGAAGCTCGGTGACCTCTTCACGACCTGGCTGTTCACCGCGGCGAAGCCGGCCACCGGGCCGGTGGCACCGGGAGCCGCGGCGGCCGCCTCGCTGGCGCCCGGAGCGGGCCGGACCGACGGGCAGCTGCCGGCGGAGCCGAAGTCCTGGAAGAAGATCCAGGAGACCAACTCCCTCCACGACGCGGGGCACTGACGCCCGGGCGTGAAGTGAGGTGACGGGGGTGGCCCGGTCGGCCGTCCGGGAACGGGCGGACGGCCGGGCCGCACCGTCCGGTCACGGCCCGTCGTGCCGTGCGCCGGTCGGCTGCGCCGTGGTCGGGCCGTCCGCGGCCAGCAGCTCGGTGAGGCGGCGGACGGCGAAGGGTATGAGGCCGCGCAGCGGGACCAGCCGGCAGGGCGCGGCGCCGACCGACACCTCGCGGATCCCGGCCGTCTCCTCGAACTCCCGCCCGACGACGGGGAAGTGGGTGTCGTTGTCGTCGCCCACGTCCGGCGCCTCGATCCAGACCCGCTCGCCCTGGATCGCCATCGGGAAGCGGCGGAGCTTGAGCCGGCGGTTGGGCGCGAAGGTCTCGGCGTAGTGCAGGGCGGTGTTGCGGTTGTGCCCGACGCCGATCAGCAGCACATGGCCGCCGAGGTGGTGCAGCGCGCCGAACGGCGACTCCCGGCCGACGGCGAAGCCGAGCGAGCGGCGGGCGGTGACCTCGCGGGCGTGCGCCCCGACGGCGGCGACCGACACCTGGGGGTGCGTGCTGCGCAGGCTCTCCGGCAGCGCGCGCAGGGCCTCCGCCACGGCGCCCGTGGAGGAGGGGAGTCCGGCGTGGAACAGCGGCACGGCAGAACGCAGTTCGGCGATCTCGGCGGTGGGCGGACCGGCCCGCCCGGGGGCCGGGTCGCGGACCGTGTCGGTGGTGAAGGTGGGCGCCGCGACGGTGCCGCCGGGCCCGACCGCCTCGTGCAGGGAGGCCACCACGGCCGCCGCGCCGCCCTCGACCCGGCCGAGGCCGGACAGCGAGGAGTGCACCATCAGCGCCATGCCCTCGCGGACGCCCACCCGGCGCCAGCCCTCGACGAGGTCGGCGGTGGTGAGCGTGGTGGTGCCCGGTGCGGTCATGGTGCCCTCCAGTGCGATCGTTCGGGCCCGACCATATCCGGTGGCACTGACAGTCGGTCAGGGCAGGCACGAACGGCGTCGGTTCACGGCCGGGCTCGGCGTGCTCGGGGCCTAGCGCGACGACGTGGCGCAGCGCGACGACGGGGCGGGGCGTCGGCGGGGACGGGCGCAGGTGGGGGCGAGGGTCATCGTGCGTCCGCAGCGGCGAGGGCCCGGGCCTCCTGCTCGGGCGTGAACCCGTGTCCGAGCGGCGGTGCGCCGCGCTCACGGTCCCAGGCGAGCACGTCGGCGACGGTGGCGGCGAGCGGGGTCGCGGGCAGCCCGGCGGCGCGGGCCCTGGCGGGGTCGCGCTGCTGGCCCGGCCAGAGCGACTCGGCCCGGACCAGGGGGAAGAACGACTTCGGGGCGGTCTCCGGCGGCACCGGGACGACCTCGGCCTCGGTGCCCGCGACCTCGGCGCAGGTGGCGATCAGCCTGCCCAGGGTGGTCGGTTCGGCCGGGCCGACGGCGTGGAAGGCGCCCGGCCGGTCGTCCTGGAGCAGCCGGAGCACCAGCCGGGCGAGGTCGCGCGCGTCGACCAGCTGGACCGGTTGCTCGGGGCGGCCGGGCAGGGCGATCCGCCCGCCGCGGGCCGCCCGTCGCGCCCAGTAGGTGAGCCCGCGGTGCTCGTCGTGCGGCCCGGCCACCTTCCCCGGCCGCACGACGGTCGCCCGGGTGCCGTACCGGGCGGTGACGTGGTCCTCGCAGGCGACCTTGAGCCGGCCGTAGGTCTCCTCGGTGAGGTGCTCGGCGTCGCGCAGCGGGGCGCGGCGCGGGGCGGACTCGTCGGAGCCGGGGGCGAGGCCGTCCCGCCGGTACACCGCGTGGCTGGAGACGAAGAGGTAGCGGCCGACCCGGTCGCCGAGGACGGCCGTGGCCCGGTCGACCTGGTGCGGGCGGTAGCCGCTGACGTCCACCGCGGCGTCCCAGCGGCCCTCGCACAGGGCGGTGAGGTCGTCGGTGTCGCGGTCGCCGATCAGGCGGGCGGCGCCGGGGAAGAGGCCGGGGTTGGTCCGGCCGCGGTTGAACAGGGTGACCTCGGCGCCGCCGCGAAGGGCGTCGTCGACGATCGCGCGGCCGACGAAGGAGGTACCGCCGAGGACGAGGATCCGCATGGACCCAGGGTAGGGGCCCGGTCAGCGGCTGGGCCGGGGGACGGCGGTGGGCTCCGGGTCGTCGGCGGGCTGCGGGATGCGGGCGGGCTGCGGGTCGGCGGTGACGTCGGTGAGCCTCGGGTAGTCGGTGAAGCCGGCCGCCGTCTGGCCGTAGAGGTGGGTCGGGTCGACGGCGGTGAGCGGGGCGCGGGCGGCGAACCGTTCCGGCAGGTCGGGGTTGGCGATGAAGGCGCGGCCGTAGGAGACCAGGTCGGCCAGTCCGCCGGCCAGCACCGCCTCGCCTCGCTCGCGGTCGGTGGCCTCGCGGTTCTCGCCGACGTTGCCGATCAGCGGGCCGGACCAGCGGGGGCGCAGGTCGGCCAGGGCCGGGTAGTCGTCGTTGTCGGTGAGGTGGAGGTAGGCCAGGCCGAGGCCGTCGAGTTCGGCGAGCAGGGCCCGGTAGACCGGGGCCGGATCGGTCTCGTGCATGCCGAACTGCGGGTTGCCGGGGGACAGCCGCAGGCCGAGGCGGTCGGGGCCGATCGCCCCGGCCACGGCGGTGACCAGCTCGACCGGGAAGCGCAGTCGCCCGGCGAGGGTGCGGGGGCCGTACTCGTCGGTGCGCAGGTTGGTGTTGTCGGCCAGGAACTGGTGGATCAGGTAGGAGTTGGCGCCGTGCAGTTCGACGGCGTCGAAGCCGGCGGCGAGCGCGTTGCGGGCGGCGTCGACGTGGTCGGTGACCGCCTGGCGGATCTCCTCGCGGGTCATCGTGCGCGGGGTCACGGCCTCGGCCTTGCCGCCGTCCCTGACGTGCACCGGGCCGGGCGCGGGGACGGCGGAGGGGCCGGCCGGCAGGTCGCCGAGCAGCCGGTTGAGCGGGTGGCCCTGGCGGCCGCCGTGCATCAGCTGGGCGACGATCCGGCCGCCGGCGGCGTGCACGGCCCCGGTCACCGCGCGCCAGCCGGCCACGTGCGCGGGCGTCTCCAGGCCGGGCAGCCGCCAGCCGGACTGGCCGCGGCTGCTCGGCCAGATGCCCTCGGTGACGATCAGCCCGGCGCTCGCGCGCTGGGCGTAGTACTCGGCGACGACGGGCAGCGGCGTACCGTCCTCGGCGGCCCGGTAGCGCGTCATGGGGGCCATGACGACGCGGTTGGGGAGGTCGAGCGAGCCGAGGCGGTACGGGCTGAGCAGGGATTCCGTGGTGGTGGTCATGCCGGTACGGTAGAACCTGACATCAGTGTCAGGTTCAAGCGCGGGTGGCCGCCCCCGCCGTCGTGCCCGCCGTCGTGCCCGCCGCCGTCGCGGTGCTCGCCGCTGCCGCCGCCGCACTCGCCTCGGTGAGGATCAACTCCTCGATGCCGTAGAGGAATCGCTCCATCGCGGGGCGCGGGAGCACGGAGGGGTCCGCCGTCATGGCGAGGCTCAGCGCCGCGGGGGACTGCAGGGCGTCCAGTGCGTAGGTCAGGCCGGGGCGCGGCTCGAACTCCACCGGCCAGGTGAGGGTGGTCCGGTCGTCGCCCGGGTCGGTGTCGGCGGGATCGGTGCCGGCGGGATCGGTGTCGGCGGGGATCAGCTCGCGGGTGTCGTTGAAGACGCAGGACCGGTCGGCGGGTTCGGTGCCCTCGGCGGCGAGCCGCTCGATGTCGGCGGCCAGCGCGAGCTTGTCGTAGTAGGCGTGCCGGTAGGTGCCGATCGCGGCGGCATGGGTGCGGCGCACCACGTCGCCGAACTCGGCCGTGGCGTCCGGGAGATGGAACAGGCCGTCGCCGGCGACCACGCTCACCGCGTTGGTCAGCTCGGGCAGGAAGCGGTTGTTGACGACGACGTTGAGCACGGCCTCGGTCCTTCCGGCCAGCTCGGCGGTCATCGCGGCCGCCGCGGCGAGCAGGACCGAGGAGGTGCTCACCCGGTGGGTGGCGGCCACCTGCTCGACCGCACGGGGGAGGGCGGGGGAGCGGAGGACCGCGTTCGGGAACGGTGCGGGGGCTCCGGCGGCCGGGCCCGCGGTGGTCGGGTCTGTGGCGGTCAGGCCCGCGGTGGCGGTCGGCGGGAAGAGCCGGGGTGGGCCCAGTCGCAGCTTCCGCACGAACTGCTTGCGGGCGCCCGTGTCCCGTCGGACGCCCCGCTCCGAACTCTGGAACTCGGCTTCCTCCAGGGGCTGTTGGGCGGGCTGCCGCAGGCCGGCCAGCTCGTCGCGGGAGTGGCCGAGGCTGAGTGCGGTCAGGTCGGCGACCAGCCGGTTCATCCCGGAGCCGTCGACCGCCGTGTGGGAGAGCACCAGGCTGATGTGCCGGGCCAGCCCGTCCGCGGTCACCACGCCGACCCGGATCGGCCACTGCGCGGCGGTGTCGAAGGGGCGTGCCGCCAGTTCCCCGTGCAGCCGGGCGCCGAGTCCGGCCGGATCGTCGGCCCCGGCGGCGGACCACACCTCGACGACCAACGTCCCTTCCGGGTCGACGATTTGGCGCAGCTCGCCGTCCTCGCCCGGGAGCAGCCGGGTGTGCAGGGAGTCGTGCAGGTGCAGCAGGTGCTCCAGTGCGCCGAGGATGACAGGCAGTGGCAGGCCCGGGTCCAGTGGTGCCGCGGTGGTGATGTTGTAGCGCGGCGCGTCGGCCGGGGCCAGCCGGCGTACGGCGTCCCAGATGGCCCGTTGGCCCCAGGTGGCCGGGCCGGACCCGGACCGGCCGGACGAGAGGACGATCTCCAGCAGTTGACGAGTGCTCACCGTGAGGCTCTCCGTTGTGCGGTGGTCAGGACGTCGTGCCGGTGCGTTGGGAGCGCGGGGTGCTGCTGGGGAGAGTGTGGCGCACCGCCCGCCGCGCGTCGAGGGCCCGGTCGGGCGGGGTGGCGGGGATGGGCGGGGCGGTCGGGATGGCGGGGGCGGGGGTTCCATGGGTGTCTTGATATGAAGTATCTTGATGTCGAGATTGATGCCGATCATGCAACGGGGGCCTGCCATGCGGGGGAACGGACTGATGGCGCAGCTGCGGAAGCCGCCGGGCGGGCGGGACGCGCGGATCATGCTGCTGGCCCAGTGCGTCGACCGGACCGGGACCGGGGTGTGGGCGGCGGCCTCGGTGCTGTACTTCACCTACGTGTGCGGGATGGACGCCCGGCGGCTCGGCCTGCTCCTCGGGGTGGGCGCGGTGGCGGGGATCGCCGGGTCGCCGCTGGCCGGACGGGCGGCCGAACGGGTGCCGGTGCGATGGCTGCTGATCGGGTGCCACCTGCTGCGGGTGGGGACGATGGGCCTGCTGCTGGTGGTCGACGACTTCGCCGCCCTGCTCCCCGCGGTCGCGCTGACCTGCCTGGCCGAGCGGGCCGCCAAGACCCTGGAGATGCTCTTCGCCACCCGCGTCGCGGGCGAGCGGCGCGCCACGTACCAGGCACTGTTCCGCAGCGTGGCCAACGCCGGGTACGCGCTCGGCGCGGGCGTCTCGGCGATCGGCCTCGCGGTCGGCACCACGGCCGCGTACCGCACGCTGATCCTGGCCAACGCGGTCTCCTTCGTCGTGGCCGCCGTCCTGGTCTGGCGCACCCGGGAGCCGGCCGGCCGCGGCCTGGTCGCGACGGCCGCCGGACAGGAGCCCGCCGCCGGCGCGACCGCCGTGCCGAGCCCCTGGCGCGATCGCGGCTACCTGGCGTTCGTCCTGCTGGACATGCCGATGAACCTCGACGACTCGATCCTCAACGTCGGCCTGCCGCTCTGGCTCGTCCACCACACTGACGCGCCGCCCGCCGTCGTCCCGGTCTTCCTGGTCCTCAACACCGTGCTGGTGGTGCTGCTGCAACTGCGGGTCTCGGCGTTGGCGGAAGGTCCGCGCGGGGCGGCCGCGGCCGTGGGCTGGTACGGGGTGACGCTGTTCGCCGGCTGCCTGCTGATCGTGCTCGCCACCGGCGGCGGGCCGTGGGCGGCGTCGATCGCGCTGCTGGCCGCGGCCGTGCTGGTCACGCTGGCGGAGCTGATGCGCTCGGTGAGCTCCTGGGAGCTGGCGGTCGTCCTGGCGCCGCCGGGCGCCCAGGCGTCGTACCTGGGCGTGGCCGGGATGTCCCAGTCGGTGCAGAAGTCGGTGGGCCCGCTGCTGCTGACCGGGGTGGTGATGGCGGCCGGCCCGGTCGGCTGGCTGGGCCTCGGCGCGGCCACCGTGGGCCTCGGCGCGCTCCAGCGCCGGGCCAGCCTGCGCCGGCTGGCGGCCCTGGCGGGGCCCGGGGCTCCCGCTGGTACGGAGGCTCCCGAGACTCCCGAGGCGCCCGGGACCGATCCGGTGAACCGGGCCGACGCGGCGGTCGGTTGAGCTGGTGGCCTGGTGGCCTGGTGGCCTGGTGGCCTGGTGGCCTGGTGGCCGGTTCGTCGGTGGCAGGGCCGGCGGGCGGTGGTCGTGACGGGGCGGGTGCGGAGGGCCCCGGCGGCGGCCGGGCCGCGCAGGAGGTCGCGAGGAGGAGGGCCCCGGCGCTCACCGGTCCGACCGGCCGCCAGGGCGGCGCCCACGGTCCGGGCACTCCGAGGGCGGCCGACGCGGCGGGCATGGTGCCCGGTCGGGCGGCCATGACCCGCACGCGAGGTGCCGGCGCTGATGCCGGAGGGCCGGTCGAACGCGGCGGTCTGCCGGGTGCCGGCGGTGCCGGAGTTCCTCCGGACGTGCGGCCCGGCCCCGGGCCGCACGGGGCGGGCGGCGGGGTTCAGAGCCGGTCGTAGACGGCGGACAGCCGGTGCAGGACCTCGGCGGCGCGGTCGAGCGCCTCGGCGTCGTAGTCGGACAGGTCGGTGTGCAGGGCGTCGGTGAGCGCCTCCTGGCGCTGCCGGTGCCGTTCGCGTCCGGCGTCGGTCAGGGTGACCACGACGGAGCGCTTGTCCTCGGGCGGCCGGGTGCGGGTGACGTAGCCGGCCGCGACCAGGCCGTTGACCAGCTGGGTGGTGGCGGCGCCGGTGGTCTCGGTGCCCGCGGCGAGCCCGCTGATGGTCAGTGGCCCCTGGTCGGCCAGGGTGCGCAGGGCGCGGGCGTGGGTGAGCGAGAGGGCGCCGGGGGTGCGGGTGGCGCGGCCGCGCAGCCGGGCGTCGGCGGCGCTGAGGCGGTAGGCGGCGCGGGACAGGCGGTCCAGGGCCTGGGCGCGGTCGGGGGTGGGCGGCTGCTCGGCCATGGTCGGTCCTCCTCGGCGGGTTGACAGCAGACTAGCCTAAGTACTTAATAGCTAAGTACTTAGTTTCTAAGTGCTCAGTGATTCGCGGGGCGGCTCGACCCTGCCCCCGACCCCGGAGGAGACCACCATGACCGTCCGTTCGACCGGACAGAGCTGGGCCCTGGACATCGCCCTCGCGCAGGGCGGATTCGACGCGCTGCACCCCGAGGCCGTCGGGACCATGGAGCAGCTCGGCCACGACCACACCGACTTCGCCAAGGTCTTCGCGCTCGTCCGCAGCGGCGCCATGCTGCCCAAGGCGTGGGCGACGGTGGCCGGGCAGGCCGAGGAGCGCGCCGCCCACCACGAGCGCGGCGGTTTCGCGCAGACCGCCGCCGACCTCTACCTGCGGGCCGCGGTCATGTGGGGCCGCGCCCAGTACTCGGTGTTCGACGCGGCCGACCCGCGCAAGGCGGCCATGCGCGAGCGCGCGAACCACTGCGTGGCCCGCCTCGGCGCGCTGCGCGACGGCCGGGTGCGCCGGGTGGAGCTGGACTTCGAGGGCTCGACGATCCACGCCCTGCTGCACCTGCCGGCCGGCCGGGTCGAGAACGCGCCGGCCGTCATCCTCGGCCCCGGGATGGACATGATCAAGGAGGACTACATCTGGGCGGCCGAGCGGTACTACACCTCCCGCGGGATCGTCGCGCTGTCCGTCGAGGGGCCGGGCCAGGGCGAGAGCCGCGCCGGCGGACTCACCGTCGACCTGTCCAACTACGAGCGGGCGATCGGCCGTTACCTCGACCACCTGGCCGGGCTGCCGGAGGTCGACGCGGACCGGATCGGCATGTTCGGCATCTCGATGAGCGGCTACTGGGGCTCCCGCGCGGCCGCCACCGACCGGCGCCTGGCCGCGCTGGCCGCGTTCGAGGCCGTCACCGGCGACTTCGCGACCATCTTCGAGCGCGCCCAGCCGACCTTCAAGAACAACTACATGTACATGGCCGGGTACACCGACGAGGCGGCCTTCGACCGCGACCTCGCCGACCGGATGCCGCTCGGCGACCTGGTGGCCGACATCGCCTGCCCGGTGCTGTACGGCATCGGCGAGTTCGACGAGCTGACCGACCTCGGCCAGGCGCTGGAGAGCTTCGAGCGGATCCGGGCGCCGAAGGAACTGCGGGTCTACGAGGACGAGTTCCACCCGCTCGGCGGCGTGGCGGCCGAGGCCTTCCGGTTCGGCGCCGAGTGGCTGGAGCGCGCCCTGAACGGCGGGTTCGCCGAGCCCGGCCGCGACGTGCGCCACTACGTCCACCGCGACGGCCGCACCACCGACGGCAGTGCCGACCCCACCTGGTGGCTCGGCGCGGCTCCGACCCGCCTGGTGGAGGTCCGGGAGAACGCGCGGGGCTGAGGGCGGCGCGGAACCGCGTCGGGTACTGCTCGTCGGGACGCCCGTCCCGTCGCGTGCCCGTCCGTCGCGTGCCCGTCCGCGCGTGCCGGCGGACGGGCACCGCGTTCGCGGACCCGGCGGGTCAGGCCCGGACGGCGGTGACGACGTGGTAGTCGAGGAGGCCGTCGCGCCAGGAGGGGAGGAAGTTGCGGGTCCAGTGGCCGGGCGGGACGGCGTCGACCAGGTAGCGGTCGAGGCCGGGCCAGACGTCGGCGCCGATGGACTCGGTGGTGACCTCGGCGAACCCGGCCGCGGTGAGGTCCTCGGTGAAGGGGCCGAGGGGGTGGGGGACGTCGAGGCCGTCGGCGAAGCTGGCGAGGAGGATCTTCAGGCGTTCGGCGACCTCGGGGCCCTCGGCGGTGAAGAAGGTGGTGACGGCGAGCCGGCCGCCGGGGCGCAGCACCCGGGCGGATTCCCGGGCGAAGCCGGTGAGTTCGCGGAAGTGCTGGGCGGCTTCGACGGAGTAGAGGCCGTCCAGGGAGGCGTCGGCGAAGGGGAGCCGCTCGGCGGTGCCGATGGTGTAGGCGAGGCGGTCGGGGTAGGTGGCCAGGGCCTTGGCGTTGACGGCTCGGGCGCGTTCGACCTGGTCGGGGTGGATGTCGATCCCGGTGACGGCGGCGAACCGGAATTCGCGCAGGGCCAGGGCGGCGCCGAGGCCGCGGCCGCTGCCGACCTCGGCCAGCCGCAGGTGCTCGCGTGGTTCGGGGAAGCTCCGCAGCACCCGCCGGTAGAGCTGCTCCTGGCTGTGCACGCGGTCGTCGGAGGTGGGCGCGGTCAGGTCGATGCCCTGCCAGTCACCGAAGTTGATGAAACCGCCGGCGAAGCTGGCTGCTTTCGACAGATCGCCGGCGCCGTAGGTCTGGCGTACGGTCGGGGGGATGCGGTTGTGGTCCATGGGCCGCTGGGTCTCCTGCTCGGTGGGCGCCCGGCCGTCGGGCGCGCCGAGGTACGTACCCAAACCGGTGGTGGTCCGAACACGGTACGTGATGGGCCGGTGTGCCCGGTGGGAAAGGGGCGCGGCGGTGGTCCGAGGGGGCTCGGACCACCGCCGCGCGACCGGGGGCGGCTACCGGGCGGGCCGGTCGCCGGGTCGGTTGCCGGGCGGGTGACGGCGATCGGGGAACGCGTGGTCGGCCCCGGACCGGGTCATTCCCGTGCCGCTGCCGTGGCGGGGCGGCCGGCGAGCGGCACCTCGCAGGAGTCGGAGAAGCCCTGGGAGGAGACGCCGTTGGCGATGTTGTTCCGGGCGGCCATGTTGACGAAGGCGACGTAGGCGGTGAGTTCGACCATCGCCGCCGCGCCCAGGGCGTCGAGCAGACCCCCGTACTGCTCGTCGGTGACGGTCGGCGGAGTCACGGACATGGCCTCGGCGTAGTCCATCACCTCCCGCTCCAGCGGGTCGAACACCTCGGAGGCCCGCCAGTTCGGCACCTGGGCGGCCTTGGTCAGGTCCAGGCCCTTGTTCTGCGCCTGGAAGTAGTTGATGTCCAGGCACCAGCTGCAGCCGACCAGCGAGGCCACGGCCATGTGGGCGAAGGACTTCAGGCTCTCGTCGAGCGCGTCCCACCCGGCGATCCTGCCCGCGAACTCGGTGTTCGCGGTGGCGACCCCGGGGTTGTGCCAGATCACCTCGGTGGGCTCGAAGACGGCGCCGAACGCCGTGATCATGTTCTCGCCGAGCCCGGCGGGCAGCGGGGCCTTCGGCAGGCGGAGCGCCATGGTGTCCTCCTCGTGCGGTGGTTCGGTCGGGCATGAAGACACCGGAGGGCGGGCGGATGTGACAGCCGGGAGAAAATTCGCCGCCGGGCGGGGCGGTCCGTTCGCTACAGTCCGCGAGGATCCCGAGTCCCTGACGGGATCCGGACGACACGTGAGGAGAGCGACACCGTGAACGCCCCCGACGAACGCCCCGCACCGCCGCTGACCGGCGGCGAGCGCGAGATGCTGCGCGGCTTCCTGGACTTCCACCGGGCGACGCTCGCCATGAAGTGCGAGGGCCTGGACGACGAACAGCTGCGCCTGCGGTCCAGCCCGCCGTCCACGCTCACCCTGCTCGGGCTGGTCCGGCACATGGCGGAGGTGGAGCGCACCTGGTTCCGCCGGGTCATCAACGGCGAGGACCTCCCGCTGGTCTGGTCCGCGGACGGCGACTACCAGGTCGCGTACGACGCGACCGGCGCCACCCGCGCGGAGGCCTTCGCCGCCTGGCGGACCGAGGTCGAGCACGCCCGCCGCATCGAGCTCGCCGCCGAGACCCTCGACGTCACCGGGTACCAGGCCCGGTGGGACGCCGAGGTGTCCCTGCGGCTGGTGATGCTGCACCTGATCCACGAGTACGCCCGGCACAACGGGCACGCCGACTTCCTCCGCGAGGCGATCGACGGGGTGGTGGGGGCGTAGGCCCTGTCCGTAGGACCTGTCCGGAGGGCCCGGCCGGGCCGCGGCGGACCCGGGCGGCCGTGCTGCTACCAGCCGAGGAGGTGGGTGCGGCGGGTCAGGGCGGCGAGGACGGACTTGGCGGTGGTCTCGTGGGTGAGGTCGCGGGTGTCGAGGACGTGCCGGTCGTCGACCGGGACCGGGCCGGGGCGGAGGACGACGTAGTGGAGGGCGGTACCGGTGGTGCGGCTCTCCCGGCGGAAGGTGTCCAGCCCGGCCGGGACGTCCGGGCTCTCCACGACGACCTGGTAGCCGCGGGTGGCGTACGCGAAGGCGGCCTGTGCGGCGGCGGCCAGGGCGGTGGCGTTCTGACGCCCGGCCTCCGGCAGGTGGGGCTGGAGCCGGCCGCTGCGGATGACCCGCAGGAAGTCGTCCGTCCGCAGGTGGACGCTGGGGTGCAGCTCCCGGGCGAGCAGCTCCGCGACCGGGCTGTTCCCGGCCCCGGACGGGTCGACAAGGACGAGGACGCCCCCGGCGCCCCGGCCGCCCCCGAGCTCCGGCCCACCTACGGTCGTACGGTTCACAGCTGCGGATCCCTTCGCGGGCCGGGGACGGTCGGGTAGCCGGGGCGAGGCGGTCGGAGTGCGAAGGGGCTGGTCGGCCCCTGTCCGGACAGCCGATCGCCTCGTCCCTACGACTGATGCGTTTCGGGGATCAACCTAGTCCAAACGGGTGCCCCGAGTCGTCCCCCACCCGGTGGGCGGGTAGGGCGCCGCGGCCGGCCGGTGACCGCCCGGTGAGCGTTCGGTGACCGGCCGGTGGCCGCTCCCGCCGTTCCCGGGAGTCGCCTACCGCTCCTGGGCGCGCAGGACGACGGGGTTGGTCAGTGCCGCCATCGGGCCCCAGGGCAGGTCCGGGCCCATCGCGTTGCCCCTGCCCGGGGTGCCGTCCGGCTTCGGGTGGCGGACCTCGGCCCGGACGTACGCGGCGAGCGCGGCGGTCGTGCGCCACACCACGGTGCCCGAGCCGCCGGCGGGCAGCGACTCCTGGTGCATCTGCCCCTCGTCGGTGATCAGCCGGACCGTCCCGCCGGGCACCCCGGAGACGGTGAGTTCGACGTCCAGCGGCGCGTCGGCCGGGACGGTCAGCTCCTCGCCGATGCCCGCCCGGCGGCCGTGCCCGGTGACGTTGAACTCCAGCTGGACGGACTTGGATTCGGCGAGCCAGCTGCGCCCGTCGCGCAGCCCGTCCAGGACCGCGTCGCGGGTGAGGTCCTCGGCCAGCACCACGGTGTGCGGGGAGCCGATCACCTGGGGCTCGCTGTGCGCGTCGCTGTTGCCCAGGGCGGGCAGCCAGGAGCGGCCCTCGCGCAGGGCGACGGCGAGCCGACCGTCCCAGGTGTCCACCGCGGACTCGTCGTCGTACGTCCACGGGCCGTTCCACACCTCGACGGCGTCCGCCTGGTCGTAGCCGAACTTCCACTGGCAGGCGACGTACGGGCAGTACGGGTGGGCGGGCACCACCAGGCCGCCGGAGCGGTGGACCTGGCGGACGAAGCGCGGGAACTCCTCGTCGCGCGAGCGGTAGCGCCAGTCGACGAACTGGCCGCCCTCCAGGCCGAGGGCGAGCCAGTGGCCGTTGCGGGTGGTGATCTCCTCGCCCGGGAGGATCAGCAGGTCCGGGCCGGCCAGCGGGCCCCAGACGGCGTGCGAGGAGCTGGTGTTGTGGTCGGTGGAGACGATGAAGTCCAGGCCGGCCGTGCGGGCCCCGGCCGCGACCTCCTCGGGGAGGCGCCGTCCGTCGGAGTGGACGGTGTGCAGGTGGCAGTCGCCCCGGTACCAGGCGCGGCCGCGGCCGCGGGCCCGTTCCGCCGGGTAGTGCGGGGTGAACTGCGGTCCGGGCGCGCCGAAGCGGAGCGTGACCTGGACGCGGTAGTCCAGGCCCTGCGGGGCGACCTGGTACGGGCCCAGCACGACGTGCCAGGTGCCGGGATTGACCGGGCCGGGGAGGTAGCCGGGGGTGGCGGCGGAGCGGGAGAGGCTGAACTCGGTGCGGAAGCCGCCGGACCAGCCGCGGAAGCCGGGGCCGCCGAGGTCGGTGCCGCGCTCGTCGAAGATGCCGATGTCGCAGGAGTTGCCCGGGGTGCCGGCCGGGACCGGGGGCTTGTCGTAGCTGTAGGAGACGGCTATCTCCCGCACGCCCTCGGGGACTTCGACCGGGAGGTGGACGAAGTCCGGGGAGCCGGTGGGCAGGTGGCCGGTGAGGGTGAGGGTGCGGTCGGGGGTCGCGGTGGGGGCCGCGCCGGGGGCCGCGCCGGGGGCCGCCGAGGCTTCGCCGGTGGTGGCGGCGAGGCCGAGGGCGGCGGCGGCGCCGGTGGCCAGGCCGGTGCGGAGCAGGTCACGGCGGGCGGGGTGCGGCGGCCGGTCGGTCGGGCCGGGCCGGGCGGGTTGTCCGGGCTGGGGCGTGCCGGGCTGGGCCGGTCGTCCGGGCCGGGGCGTGCTGGGTTCGGTCGGCATCGGGGCCTCCGGATCGGGGCGGGCGGTCGCTCGCGTGCCTACCCGGGCGGGTGAACCGGGGGTGAGGAGGGGCCCACGGCGGCGGGGCGGGTCGGTGAAGAGGGGCCGGGTGCGGGGCGGTGGGCGAGTTGCGAGGAGTGACGAATGGTCGGTTCATAGTCATGTAATCAGTTGATTCGAGTGCAGATGGATCGGAGGCGGGCGTGGCGGTGAGTCGGCGGGCACTGCTCGTGGTAATGGCCGGTGGCGTGCTGACGGGGTGCGGGACCCGGGCGGCGTCGACGTCGCTCGCCGGGGCGGCCTCGTCCTCGGCCCCCGCCGCAGGGACGGCGACGGGGACGGCGGCGGCCACGACGTCCGGCATATCCGGGGCGGCCGACGCCGTGCCCACGGACCCCGCGACCGCCGCACCGACGGCCGAGCCCACCCCCGCGGCCACACCCGTCCAGGCGAAGGAGCCGACCCGGGCCGAAGTGGTGGAGCGGTACGGAGCCGTCGCCCCGACGGACTGGGGGCTGGAGGTCGCCGGAGTGATCACCGAGCTGCCCGACGGCGAGCGCGCGACGGCACTCACCTTCGACGCCTGCGGCGGGCCCGGCGGCAACGGCTACGACGCCGACCTGATCGACTTCCTGCGGGCCCACGCCGTCCCGGCCACGCTCTTCCTGAACGCCCGCTGGATCGACGCCAACCCGGACGAGTTCGAGCAGCTCGCCGGCGACCCGCTGTTCGAGATCGGCAACCACGGCACCGTCCACCGCCCGCTCTCGGTCACCGGCCGCTCCGCCTACGGCATCGCCGGCACGGGTGACGTCGGCGAGGTCTACGACGAGGTGGCGGCCAACGCGCGGAAGCTCACCGGGCTGCTCGGGCACCCGCCCCGGTTCTTCCGCTCCGGCACCGCGCACTACGACGACGTCGCCACCCGGGTGGTCGCCGACCTGGGCCAGCGGGTGGCCGGCTTCACCGTGAACGGGGACGGCGGTGCGACGCTCAACGCCTCCCAGGTGCGGCAGGAGGTCGGGTCGGCCCCGTCGGGCGCGATCGTGATCGGCCACATGAACCACCCGGGCGGCGGCACCGCCCCGGGGGTGGCGGCGGCGGTGCCGGGGATGCTGGCGGCGGGGCGGCGGTTCGTCCGGCTCTCGGACGTGCTGTAGCCCGGGCTCCCGGAGGTCGTGGCACGGACCGGGCCCGGACGGCGCGACGCGGACCGGGGCGGAGGCCGCGATGTGGACCGGGGGCGGAGGTTGCGACGCGGACCGGGGCGGAGGCCGCGACGCGGACCGGGGGCGGACGCCGCGACGCGGACCGGGGGCGTGGACGTCCGGCGGTGCTACGCGAGCCGGAGGCCCCCCGGGTGCTCGTCCTCGATGATCCGGACGAGCCAGTCGAAGACCGTCGGGCCCTTCCCGGCGCGGGCGGCGGCCAGGTCGGCGGCGACGTGCTCGCGGTTGGTGGGGTGGCAGCGGCCCAGCCGCAGCTCCAGCTGGCGGACCGTCTCCGGGTAGCCGAGCCCGCGCCGGGAGGCCTGGTGGTCACGCCACTCGATGACCCAGTCCCCGTCGTCGGGCGTGCCGTAGCCGCCGCGCAGGCAGTCGGCGAAGGCGTCGAGGTTGCGGCCGAAGTAGCCGTCGACGCCGATCTCCTGCCCGACGGCGTCCCAGAAGTCCTCCAGGGTGCCGATCCTGCCGCCGTCGATCACATAGGTCACCGTCACGGGGACGAGGATATGCCTCCCCCACCCGGGCGGGGGAGGCGGTGCAGGCGGCGGGTGGGCGGCCGGAGTTCACGGCCGGAGTTCACGGCCGGAGTCCGTGCCGGGGTGTCGCGGACGGGCCTCACGGCTCCACGGCGATGGCGGTCGCGAGCAGCCCGTCCCGGACGGCCCAGCGGCCGTCGAAGCCGTCGAGCCGACGCCCGCCGACCACCGGTCCGGGAACCAGCAGCCGGGCGGTGAAGGTGCCGTCGGGGGAGAGGTCCAGTTCGGCCTCGCTGAACTCCAGGAAGAGCCCGGTCAGCGGGAACCACGCCTTGTACACCGACTCCTTGGCGCTGAACAGCAGGCGGTCCCACGGGACGTCCGGGCGCGTGGCGGCCAGGTCGGCGAGCCGCTTCTGCTCGACGGGCAGCGCGACGACGTCCAGGACACCCTCCGGCAGCGCCAGCGCGGGCTCGGCGTCGATGCCGACGGAGGCGAGGGCGCCGGCCCGGGCCACGGCCGCCGCGCGGAAGCCGTCGCAGTGGGTGAGGCTGCCGACCACGCCGTCCGGCCAGCTCGGCGCGCCGCGCAGACCGGGGACGAGCGGGCGGTAGGGGACGCCGAGCCGGGCGAGGGCGGCGCGGGCGCAGTGCCGGACGGTGGTGAACTCGCGGCGCCGCTTGTCGACGGCCCGCGCGAGGACGGCCTCCTCCGCCGGCTCCAGCCGGGCCTGCGGGGGGTCGTCGTACGCCACCTCGGTCGCCACGATGTCCGGCAGCAGGTCCCCGATCACCCGTTCCCCCTTCGGTCGGTCGCGCGGAGTCGTCGCCGCGCGGGACGAGGGTAACCCGGTGGGGCGATCCCGGTGGGCGGAACGGGGACTGCGGCCACCATCCGTCGCGTGCCGCTCGGCGGCGGGCCGGCGCGGCGGACGGTCAGGACGCGAGCGCGTCGGGACAGCAGCGGTGCGGGCGACGGCGGGGGCGGGGCGGGGCGGGCGACGGCGGGGAACAGCGCGGGCGAAGACAGGGACGGGGCAGGCAACGGGGGAGTCCGGGTGCCGGCAGGGCGGCGGCCCGTGCCGGCGACGTTCGGTGACCGACCCGGGTCACTGTCCGAGGAGGCGGGCGAAGTCGAGCCCGAGGCTGCCGAGGACGGGCAGTGCGCCGAGGTCGGTCACGCCGCCGACCGGGATGCTGTAGCCCTGGTTCACCGCGCGGGGCGCGGAGCCGGCGTTCGCGGGTGCGGCGGCGGCCGGGACGAGGGCGGCGCCGAGGAGCAGGGCGGCGAGAGCGGTGCGCATGTGACGGGACCTCCGGGGCCGGGTCGGTGCGGGACAGGCAGGTGGGTGACGGCCTGTCAACACCCTCCGTGGTGGCGCGGTCACGCATCTTCGCCCCTTCGGCGGCATTCGTAAAGATCCTTGCCTTGTGTTCATGCCAACATCATGGAGGTCTGGACCATATCGAGGACGAGCGCATACGTTCCCTTCACGAGATGACCGTCGGAGTCGCCGAACCGCCGTGCGGACGTGGCGACTTGTGTCTGTCATGCCCATGCTTAGCAAGCTCCGCCAGCACTGCAACCGGAGGGAACGAACCATGCGCGCCATCGGCAAGAACCTCAGGATCCTCGCGGGCGCCCCGCTCGCCGCAGCCGCTCTCATCGCCTTCACGGCCGGCACCGCCAGCGCCGCGATCCCGATCAACAAGCCCATGACCGGCAAGGCCACCTACTACAACGACTCGGGCTTCGGCGCCTGCGGCACCCAGATCAACGCCTCGTCGCAGATGCTGGTCGCCGTCTCGCACACCTGGTGGACCACCGCCAACCCGAACAACGACCCCGTCTGCAAGGGCATTTCGGTCAAGGTCACCTACCAGGGCAAGACCATCACCGTCCCCGTCAAGGACCAGTGTCCTTCCTGCGACTCCACCCACATCGACCTCAGCCAGCCGGCCTTCGCCAAGCTCGCCCCGCTGGGCAAGGGCGTCATCACCGGCCTCACCTGGCAGTTCGTCAAGGCCGGCCTGAAGGGCGAGACCGTCGAACTCTCCGCCCCGATCGCCGGGTCCACCCTCGGCTGACACCGACGGACGTGACACGGCCGTGCCCGCCCCGGGATCGCACGAGGGGCGGGCACGGCCGCTTCCACGAGGACTCCGGGGCGCCGGTGCTGACGGAGACTCCGGTCGGGATCGGGTCGCAGCGTTGCAGTCCGGTGACACGGAACGCGTCATTCCGTCGACTGCCCCGACTAGTTTCGATCGTGCACGCCGCTCCGTCACCCACCGGCCTCCACGGGGGAGACGGACCGGGCGGCGTCCGCGTCCTCACCCGCACCCAGTTCAGGAGAACCAGCATGTCCCTCAAGACGACCCGCCGCGCGACCACGGCCCGCACGTTCGCCGGCACCGTCCTGACCGTCGCGTTGCTGGTACCCGCCGCCACCGCCTGCAGCAGCACGTCCGGCGCGTCGACCGCGGCCTCCCCCGCCGCCACGGCCGCCACGGCCGGAACCCCCGGCACCAACGCCCCGGCCGCCCCCTCCTCACCGGCCGCCACGGCCCCGGCGTCCGGCGCACCCACCACCCCGGCCGCCCCGCCGGCCAAGCCCGGCAACGGCACCACGGCCGCCAAGCCCGGCACCGGCGCCACCACCACCCCGGCCCCGCCGGGCAAGCCGGCGCCCGGCGCCCGCACCCAGACCCTCCCCGACGGCAGCACCGCCGAGATCCGGGAAGTCGCCCCCCAGCACTTCGTCGCCAAGATCGTCAACAACGGTGACGTCCTCGCCACCCTGGACGCCAAGGACACCGACGCCGGACTCGACGCCAACGACATGTTCATCGTGCTCTCGCTGGACGGCACGGTCCACGCCTGGATGGGCGGCGGACACCAGGGCCCCGGCACCTTCAAGGTCGCGGGCGACTGGACGGTCAAGGTCACCAAGAGCGGCGAACTCAAGTACCGCGCCGACATCCTCGGCCTCGACAACGCGGTGAACGGCACGCTGGAGACGAACGGGCACGACGTCGGCGTTTCCGCCAACGGCGTCTACATCGTGCTCTCGGCCGGCGGCCAGATCAGCGCCCACGCGTGAGCCCTTCTCCGGCCCGCTTGTGAGTCCTTCCCCGGCGCTCGCGTGAGCCCTTCCCCGGCCGACGCGTGAGCCCCTCCCCGGCGCCCGCTGACGGCGGACCAGGAGTCCCCGTCGTGGCCCCCGTCCATCCGTGGGCGGGGGCCGGTGCGGCCGCGCCGGATCAGAACCAGTGCAGGCAGTGCGGGGGACGCTCGGCACCGAAGAGGGCGTCGGCGAGCGCCGCGGCGCCCGGCCGGTGCGCCAGCACGTGGCCGGCGCGCACCAGCGTGCTCGGAGCCGTCCCGCCCAGGTACACCGAGCCCAAGTCCCGTACGTCCAACGACAGATCGGGCTCACGGTCCGTCGTGACGCAGTCGGCCTCGCCGCCCCGCACGGTCAGCAGGTAGCGGCCCCGCTCGCCGAGGAACGGGTCGTCGACGTCGAGCACGAGCTCACCGTCGACGGACCAGCCGCGTGCGGTCAGCGCCCGCGGAACGTCCAGGATCCGCACCCAGAGCCAGTCGGTGCTCTTGCTCAGCTGACCGGCGTTGAAGTCCACCAGCTGCCAGCGCAGCGGATGCTCCGTCGGGAGGTGCTTGAACACGACCTCCGACACCAGGTCGTGGCCGAGCAGGAACCCGGCGAGGGCCGTGAACACGGCGTCGTCGACGGCGACCGTCTCGTCCACCGTCAAGATGTCCGGCGCGTCCAGCCAGTAGCTGGCGTACCCGTCCGGGACACCGTCCGCGTCCCGGTGCACGGCGACGTACCGCGGCGCCGGAGCGACCGGCGGCTGCCCCGCACCCGAAGCCCACCAGCGGTGCGGCCGCGACAACGCACCCGGCTGCACCCGGCGGTACCGGTCGTAGACCTCCTCCAGGAGCTCACCGCACTCGGCCCGCCGCAGAACCTCGACCGAACCCGCCGCGAACGCCTCCGCCGCACCCCGCGCCCGGGGGGCGGCCAGCGCCGCCCGGTGGCGCGGCACCGTCAGCCGCCGCGTGTACGTCGCCGGCCCGTAGCCGAACCGGCCGTAGATCGAAGCCTCCGACGCCAGCAGCACGGAGAGGAACTCCCCCCGCTCCCGCACCTGCGCGAGCTGATGCCGCATCATCGCCGTCAGCACACCCCGGCGCCGGTGCGTCGGCAGGACACCCACCGCCGTGACCCCGGCGACCGGGACGGCGGCCCCGCCGGGCAGGGTGAGTTCGAAGGAGTACGCGCCGGCGGTGCCCACGGGCTTCCCCTCCGGCGAGACGGCCAGCAGGGCGCGGTCCATCTCGAACGCCGACCAGAACACCCCGCTGCCGTCCTCGGCCGGAGTCTCCGGGAAGCGCGCGAACGCGGCGTGGATCGTGTCGACGAAGACCTTGAGGTCCCGGTCGGTCGTGGAACGGATCTGCATTGCTGCCGCTGCCTCCAGGCCACGGCACCGCCCCCTGCGGTGCCCCGGCACAGTGCACCGTCGTCACGGTCCGGGGTCAAACGATTTACCGCCGGGGCGGCCGGGCTCGTCACAGCTGCGGAGGCCCGGACGCCCCGGCGCAGCCGTCCCCGCTGCGGGACGGACCGATGTCGTCCTACCGTGAAGGAGTCCCCACGCCCGAGCCCGGCGGCGGCCCCGCCCCGCCGGGGCGGCACACCCACGGGAGCGAGGTGCGATGCGCCGATCGCGAGGGCGGGCGGAGCAGCCGCGCCGCACGCGCCCCGACGCCGCGGTCGTCCACCGCGCCGTCCGGGTCACCCTGGCCGCGTGCGCGGGGTTCTACACCTTCCGCTACGGCCTGCACCGCCCGGTGTCGGCCACCTACGCGCTGTTCGCGGCCGTCGCCCTCGGCGCCCTCGCCCGGGTCGAGGGCGCCGCCCGCGCCCGGGCCCGGACGATCCTGTGGACACTGCCGGTCGCCTGGGGCCTCGTCTGCCTCGGCACCCTCCTCGCCGTGCGCGACTGGGCGGCGGCCCTCGGCATGGTCGGCGTCGGCTTCGCGGTGTCCTACGGCACCGTCGGCGGCCCCCGGCTGATGGGCCTGGCCACCGGGCTGCAACTGCTCTACATCCTCCCGTGCTTCCCGCCCTACAGCCCCGACACCCTCCCGCAGCGCCTGCTCGGCGTCACCGCCGGCCTGCTGCTGCTCGCCGCCGCGGAACTGCTGCTGTGGCCCGAGCCCGCACCGCCGGACTACCGGAGCAGACTGTCCCGCGCCGCCGCGGCCCTGGCCGACCTGACGGACCTCGCCGCCGACGCCTGCGCCGGCCGCGCCGCGCCCGCCGGGGCCGTCACCGAAGCCGCCGACCGGTGCCGCACCCGCCTCGACGCGCTGCGCTTCAGCCGCGTCCCCCTGATGGAACGGCCCGCCTCGGCCGGCGCCGTCGACCGGGCCCTCACCCACTGCGCGGTCGCCCTGCGCTACACCGGCCCGCAGGTGCACCGCGTCCTGCTGCTTGCCCGGGCCCGGCCCCACCCCGCCGCGGCACGGCTCACCGCCGCCACCGCACGGGCCCTGCGCGCGGCCGCCGCCGGGGTGCTCCGCACCGGGCCCGTCCCCGAGACCGGGCAGGTCGACCGGGAACTCACGGCCTTCGACACCGGCCGCGCCGCGGACCGGGCGGCGGACCGGGCCGCGGACCGGGCGGCCGGCGGGGCCGACGGCTCGGAACCCGAAGGCCGGTCACCCGAGGGCCCCGCCCACCTCGCCCGCCCGGTGCTCGGCACCGCCGCCCTGGACGCCGCCGAAGGCGCCCGCTTCGCCGTCCGCGCCGCCAGGGTCAGCCGCCACGCCGCCCTGCCACCCGACGAGACACCCGCCGACCAACGGCCCGGGCCGTTCTGGTACGCCTACGACCCCGCCCCGCTGCTGTGGTGGCGCCGGTTCCGGGCCAACCTCACACCCCACTCGGTCGCCTTCCAGAACGCGCTGCGCACCGCGCTCGCCCTCGGCGCGGCCCGGCTGATCGCCGGCACCCTCGACCTCTCACACGGCTTCTGGGTCCTGCTCGCCACCCTCACCCTGATGCGCACCAGCGCCGCCGACACCCGGATGACGCTGCGCCCCGCACTCATCGGCACGACCGTCGGCGCCGCCGCCACCGCCGCCCTGCTGCTGGGAGTGGGCGAACGCCCGCTGGTCTACGCCCTCGCGCTGCCGCCGATGATGCTGATCGCCTTCAGCGCCGGACCGGCGTTCGGTCCGGCCTGGGGCCAGGGACTGTTCACCGTCGTGGTCGCCCTCGTCTTCACCCAACTGGCACCCGCCGGCTGGCGGCTCGCCGAAGCGCGACTGGTCAACGTGGCCGCCGGCGCGACGATCGGCATCCTGGCAGGCCTCTGCGCCTGGCCGCGCGGCGGCGGCCAGGACCTGCGGCGCCGCGCCGCCGGAATGCTGGACGACAGCGCCGAAGCCCTCCGGGAGACGGTCGTCGTGGTGACCGGCACCGGCCCGGCCGCCGACGCCCTGCACCGGGCCCGCCGCTCCGCCCTGCTCACCGAAGCGATGTACGCCCAGTACCGCAGCGAACGGCACGACCCGGCCGAGGACGGGCCCAACTGGCAGGCGGCCCTCCTCACCGGACAACACACCGTCCGCGGCGCCGAACTGCTCCTGGCCCGCGTCCCGCCCGGCACCGCGGCGACCCACCCGGACGACGCGAAGGCGCTGCTGCGCCACGCCGACGACGTCACGGCCGCCTTCCGCCGCCAGGCGACGGCCCTCCGCGCCCGCGAACCGGCAGGCACCGCACACCCCGCCCTCACCCGGGCCCGCGCGGCACTGACCGCCGAACTCGACCGCGCGGCCGAACCCCGGGGCGACCGGCGGATCCCGCTGCACGCGGTCGACGTCGCGGTCTGGCTCACCGGGCTGCTCGACGACCTCCAACAGATCCACGACGACCGGCCGCCCCCGCCCGGCTGACCGCGCTCACAGTCGGCCGGGCCGGGAGACGCCGTTCAGACCTGGCGTTCGACGGCCTCGAAGATGTCGGCGTCGGTCTCCTGCTGCCACTCGGGGAGGTCGTCCCAGTCGGCGACGTAGGCGGGTTTGGGAGCGTCGACGTGCTTGTGGATCTGGGCGATCCAGCAGATCGCGACGAACCGGCCCTTCTGCTCCCGGGTGAGCTTCGCGGTGCTGCCCGCGCTGACCGCGACGAAGTCGCGGACCTGACCGAACACCGCTGCGGCGCAGGCCCGTTCCCACGCGGGGGTGTCGTCCCAGGGGGCGACGTAGCCGGGCTTCGGCTCGCCGGGGAAGTGCTTGCGCACCCCGGCGATCCACGCCTCCCGGAAGATCCGGCCGTCCTCGGTCATGTCGTGGTCCTTTCGTCATGCGGCGTGCTGGAGCTCTGAGATGTGGTGGTGCAGCTCCGAGATCCGGTCGTCCTTCATCAGGGGTACAAGACGTGGCCTCAACCCGTCGAGTTTTTTGGCGATGTAGCCGGATCCGGTCTCGTCCGCGAGTGCCATCGAGGCCTTGCTGAAGTGGACGACTTGGTCGATGTCGCCGCTGTGGGCACTGAGTGCGGCGAGTTCGGCGAGTACGGCTCCACGGCGCCGTGGCGAGAGACTCACTTCCAGTGCACTGTGCAGTGACTTCTCGGCGAGGTCCGGCCGTCCGAGGGTGAGGTAGCAGGTTCCACGTTCCTCCGCGAGACGGGAGCCGTCGAATCGCAGCCAGCCGCCGTTCTGCACGGTGCCTGTGAGTTCGCGGACCTGTTCGGCCTCGGCAAGTGCTCGGTCACAGGCTTCGAGCCGGCCCAGGCCGGCAAGGGCCTGGGCCTGTACGGCGGCGACCCAGTGGCGGGTGGAGAGCTGGTCGTCGCCTCGGCGACCGATACGTGCCGCTGCGGTGAGGATCTGCTCGGCGGAGTCGAACCTGCGCTCTGTGAGCTCGATGAAGGCGTGCCGAGTCAGCGCGCATGCCCAGAGGTCGTAGTGCGAGGCTTCGCGGGCCGCTGCTGCCGCGAGGGTGTAGCAGTGTGCCGCGTCGGTGTAGCGGCTGGCGTCGAAGAGGATTTCTCCGGCGAGCTGGTAGAGATCGCCCACGATCCCGCACAGACGCTGTCGGTCGGACTCGGTCGTGACGGATCGGAGTTCAGCGGCGAGAACCCCGAGGTGATGCCTGACCAGCGGGTAGATGTCTTGCTTGGTGCGGGATGCCGAGAAGATCTGCCACAGGTGAGCGTTCACCGGGGTCGCCGAGTCGCGGAAGGCCGCGGGCGAAGGAGCGGAGGCCGTACCTTCGCCGCAGGGAAGTGTGATCAGCGCCCCCGTTGCCGCAATGAGCCCGAGGGCTTCGCGTCGCTTCATGTCGTCACTTTCGTCGATGAGCGCACTTGCCGCCTGGCGAACCGGTGCCTTGGCTGACGGGTTCAGGAGAGCGTCCAGCTCCGGGGCGGTGACCTTGAGGAGCGCTGCGAGCTTCACCCTCTGTTGGGGGTGGGGGTCGGCGCGGCCGCACTCCCAGCGGGTGACAGTGGAAGTGGCGACGCCGAGATCGGCAGCAAGCTTCTCCTGACTGTAGCCCAACTCCCGCCGCCTTCCGGCGAACAGGCCGCGTTTGCCGCTCATCCGTCCCCGCTCCACGAATGTCATCGTTCCAGCCGTGCACCAGCGACGCCTGGGAAACGCCTGGAAAGTGCCGTAGCTCTGCTCTGGTTGACGGTAACGCATTGTCGTTCACTGGTCACGCGCTGCTTCGGGCTGGTGATCTGTGGACCTTTGCCCGGCCGCGCTCGGTTCGAGACTCCGATGGCCGAGGGGCTGTTGATGATGAGTGAGCTTCTGATGACCGGCCGAGCTCCCGCTCCGGCCACCGCGATGCTGCCGTACCGGGCCGACTCGGCTTCTGTGGCCCGACGGCTGGTGCGGGAGAAGTTGAGCGAGTGGGAGTTGTCGGAGCTGATCGATTCCGCCGAGTTGATCGTCAGCGAGTTGGTGACGAACGCGGTCAAGACGGGGTGCCTGGCGAAGATGACCGTCACGATCCGTCGGATCACGGACCGGACGGTGCGGGTGGCGGTGCGGGACGGGTCGCGGGTGGTGCCGGTGGTGCCGGTGGTGATGGTGGCGGGGGAGGACGAGGAGGGGCACCGGGGGTTGGCGTTGGTCCACGAGCTGACGAAGGGGCGTTGGGGTGCGGCGGTGGAGGCGTTTGGGAAGGTGGTGCATGCCGATCTCGTGGTGGGGCGGCGGGGATGAGAGGGAGGGTCGGGGATGGCGGCGAAGCCGGTGCTGTACGTCGTGGTGTGTGCGGCGGGGGTGGCGGGTGGGGTCGGGGAGTTGATCGCGGCGGCTCAGGCCGGTGGGTGGGACGTGGGGGTGGTCGCGACCCCCACCGCGATGGGGTTCATCGATCAGGACGCGGTCGTGGCGCAGACGGGATATCCGATCCGTTCCGCCTGGCGCAAGCCGGGGGATCCGCGGCCGCTGCCGGATCCGGACGCGATCGTGGTGTCGCCGGCCACCTTCAACACGATCAACAAGTGGGTCCTGGGCATCTCGGACACGCTCGCGCTCGGCATTCTCTGCGAGTCGTTCGGCTGGGGCGTTCCGGTAGCCGTTCAGCCGTGTCTGAGCGCCGCGCAGGCGGCTCACCCCGCGTACGAGGAGAGCCTGGCGAAGCTGCGGCGGATGGGGGTGCGGGTGGCGGACTTCGTGCCGGGCTCCTACGACTGGACGCGGGCCCTGGAGCTGTTGCGGGACTGACAGGGTGGCTGGCCCGGCGCGGTGATCCTGGCAGTGTGAGGGGTGGTTGGCGTCGGCCGGGCCGAGGTAGCGTCCGGGCAGGTCAGCGAGGGTGTGGGAGGTTCCGGTGGCGGCGGTCAACGGCGGGGTGTCGTTCTGGTACGCGGCGGACGGTGTGCCGGAGCCCGGCCCCGGGCTGCCGGGGGACCGGGATGTCGACGTGTGCGTCGTCGGTGGCGGGTACACCGGCCTCTGGTCGGCCTACTACCTGAAGAAGGCGGACCCGTCCTTGCGGATCGCCCTGCTGGAGCAGCGGTTCTGCGGCTACGGCGCCTCCGGGCGCAACGGCGGCTGGCTGTACAACGGTTTCGCGGGACGCGGCGCGTTCGCGAAGCGGTACGGGCAGCAGCGGGCGGCGGCGATGCAGCGGGTGATGGACGACGCCGTCGGGGAGGTGGTCGAGGTGGCTGCGGCGGAGGGCATCGAGGCGGACATCGTCCGCGGTGGCGTGCTCGAAGTCGCACGCAGCAAGCCGCAGTTGGAGCGTCTGAGGGCCTTCGTCGAGGGTGAGCGCGGCTACGGGGAGGGCCGCGTGGAGCTGCTGAGCGCCAAGGAGGCCGGCGAGCGGGTCGATGTCGCCGGCGCCCTCGGCGGTTCGTGGTCCCCGTTCGGCGCGCGCATCCAGCCGGCGAAGCTCGTGCGCGGTCTGGCGCGGGTGGTGCGGGACCTCGGGGTGGAGGTGTACGAGGGGTCGGCGGTGACCGCGATCCTGCCCGGGAGTGCCTACCGGAAGCCGCGGGCCGTCACCGGGTCGGGCACCGTCACCGCGGATCACGTGCTGCGCGCCACCGAGGGTTTCACGGCGGGGCTGCGCGGGGAGCGGCGTACCTGGCTGCCGATGAACTCGGCGATGGTCGCGACGGAGCCGCTGCCCGCCGACTTCTGGGCGGAGACGGGCTGGCAGGGCCGGGAGGTGCTGGGTGACTTCGCGCACGCCTACATGTACGCGCAGCGCACCGCCGACGACCGGATCGCGCTCGGCGGTCGCGGTGTCCCGTACCGGTTCGGCTCGCGGACGGATTCGGACGGTTCCACCCAGGCGGAGACGGTGGGCGGGCTCCGCGCGATCCTGAACCGCTTCTTCCCGGCCGCCGCGCAGGCCCGGATCGACCACGCCTGGGCGGGTGTGCTCGGGGTGCCCCGGGACTGGTGCGCCACGGTGGAGCTGGACCGGGTGACCGGGCTCGGCTGGGCGGGCGGGTACGTGGGCAGTGGGGTGACGACGACCAACCTGGCCGGGCGGACCCTGCGCGACCTGGTGCTGGGCCGGGACACCGAGCTCACCGGGCTGCCCTGGGTGGGGCACACGGTGCGGCGTTGGGAGCCGGAGCCGCTGCGCTGGCTGGGCGTGCACGCGATGTACGCCGCCTACCACGCCGCCGACCGGCAGGAGGCGGGCGGGCGGGTGACGACCTCGCCGATCGCCCGGGTCGCGGACCTGGTGTCCGGCCGGTAGCCGCCGGAGGCCCGCTCGCCCGTCGTCGGTCCCGCCGGTCAGCCGCCGGGGCCCGGCCGCGAGCCGTCGCGGCCCGGGGCGGTGGCTGCTGGGGCCTGCCCGGTGGCCGCCCGGCTGACGGCCGTTCGGACGTGCCGTCCAGCGGATCCGGTCCGCTGCGCGGACGGTGGGGGCGTGATGCGGAGAACGCTGTCGGCGCTGTGCCTCGCCCTGCTGGTGTGCGCGCCCGCGGTCCGTGCGCAGGCGCGGTGGCCGGGTGGGCAGGTCGCCGTCGTGGACCAGGAGTCCCGCCGGGTGCTGGTGCTGCAGAGCGCCGAGGAGCTGATGGCCTACCGGGGGCCGGACCGGTTGCCGGTGGTCTGGGGCTGGAGTGCGGACCGGGAGCCGGAGTTGGCGGACCTGGCCCCGGCCCGGAGTTGGACGAACCCGGACGAGGTGAAGAGCCGGATCCGGGAGGGCCGCCGCTACCTGCTGACGACGGCCTCGGGCGGGCTGGCCGCCGTGGTGGACACGGCCACCGGCCGGGTCCACTGGGCGGCGGACCTGGGCCCGGCCGTCAATCCTCACAGCATCGAGCTGCTGCCGGACGGCAATGTCGCCGTGGTGGCGAGCGCGGGCGGCTGGGTCCGGCTGTACGCGGCCTCGCAGGGCCGGCGTGCCGCCGCGTTCGCGGAGTTCCCGCTGGCCGGCGCGCACGGTGTGCAGTGGGACGGGCGGAGCGGTCTGCTGCGGGTGCTCGGCGATTCCGCGCTGGTCGCGTTGCGGGTCGCTGGTACGGCGGCCGCACCCACCCTCACGGCTGTCCGGAGCACCCCGCTGCCCGGTGCCGGTGGCCATGACCTGGCGCCCGCGGTCGGGGCTCCCGGGCGGTTCTGGGTCAGCACGTCGGCCGGGCTGTGGAGCTACGACCCCTCGGCCGACCGTTTCGCCCCGGTCCACCTGGCCGCTCCGGCCGACGAGCGGGACGTGAAGAGCGTCGGTGACGAGCCGGGCCGGACCGGTCGTCTGCTCACCGCGGCCCCCGAGCACACCGGTCCGTGCGACTGGTGTACCTCGGTGATCTCCCTGCACCGGCCGGAGGGGGTCCGCGTGCTGCGGGGGACGCACCTGTACAAGGCGCGGTGGTGGAGCCACTAGCAGATCCGCGGCGCCGGCTAGTTGATCTTGGGCGTCGAGTCGGCGATACCACCCGAATTGCGGACAGCGTTCGGCTGACGGGGCATATTGTGTACCCCGGCAAACTACTCCGATGGAAGTCAGTTTCCCGTCGCGGTCCGAAAACCATCTGCCGACCCCCGTCGACTGGGATAGCGTCGAAGGCGTCGGGGGGTCGACACCGATCCGGTGTATTCGAACGCTGGTTACCGGGCCGTAAAGGCCGATTGAGTCCTGGAGAAAAACATGCGGAATTCCCCTTCGGAAAACCTGCCGGAAACGCTTGACGACCTGCAGCTCGCGATGGACTCGCTGGCCGCGTTCCCGTCCCGGAACGCCCCCGGCGGATCCGACGTGACCGAGCGCCTCGCGGCCGTCGCCGAGTTGTGCCGATCCGTCGACGCGGTGCTCGACAGTCTGGTCGTCCAGGCGGCTGCGGAGGCCGCCGAGGAGGGGTGGACCGCGGCCCGGATGGCGGCCGAACACTCCGCGTACTACGCCAGGTTGCAGCGTGCGCTGCTCCCCGCCACCGCCGGTGCCGGGCTGACGCAGCAGTGAGCGCGGTGCACCTGGGCGCGCACGTCCTGGCCTGCCCCACCCGGTGGAGCGACGTCGACGAGAACGGGCACATCAACAACGCCCGGCTGGTCGGCTACATCCAGGAGGGGATTTACGACCTTTTCTGCCACCACGCGACCGCCGTCCGGGAATCGCTGTTCCCGTCCGGATTCATTATCGCGCGGCATGAGATCGATTATCTGGAGCAGTTGCACCACCGGCCCGAGCCATTGTCCGTGAGACTCACCGTGGAACGTCTCGGGCGGAGTTCCGCACATGTCGAGGTGAATGTCTGCCGCGACCTGCTCACCTTTATGCGGGCGCGGACCGTGGTGGTCGCGCGGGACCGCGAATCCGGTCGCTCGCGCACCCTGAGCCCGAACGAGCGGCGCTTTCTCGCGGCGTTTATGCCGGACGCGGCGCGCGCCGAGGGCGCCCTGGCCACCGCGACGGCGACGACGCCGGCGCAGCGGGTGTCGCCGGGGGCCACGGGCAGCGGGGTCCCGTCCGCGCGCCGGCCGCGTCGGCGGTGCCGCGCCTCGGCCGGCTGAGACCGGGCGGACGGGCGGGCCGGGGCTCGCCGTGCGGCGCCAGGTCGGTTCGACCGGCGCCCGGCCGATGCTCACCTCCGGGACGCAGCCCCGGGCCGACGGCGCGATCGACAACGGCGTCGATCCGCCGGGCCGGATTCCCGGCGCCCGGCCGGACCCGATGACAGCGGGCCGGTTCCCGGAGCGCCGGGCCGGGTTACGCTGAGCACCACGGGCACCGGTACCTCCCACGGTGATCACGGGTTGCGAGTCACCTCCCCCGACCCGGGCGCAGAGCGCCGTCGGTCCTGCCGGATCCCGCCGACCGGAAGGAGGACGCGATGACCATCTCCTGGGAGGACTTTCTCGCCCGCGTCGTGGAACGCGGTGAGTACCGGGGGGAGGCGGAGGCGGACCATGCCACGCGGATCGTGCTCGCCCTGCTCGGCGAGCACCTGGTGGGGTCGGCGCGGATCGAGCTCGCCGGGGCACTGCCTGCGACGTACGCCTCACTGCTGCGCGACGCCGAGCCCGCGGCCGAACCGCTGACCGCCGAGCGCTTCGTCCAGGGCGTGGTCGGGTGGATCGACGGGGCGACCCCCGCGACGGCGCAGTGGGACATCGGAGCGGTGCTCAGCACGATGTCCGACCAGGTTCCCGCCGAGCTGATCGACCGGGTGGTCGAGCAGCTCCCGGACGGCTACGACCTGCTGTTCGGGCATCCCGCGTCGGCTTGAGCGGTGCGGTCCGCGGCGACCGGACGGTGCGGTCCGCCGCTACCGGGCGGTTCGGTCCGGCGTTGCCGGGCGGTCCGGCCGGCCGCGTCGGGAGGTGGGCGGCCGTCCGGTGGTGGCCCGGAACAGCTCCGCGCCCGGGCCGGTCAGTCCGACCGGTCCGGCGCCCGGGCGCAGGTAGGCGGACGCCCCGGCGGGGAGTGCGAGTTCGGCCCCGTCCGAAGCGTGCAGCCGGGCGTGCCCCGACACGCAGAGCAGGATCTGCGGGGTGGGGAGGTCGATCCGGGCCGGGGTGGCGCCGGGACGCGGCCGGGAGAGCCGGAACTCCTCGGCGGGGGAGGGGAATTCCTCATCGGGGCAGACGTCGGGGCAGACGTCGGGGCAGACGTCGGGGCAGACATCGGCGCCGGCCTCGGTGTCGGTCTCGGGGCCGGTGCCCCCGTCGGTACCGGCGCCCGCGATGCCGTCGATCGGGTGCGGGGTGAGCACGTCGGGCACGCCGGGCCGGAAGGACGTGATCGCGAGCAGGCCGTCGACGTCGACGTGCTTCGGGGTGAGTCCGCAGCGCAGCACGTTGTCCGAGTTGGCCATCAACTCCACCCCGAGGCCCCGCAGATAGGCGTGCGGCACCCCGGCGTCCAGGTACAGCGCCTGCCCGGCGGTGAGCCGGACGTGGTTGAGCAGCAGCGCCGCGATCAGTCCGGGGTCGCCCGGGTACTGGCCGGCGGCGCGGGCGTAGGCGGCACAGGCCTGCGCGTACCGGCCTCCGGCGCCCGCGGCGCGGTCCAACGCCCGTTCCACGAGGGACAGTTCGGCCGGAGAGGGACGGTCGGTGGCGAGCGCGCTCCGCAGCAGCGCCGGCAGCACCTCGGCGGCGGGCCGTGAGCGCAGCGCCGCCGCCCACGGCGCCAGCAGGGGCACGTCGAGCAGTTCCAGCAGCCCGGCCGCGTCGGCGGCCGGGCGGAAGCCGCACAGCGCTTCGAAGTCGCCCAGTGCGCAGAGGAGTTCCGGCTTGTGTCCGCGGTCCCTGAACACCCGCTCCGGCGCGTCCGACGGGACTCCCCGAGCGTCCTCCGCCGCGTACCCGGCCTCGGCCTGGGCACGGGTCGGGTGGACCTGCAGGGAGAGCGCCCGGTCGGCGGCCAACACCTTGAACAGGAACGGCAGCTCCGCGCCGAACCGCCGGACGGTGTCCGGACCGAGCAGGCCCGCCGGGTCGGCGTCGATCAGCTCGTCCAGCCGCCGCGGGCCGTCGGGGCCGGGGACGGACGACGGCGCCGACGGGTGTGCGCCCATCCACAGCTCGGCTTGCGGGGTGCCGTCCGGCTCGGTGCCGGTGAGCGCGGGGATGGCGGTGGGCGAGCCCCAGGCGTACCGGCGGACCGGGTTGTGCAGCAGGACGAAGGGCGGCATGCGGGTGCTCCGGGGTGGCTCAGCGGCAGAGCGCGGCCGCGCCGATCAGCCCGGCGTCGGTGCCGAGTTCGGCGCGGCGCAGGTCGAGGCCGCGGATGTAGGAGAGGGCGGCGTAGCGGTCCAGGTGCCGGGCGAGCGGGGCGAACAGCACGTCCCCGGCGGTGGCGACGCCGCCGCCGACGACGACCCGGTCGAGGTCGACCAGGGCGGCCGTGGCGGCGATGCCGGCGGCCAGGGCCTGGGCGGCGCGGTCGAAGGAGGCGAGCGCGACCGGGTCGCCCGCGGCGGCGGAGGTGGCGACGGCGCGGGCCGAGCGGTCCTCGCCGTCGGGCCGCCAGCCGTCGGCGAGCGCGCGGCGGGCGATGGCGGTGCCGCTGGCGAGGCCTTCCAGGCAGCCGCGGGAGCCGCACGGGCAGGGCTCGCCGTCCAGGTCGACGGTGATGTGGCCGAGGTGGCCGGCGTTGCCGCTGGGGCCGGGCCGCACCGCGCCGTCGAGCACCAGCCCGGCGCCGACGCCGGTCGACACCACCAGGCAGAGTGCGTCGGTGGCCCCCTGGGCCGCGCCCTGCCAGTGTTCGGCGGCGGCCATCGCGACTCCGTCCCCGGCCAGGCGGACGGGCAGTGCGCGGGCGGCCACGGCCGGGTGCGCGGCGACCTCGGCGACCAGCGGGAAGTCGCGCCAGCCGCGGATGTTGACCGGGCTGACGGTGCCGTCGGCGAGGTCGACCGGGCCGGCGCTGCCGATCCCGACGGCCGTCACGGTGGCCCAGTCGGTCGTGCCGGAGAGCTGGTCCAGCACCTTGTGGACGACGGCGAGCACGGCCGCGCCCGGTTCGGTCGCCGGGGTGGGCAGCTGGAGCCGGTGCCGCAGCCGTCCGGCGCCGTCGACCAGCGCTCCGGCGATCTTGGTGCCGCCGATGTCGAGGGCGGCGAACAGCGGGGTGGAAGGCACGGCGGGCTCCAGGAGGTCTCAGGGGGCGCGGCGCCCCGTCCGGTGAGGGTCGGGGCGCCGCACAGCGTAGAGCAGCCGTCCGGCGCGGACGGGGAACGGGACCAGGATCAGGGCCAGGACCTGGGATCCCTGGTCGGCTAGCCGGCGGCCCGCAGCCGCAGGGTGACCAGCTCGAACGGGCGCAGTGCGAGGCGCACCGCGCCGTCCTCCACCGTCACCTCGCCGCGGGTGCCGTCCCAGGGCCGCTCCAGCAGGTCGCAGGGGACGGCGTCGGCCAGCGCGAAGGAGGTGGTCAGCCGGCCCCGGACGCGGCCGCCGCCCGCCTCGTAGACGCGGACGATCAGGTCCCCGCTGCGGTCGTCGGCGAGCTTGACGGCGCTCACCACGAGCGCGTCGTGGTCGAGCTCCACCAGCGGCGCGACCCGCTCGGCGCTGCCGGTGACCCGCCGCTCGGGCAGGCCGATCCGGTAGCCCTCGCGGACGGCGTCGCCGATCGCCGCGCCCGGGACGAGGGCGTGCCGGAAGCGGTGCACGCCCTGGTCGGTCTTGGGGTCGGGGAAACGCGGGGCGCGCAGCAGCGAGAAGCGGACCGTGGTGGTGGTGCCGCCGTCGGTGTCGCGCACCGTGCGGGTGACGTCGTGGCCGTAGGTGGAGGCGGTGACCAGGGCGACGCCCCAGCCGGGTTCGTCGAGGTGGACGAAGCGGTGGTTGCAGGCCTCGAACTTGGCGGCGTCCCAGCTGGTGTTGGTGTGGGTGGGGCGGTAGAGGTGGCCGAACTGGGTCTCGGCGGCGTAGCGGTCGGTGTGGACGTCCAGCGGGAACGCGGCCTTGAGGAACTTCTCGGTCTCGTGCCAGTCGACCTCGGTGTCGATGTCGACGCGCTGCTCGCCGGCCCGCAGGGTGAGCGTCTGCACCACGGTGGAGGAGCCGAAGGAGCGGGCGATCCGCACCGAGGCCTGCTCGGCGCCGGTCGTGGCGGTGAGCGAGTCCACGCCGGTCAGGTCGGTGACGGTGTTGCGGTAGAACTGGTCGACGTCCCAGGCGTCCCACATGTTGGGGAAGTCCGGGTGCAGTTGCAGCAGGTTGGCACGGCTGCCGGGGGCGACGGTCTCCCGGCCGCTCGCGACCTCGACCACGGAGGCGATCAGGCCGTCCGCGTCCACCGCGACCTCCAGCAGGCCGTTGTGCAGCGTGTAGCCGCCCCCGGGCCGCTCGACCGCCGTGCAGGGCGCACCGTTCGCCGCGGCCGGCGCGGCCCCGCCCGCGGGCACCGCCGAGCGGGGGTGCGGCGCCCCGTTGAACACCAGCTCGCGCCCGCCCGCGGCGTCCCCGGCGAGGGCCCGCTGGGCCGCTCCGATCAGCTCCTCCAGCTCTCCGGCCAGTGCCGCGTACGTGGCCTCGGCCTCGCGGTGCACCCAGGCGATGGACGAGCCGGGCAGGATGTCATGGAACTGGTGCAGCAGGACGGTCTTCCAGATCCGGTCCAGCTGCTCGTACGGGTAGGCCGCGCCGGTGCGCAACGTGGCGGTGGTGCACCAGAGTTCGGCCTCGCGGAGCAGGTTCTCGCTGCGCCGGTTGCCCTGCTTGGTCTTTGCCTGGCTGGTCAGGGTGGCCCGGTGCAGCTCCAGGTAGAGCTCGCCGACCCAGACCGGCGGGTCCGGGTACTCGGCCTCGGCCTTGGCGAAGAACTCGGCGGGCTTCTCCCAGCGGACGGTGGCCGAGCCCTCCAGGTCCTTCATCCGGGCGGCCTTGGCGACCATCTCGCGGGTCGTGCCGCCGCCGCCGTCGCCCCAGCCGGTCGGGGCGAGCGAGTGCCGGGCCACCCCCTTGTCCTTGAAGTTCCGTGCCGCGTGGGCGATCTCGCTGCCCTTCATGGAGCAGTTGTAGGTGTCCACGGGCGGGAAGTGGGTGAAGATCCGGGTGCCGTCGATGCCCTCCCACAGGAAGGTGTGGTGCGGGAACCTGTTCACCTGGCTCCACGAGATCTTCTGCGTCAGCAGCCACTTGGAGCCCGCGTTGCGGATGATCTGGGGCAGGCCGCCGGTGAAGCCGAAGGTGTCCGGCAGCCAGGCCTCGTGGTTCTCCACCCCGAACTCGTCCAGGAAGAACCGCTTGCCGTGCACGAACTGTCGGGCCATCGCCTCCGAGCTCGGCATGTTGGTGTCGGACTCGACCCACATGCCGCCGGCCGGGACGAACCGGCCCTCGGCCACCGCCTTGCGGACCCGGGCGTACACCTCGGGGCGGTGCTCCTTGATCCAGGCGAACTGCTGGGCCTGGGACATGGTGTAGAGGAAGTCCGGCTCGTCCTCCAGCAGCGCGGTCATGTTGGCGGTGGTGCGGGCCACCTTGCGGACGGTCTCGCGCAGCGGCCACAGCCACGCCGAGTCGATGTGCGCGTGGCCGATCGCGCTGATCCGGTGCGCGGACGGCACCGCGGGTGCGGCCAGCACCCCGGCCAGCTCCGAACGGGCCCGCGCGGAGGTGCCGTTGACGTCCTGCAGGTCGACCGCGTCGAGCGCCCGTTCGATCGCGCGCAGCAGCTCCCAGCGGCGGGCGCCCTCCACCGGCAGCTCGGCCATCAGCTCGCCGAGCACCTCCAGGTCCAGCACCAGCTGCCAGACCGTCTCGTCGAAGACGGCGAGGTCCATCCGGGCCAGCTTGTACTGCGGCCGGTCGCCGGCCGTCTCCTTGTCACCCAACTCGGTCGGCAGGAAGGGGTGGTAGTCCAGGATGACCGGGTTGGCGGCGGCCTCGACGTGCAGCAGCACCTGCTCGCCGCCGGCTGCCGGGGAGGCGATCCGCACCCACTGGTTCTGCGGGTTGAGGCCCTTCACCGGGGTGCCGTCCGGGCGGTAGACCAGGCCCTCGCACTGGAAGCCGGGCATGTTGGCGTCGAAACCCAGGTCGATCAGCGCCTCGACGGTGCGGCCGGCCCAGGCCTCGGGCACCGTACCGGTCACGGTGATCCAACTGGTTCCCCAGGGCGCGCCCCAGGCGTCACCGACCGCGATCGGGGTGCGGGGCGCGGCCAGGCCCTCGGCCACCGGGACGGGCTCGCCGGGCGCCGTCCAGATGCCGACCTCCAGCGGGACGGACTCGGGGTAGACGGCCGGGCGGATGCGCTCGTCCAGGACGCGCTTGAGGCGGGACTCCACCAGGGTGCGGTCATCGTGCATGTCAGCGGGCTCCGTTGGGTGGCTGAGGGGTGCGGGCTGAGGGGTGCGGCTGAGCTTCGGGTGTGCGGGTTCGGGCGTGCGGGGTTCGGCTGAGCCCCGGGCGTACGCGGTGCGGAAGGGCTACGAGGACCGTACGTCGTCGGGGTGGACCACGTCGGTGATCCCGCGCGCGGCCAGGTGCATCCGGTCCCCGGCGCGTTCGGCGAGCACCGTGGTCGGGCGGGCGCCCGCCTCGGCGAGGTGCATGAACGCCTCGTACACCGCGCCGCCGGGGCCGCAGACCGAGCGCTTCGGGGAGGTGGTCTCGTCGCCGGTGGCGACGACCACGGCGGTGCTGCGCGGCTTCGGCGGCTGCCAGGAGCGGCGGGCCTCGGCGGCCGCCTCGGCGAGCCGGGCGCCGGCCGGCTTGACCCTCCGGTCGGTGGTCAACAGGCCGAGGCTGTACTCCAGTTCGGGGAAGTCGGCGAGCGAGCGGTCCACGTCGTGCGAGCACCACCAGGTCACGCCCCACAGGTCCGGGCAGTCCAGCACCGCCTCGACGGTGGCGCCGGTGAAGCGGGCCGCGTCCTCGGGGGCGATGTGCGGGGCGGGCGCGCCGACCTCCTGCAGCCAGACCGGGCGGGCCGGGTCGTCCGCCCAGGCCTTGGACAGCTCGACCAGGTAGGCGGCGTGCTGCGCGGTGGCGGTGGAGTGGGCGCCGTAGCGCTGGGCGGTGCCGTTGAACACCCAGGAGTGCACGGCGGTGGCGGCGCCGATCCGGGCCGAGTGCCAGGGCGTGAAGGGGTGCTCGTCCAGGTACCAGGCGGCGTCGTAGGAGGCGTGCAGGTGGAGGCGGCCGGGGGCGCCCTGCTCGCAGGCTTCGAGCATCCGGCGGAGCCAGGCCCCGGCCTCGTCGGGGGTGGCCCGGTCCGGGTCGGGGTGAGGGTCGCCGGAGAACTGGTTGATCTCGTTGCCGAGCGTCATCCCGAGGAAGTTGGGCCGCTCGCGCAGCGCCCCGGCGAGGGTGCGCAGGTAGGCGGCCTGGCCGTCGATGACCTCGGGGTCGGTGAAGAGGTTGCGCCGGTGCCAGGTGCGGGTCCAGGAGGGCAGGAAGTCGAAGCTCGACAGGTGGCCCTGCAGGCCGTCCACGGCGACGTCCAGCCCGCGCTCGCCGGCCGCGTCGACCAGGGCCGTCAGCTGCTCGACGGCGCGCGGGCGGACCAGGGCGCGGTTGGGCTGGAACAGCGGCCAGAGCGGGAAGACCCGCACGTGGTCCAGGCCGAGGGCGGCGATGGAGTCGAAGTCGGCGCGCACGGCGTCGAGGTCGAAGTCGAGCCAGTGGTGGAACCAGCCGACGCTGGGGGTGTAGTTGACGCCGAAACGGGGGGCGGTGGTCATCGGAGAGCTTCCTCGACTCGGTGGGGCGTACGGACGGTGGGCTAGCCCTTGACGGCTCCCTCCTCGACGCCCTTGAAGAAGAAGCGCTGGCAGATGCCGAACACCACGACGATCGGCAGGAAGGCGATCATGGTGCCGGCGGCGATCAGCCGGGGGTTGGCGGAGAAGGTGCCGTTGAGGTACTGCAGCCCGACGGTGAGGGTGTACTTCTGCGGGTCGTTGAGCACGATCAGCGGCCAGAGGAAGTCGTCCCAGGCACCGATGAAGGTGAAGATGACGATCACGCTGATCATGCCGCGCACGTTCGGCAGGCCGATGTGCCACAGCCGCTGCCACACGGTGGCACCGTCCACCAGCGCGGCCTGGTCCAGTTCGACCGGGACGGTGGCGAAGGCGGTGCGCATCAGCAGCACGTTCAGCATGGCGATCGAGCCCGGCAGGGCGACGCCGGCCAGGGTGTCGGCCAGGCCGAGGCCGCGCACCAGCACGTACTGGGAGACGATGGTGACCTCGCCGGGGAGGACGAGCGTGGCGAGGAAGAGGCCGAGGACGAGCCGGGCGCCGCGGAAGCGCAGCCGGGCGAGGGCGTAGCCGGCCAGGGTGCAGCCGACCACGTTGCCGGTGATGCAGACCGCGGCGACGATCACCGAGTTGAACGCGTAGGTCCACACCGGGATGGTGTCGGCGACCTTGCCGTAGTTGCCGAGGGTGGGCTGGTCGGGCAGGAAGACCGGGGTGCGGGTGTAGACGTCCTCGGCCGGGCCCTTGAGGGAGGTGGACAGTTGCCACAGGAAGGGACCGATGACCAGGAGCAGGACGAGCACCAGGAGCAGGTAGCGGGCGGCCGTCCGGCCGGGGGAGGGGGTGTTGAAGCCCCGGGAGCCCCGGGAGGCCGTGCTGGTCCGGGCGCCCCGGGTGTTCCGGGCGCCCCGGGCGTCCTGGGGGTCGTTGCCGGCCCCGGCGGTCTTCGGCGGGCTGGTGGTCACGGGTTCAGGCCGCCTTCCGGTTCAGGCGCATCAGGAACAGCATCGGGCCGAGGGTGACGACGAACAGCAGCAGGCTGAGCGCCGACGCGTAGCCGAGGTGGCCGTTGAAGCCGCGGCTGTACATCTGGATCAGCATCACCACCGACATGTCGCGCCCCCCGGGGCCGCCCTGGCCGTTGGAGAGCACGTACAGCTCGGAGAACACGCGCAGCGAGCTCACCGAGATCAGCGCGGAGATCAGGACCATGGTCGGCCGCACCCCGGGCAGGGTGACGTGCCAGAACCGGCTCAGCGGCCCGGCGCCGTCGACCGCCGCGGCCTCGTGCAGTTCGCGCGGGACGTTGGCGAGGGCGGACAGGTAGATGACCATGTAGTAGCCGAGGCCCTTCCAGACGGTCAGGGCGATCGCGCTGAACAGCAGCAGCCAGCGGTCGGTCAGGAAGGAGACCGGGGAGTCGGTCAGCCCGCTCTGCCGGAGCAGGCCGTTGGCCAGGCCGCGGTCGTCCAGCACCCAGCCCCAGATCAGCGCCACCACGACGGCGGAGGCGATCACCGGGGTGTAGAAGGCGGTGCGGAAGAAGGTGATGCCGGGGATCCTGCGCTGGACGAGGAGCGCGAGCAGCAGCGGTAGGACGGTCAGCAGGGGCAGGCAGACCAGCATGAAGACGATGCTGTTGAGCAGGGCGTCGGCGAGCTGCTCGTCGTCCAGCAGGCGGCCGTAGTTCTCCAGGCCGGTGAACTGTCCGCCGCCCAGCGGCTTGGCATTGGTGAACGACAGGATCACCGTGTTGACGGCCGGCCAGAGGTTGAAGACGGCCAGCCAGACGATCGCGGGCCCGGCGAGCAGCCAGGGGGTGAACCAGCGCCGGTGGGTCATGCGGTTGCCTTCCTGGGGCCTGGGGGGTGGTGCGGGTCATTCCCGGGAGCGGCGGGTGTGGGGGACCCCGCCGCGTCGCCGGTACCGGGTTCGGCGGACACTCGTGCCGAGGTCAGCCCTTGAGCAGCTTGTTGCACTGTTCCACGGCGGTGTCCAGCGCCTGCTTGGAGCTCGCGTCGCCGCTGATGGCCAGCGCGATCTGCTGGTTGATGATCGTGCTCATCGCGTCGTCGACCTGCACGGGTTGGATGAGCTTGGCCTTGGCCAGCGAGGTGAACGCGATCACCTTGGCGTCGCCCGCGTTGGTGCCGTCGCTCTTGCTGAAGAACGGGTCGTCGGCGGAGGCTTTGGTGGACGGGAAGATGCTGGTCAGGTGGGCGAAGGCGGCCTGGTTCTCGGCGTTGGTGACCCAGCGGGCGAGGGCGACCGCGGCGGCCGGGTTCTTGGTGCTCTTCGGGATGGACAGCCCCTGGACGTACATCGGCGGGGTGGCCAGCGCGGGGGAGGGCACGACCTTCGGGGCGAGCGTCGGGTTGTCGGTGGCGAGACTGGTGATGTAGTTGGCGCCGGAGGTGGTCCAGGCGGCGGTGCCGGCGTTGAACAGCTTGGTGTTGCCGGCGTAGGTGTTGCTGAGGACGTCCTTGGGGAGCAGGCCCTCCTTGAAGGCGTCGCGGTACTTGTCGAGCAGCGCGGCGGCCTCGGGGGTGTTGAAGGTGAAGGACTTGCCGTCGTCGGACATGAGCTTCACGCCGGCGTTGTAGAGGTCGCCGAGGCCGGGCTTGCGGCTCATCAGGTAGGTCTGGCCGCCGGACTTCTCCTTCATCACCCGGGCCTGGGCGATGAGTTCGTCCAGGGTGGCCGGGGGCTTCTTCGGGTCCAGTCCGTTCTTCGTGAGGAGTTCCGAACTCCAGTAGTTCACATCGGTGTTGAGGTACCAGGGGTAGCCGAAGGTGCCCTGGAAGCCGGTGAAGCGGTAGGCCTCGACGCCGCCGGCGACGTACTCGTCGGCCAGCTTCGGGTCGGCCTTGGCGACGTCCAGCAGGAGGTCCTTCTTCGCGAGCGGGAGGGCGAAGTCGGGCGGGAGGTTGACCACGTCGGGCAGGGTGCCGGCGGCGGCCTGGCTGAGCACCTTGTCGGAGTAGCCCTCGCCGGGCTGGTCGAGCCACTCGACCTCGACGCCGGGGTACTTCTTCTTGAAGCCGTCGATGACGCCCTGCACGTAGTCGGTGAACTTCGGCTTGAGCGCCCAGGTCTGCAGGGAGACCTTGCCCTTGACCTGGCCGGTGGCGGCCGCACTCGCCACGCTGTCGCTGTCCTTGGTGTCGCCGGAGCCGAGGCCGCAGCCGGTGAGTGCGGCGGCGGTGAAGGCCGTTGTCGTCAGTGCCGCCCAGATTCTTCGCATGAGGGTCTCCCGGTCCTGGGGGTGGGTGGGGGATCGTGCTGAGCTCGGGGGTTCTCGTGGCCCCGGAGGCCGCAGGACCTGGGAGTCCTGGGCCCCCGGAGTCCCGGGGTTTCGGGGTTTCGGAGTGATCGATGTCGACGGGGGTTGTGCCGGCTTCCGGAACCTGGCTAACTGGCTAATCAACTAAACCGGTCTAGCTATGGCAGGGACTATGCTCCCGCCTAAACTTGGATGTCAAGAGAGGAGTTCGGGTTCTGTGGGCAGACCGACGATCGCCGACATCGCCCGCCAGGCCGGTGTCTCCAAGGGCGCGGTGTCCTTCGCGCTCAACGGCCGGCCGGGCGTGAGCGAGGCGACCAGGGACCGGATCCTGCGGGTCGCGGAGGAGATGAACTGGCGGCCGCACAGCGCCGCGCGCGCCCTCGGCGGTGCCCGGGCCGACGCCGTCGGCCTGGTGATCGCCCGCCCGGCCAGGACCATCGGCGTCGAGCCGTTCTTCAGCCAGCTGCTCTCCGGACTGCAGGCGGTGCTCTCGGCCAGCTCCGTCGCGCTGCACCTGATGGTGGTCGAGGACACCGCCGCCGAGACGGAGGTCTACCGCCGCTGGGCCTCCGAGCACCGGGTCGACGGCTTCATCGTGGTCGACCTCCAGGTCAAGGACCCGCGGCTGCCGGTGCTGGACGAACTCGGGCTGCCCGCCGTCGTGCTGGGCGGGCCCGGCAAGGGCGGCAACCAGCTGCGGATCTGGGCCGACGACCGGGAGGCCATGCTCTCGATCGTCGACTACCTGGCCGCCATCGGGCACCGCCGGATCGCCCACCTCGCCGGGCTGCCGCACTTCCAGCACACCCAGCGGCGGATCCGCGCGCTGCGCGACGCCTCGCGCCGGCTCGGCCTGGAGGAGGCCGTGTCGGTGCCCACCGACTTCAGCGACGCCGAGGGCGCGGCCGCCACCCGCACCCTGCTCTCCCGGGCCGGGCGGCCGACCGCGATCGTGTACGACAGCGACGTGATGGCCGTCGCCGGGCTCGGCGTGGCGGGGGAGATGGGCGTCGCGGTGCCCGGCGAGCTGTCCATCGTCTCCTTCGACGACTCGGTGCTCGCCCGGATCGTCCACCCGCCGCTGACCGCGCTCAGCCGGGACACGTTCGCGCTCGGCGAGCAGGTCGCCCGCAGCCTGCTGGAGGCCCTGGACGGGGCAGGGCCCGGGCGGGACCTGCAGATGCCCACGCCGCGGCTCACCGTGCGGGAGTCCACCTCGCCGCCCGGCGTGCCCGGGCCGGCGGATTCCGCCGTCCGCTCCGGCGCCGGCTCACCCCTCGGGGTGGTTGCTGCGCGAGTCGTTGACAGCGGTTCTGAACCGGTTTAGCCTCGCAGCGCCGAGCGGCCCCCGCTCGGCGCGCTCCGCCGCTCTCCGTCCGGCTCCCGTTGTGCCCGTACGTCGAGGAACCGCCGCAGCGGCGAGGAGCGACGACCCACGCCCGGTCCGGACGCACCCGGCCCGGACCCAGTCGTTCCGGACCGACTCGTTCCGGCACCAGCACCAGCACCGGCACCGCCCGCATGCACCCGGACCCCCGTACGAGACGGGGCCCGCCCCCACCCACTCCGCTCGATCGGAGCCACCGCATGTCACGACGCCTCCCCCTGCTGCTCAGCGCCGTCCTCGCGACGGCCGCACTGACCTCCACCCCCTCGGCCTGGGCCGGGCCGAGACCCGTCGCAGGGCCCGCCGCCGGTCCGGTGGCGGCACCCGCAGCCGCCGGCCATGGCAACCAGCCCTTCGCCTCGTACTGGTACCCCAACAGCATCCTGACCTGGGACCCGGCCACCGACCCGGACGCCCGCTTCAACCGCTCCCGCGTCCCGCTGCAGCCGCGCACCAGCGACCCGGCGCTCAAGGCCAACCCCAACGCCCGTGCCGGCGAAGGGAAGATCGCCTCGCTGGTCTCCTTCGGCCCCACGTCCGACAACCCTTCGCAGGGCTCCGCCGGCACCGACTACTACGCCTTCGGCTACTGGCAGTACGTCGACAAGCTGGTGTTCTGGGGCGGATCGGCCGGCGAGGGCCTGATCCTCGCCCCCAACCCGACCGTCATCGACGCGGCCCACCGCAACGGCGTCAAGGTCTACGGCACCGTCTTCTTCCCGCCCGGCGCGTACGGCGGCCAGCTCCAGTGGGTGCGCGACTTCGTCCAGAAGTCCGGCAGCCGCTACCCCGTTGCCGACAAGCTCGTGCAGGCCGCGCAGTACTACGGCTTCGACGGCTGGTTCATCAACCAGGAGACCGGCGGCGGCGATTCGGCCCTCGCCGGCGAGCTGCGCAACCTGATGCAGTACACCAAGGCGCAGAGCGGCACCGAGTTCATGTGGTACGACGCGATGACCACCTCCGGCGCCGTGAACTGGCAGAACGCCCTCACCTCCGCCAACTCGCCCTTCCTCCAGGACGGTTCGAAGCGTACTTCGGACTCGATGTTCCTGAACTTCGACTGGTCGGCGAGCGGCCTGGACTCCTCCCGGAGCCTGGCCCGGCAGCTCGGCCGCAACGAGTACGACCTCTACTCCGGCATCGACACCGAGGCCAACGGCTACAACACCGGGGTGGACTGGAACACCCTCTTCCCGGCCGGCAAGCCGCACACCACCTCGCTCGGCCTCTACCGCCCCGAGTGGACCTGGAAGTCGGCCACCGACCGCGCCGACTTCTACGCCAAGGACTCCCGCTACTGGGTCGGCGCCGCCGGCGACCCCTCCCGGATCGACACCTCGGCGAGCTGGCCCGGCCTGGCCGGCTACGTGGCCGAATCCTCGCCGATCACCGCCAAGCCCTTCAGCACCACCTTCGACACCGGGCAGGGCGACTTCTACAACGCGGGCGGCACCCGGGTCGCCACCGGCGGCTGGAACAACCTCTCGCTCCAGGACGTGCCGCCCACCTACCGCTGGGTGGTCGACTCGGCCGGCAGCAGGCTCACCCCCTCCGTCGACTTCACCGACGCCTACCAGGGCGGATCCTCGCTCCGACTGACCGGCACCCTCGACGCCGCCAACACCGTCCGGCTGTACCAGACCAGGCTGCCGGTCGCGGCGACCACCAAGCTCGACCTGGTGGTCAAGACCCCGGCGGCCGGGCCCACCAAGCTCAAGGCCGCCATCGCCTTCACCGACGCGCCGAACAGCTTCACCACGATCGACGTCGGCGCCGACGCCGGCACCGGGTGGGAGCGCCACACCCTCGACCTCTCTCCGTACGCGGGCCGCACCATCGCCCAGCTGGCGCTGCGGGTCGAGGGCTCCGACCCCTCGTACGACCTGCGGGTCGGCCAACTCGCGCTCTACGACGGAGCGGTGGAGAAGCCGGCGGCGCCGTCCGGGCTCACCGTGCTCGGCGCGAGCGACGTGACGCCGGGCATCGCGCAGTCGCTGCGGCTGTCCTGGACGGCGGCGCCCGGCGGCAACGTCCACCACTACGAGGTGTACCGGCGCAACGCGGACGGCAGCCGGACCTTCCTCGGTGCGACGCCCAACGACGCGTACTTCGTCGGACGCCTCGACCGGGCCGGCGGCGAGAGCGCCACCACGTTGGACGTCGAGGCGGTGTCCACCACCTTCGGCCGGTCCGGCGCCGCGTCCACGAGCGTGAGTTGGAGCAGCACCCCGCCGACCTCGACCAACCTGGCGCTGAACCGCCCGGCCACCGCCTCCGGCCGGTGCAACGCCGACGAGGGCCCGGCCAAGGCCGTCAACGGCAGCGTCAGCGGCGGCAACGGCGACAAGTGGTGCACCCTGAGCTCCGCCAAGTGGCTTGAGGTGGACCTCGGTTCGGCGAAGCAGCTGTCCAGGTTCGTGGTCAAGCACGCCGCGGCGGGCGGCGAGAACTCCTCGTACAACACCCGCGACTTCTCCATCCAGGTCCGGTCCACCACCACCGACCCCTGGACGACGGTCGCCGACGTCGCCGGCAACACGTCCGGCACCACCACCCACCCGGTGAGCACGACCGCCCGCTACGTCCGCCTGGTGGTCACCAAACCCACCCAGACCACCGACCCGGCCGCCCGCATCTACGAGTTCGAGGCCTGGGGCGCGTAGCGCCCGCCCGATCGGACCCCCGGAAAGGAACCATCCCGTGCCGGTCACCATCACCGCCGTCGAGAACACCGACCTGTTCGTCGGCCCCGAGGACGCTCCGCGCCAGATCCTGCGGGTGACGACCGGGGGCCCGGCCGCCCGGATCGCCGTCAGCGGCCCCGGCGTCCACGGCGAGGCGACCGGCACGGGGCCGGTCGAGGTCCCGCTGGAGATCACCTCCGACGCCCGGCCCGGGGACCGGATCCCGGTCACCGTGGCGGCCGGGGGCGCCCGCGCCGAAGCCCTGCTGGAGGTCGCCGAACCGGGCTGGACGATGTTCCTGGTCTCGCACTTCCACTACGACCCGGTCTGGTGGAACACCCAGGCCGCCTACACCTCCCCGTGGGAACTGCTGTCCGCCGACGCCACCACCCGTCCGCTCTGGGAGCGCAACGGCTTCGCACTCGTCGACGCGCACCTGGACCTCGCCCTCCGGGACCCGGTGTACAAGTTCGTCCTCGCCGAAGTCGACTACCTGAAGCCGTACTTCGACCAGCACCCGGAACGCCGCGAGACGCTGCGACTGCTGCTGGAACGCGGACAGGTCGAACTCGTCGGCGGCACGTACAACGAGCCCAACACCAACCTGACCGGCGCCGAGACCACCATCCGCAACATCGTCCACGGCATCGGCTACCAGCGCGACATCCTCGGCGGGGACCCCCGGACCGCCTGGCAGCTCGACGTGTTCGGACACGACCCGCAGTTCCCCGGCCACCTCGCCGCGGCCGGCCTCACCGGCAGCGCCTGGGCCCGCGGCCCCTTCCACCAGTGGGGACCGATCCAGAAGAACTTCCGCGAGGCCAAGGACGACGCCCGGGTGATGCAGTTCCCCAGCGAGTTCGAGTGGATCGCCCCCGGCGGCGACGGTGTGCTCACCCACTACATGCCGCACCACTACTCGGCCGGCTGGTGGATGGACTCCTCGCCCGACCTCGCCACCGCCGAACGGGCCGTCCACGAGCTGTACCGCAAGCTCAAGCCGGTCGGCGCGACCAAGAACCTGCTGCTGCCCGTCGGGACGGACTACACGCCGCCGAACAAGTGGGTCACCGAGATCCACCGCTCCTGGGCCGCCAAGTACCTCTGGCCCCGGTTCGTCTGCGCCACCCCGCGCGACTTCCTCGACGCCGTCCGGGCCGAACTCGCCGCCACCGGACGGCGGCCCAGCCCGCAGACCCGCGACATGAACCCGGTGTACACCGGCAAGGACGTCTCGTACATCGACACCAAACAGGCCCAACGGGCCGGCGAGGTCGCCGCCGTGGACGCCGAGAAGCTCGCCACGCTCGCCGCCGTCCACGGCCTCGGCCGGTACCCGGCCGCCGCGCTGGACAAGGTCTGGCGCCACCTCGCCTACGGCGCCCACCACGACGCGATCACCGGCTCCGAATCCGACCAGGTGTACCTCGACCTGCTGGGCGGCTGGCGGGAGGCGTACGACCTGGCCACCGCCGTCCGGGACGCGGCGCTCGACGCGCTCACGGGCCGGATCGCCACGGCCGGGGACGGCCCGCCGCAGGACGGCTCGGTCCCGGACGGTTCGTCGCAGCAAAGTCCGGCGCAGGACGGTCCGGTCCCGGGCGGTTCGGCCCGGGACGGCTCAGCGGGAGACGCCCCCGCCGTGGTGGTCACCAACACGCTGTCCTTCGACCGGACCGACCTCGTCTCGGTCGAACTGCCGGACGGCACCGGCGCGGTCCGGGTGGTGGACGACCGTGGCGAGGCGGTGCCGAGCTCCGTCGACCGGGGAACACTGCGGTTCCTCGCCGCCGACGTGCCCGCGCTGGGCTGGCGCACCTGGCGGCTGGCGGAGGGCGACCCGGTCGAGCCGTGGACGCCGGCCGAGGGCTGCGCGATCGCCAACGGCCGGTACCGGGTCACGGCCGACCCGGCACGCGGCGGCGGCCTCACCTCCGTCCGGGACCTGCGGCACCGACGCGAGCTGATCCAGGACGGCCGGATCGGCAACGAACTGCGCGTGTACGAGGAGTACCCGCAGCACCCCGACTTCGGTGAGGGCCCCTGGCACCTCGTCCCCAGCGGACCGGTCGTCGGCTCCGGCGACGGCGCCGCCTCGGTCCGCCGGGAGACCGGACCGCTCGGCGAGCGACTGGTGATCGACGGCACGGTCGACTCCGTCCGGTACCGGCAGACCGTCACCCTGTGGCGCGGGCTCGACCGGGTCGACTGCCGGACCCGGGTCGTGGACCACTCCGGCGCCGACCGGCTGTGGCGGCTGCGCTTCCCCGTGGACGTCCCCGGCGGGCTGCCCGTCAGCGAAGTCGCCGGCGCGGTCATCGGACGCGGCTTCGCGATGCCGGACGTGGACGCGGCCGAAGCACCGTGGACCCTGGACAACCCGGCCAACACCTGGTTCGGGCTCGGCGCCACCGCGCGGGCCGACCTCACCGACCCCTCCGGGGCGGCCACCGGTTCCCGCGCCCTCGGTGTGGCGGAAGTCGTCGTCCCGACGCTGGACGACGCCGCCGACGCCCGGCCCCTGGTCGTCGCGCTCGCCCGGGTCGGAGTCACCGCCACCACCTCGGGCGCGGACTGGGCGCGGTACGGCTGGCTGGACGTCGACTCCAACCTGCCCGACTTCCGGATCGTCATCGGCACGCCCGACGTCAACGACGCGGCACGGGAGTTGATCGAGCGGGCCGGCGAGGAGTACGCCGCCGTCCTGAAGGCACACGGCGCCGTCTGGGTGCCCGCCCTGACCCCACTCGCCGAGGTCTGGCGGCCCGACGCCGACCTGCGCGACCTGCGGGCCCTGCCCGCGCTGATCGTCACCGACCCCGCGGCGCTGGCCGACGACCTGGCCGACGCCCGGATCACCGCCGTCTGCCCGACGGCGGTCACCGACGAACTCGCCGACCACACCGTGGCGTTGCTCAGCTTCGGCCTGCCCGGATTCGCCGTCGACACCACCGGCGCCCTGCACCTGTCCCTGATGCGCTCCTGCACCGGCTGGCCCTCCGGCGTTTGGATCGACCCGCCCCGGCGCACCCTGCCCGACGGAGCGTCCTTCCAACTCCAGCACTGGACACACGAGTTCACCTACGCCCTGGTCGCCGGGAACGGCGACTGGCGGGACCGGACGCTGCCCGCACAGGGCCAGGAGTTCAACCACCCGCTGTACGCCCGGATCGTCCCGGCCCAGGACGGCCCGCTGCCGGCCACCCTCTCCTGGCTGCGGGTCGAACCGCAGCGCGAAGTCCTGCTCGGCGCGCTCAAACCGGCCGGGAACCCCATCGCGCACGGCTCGGCACGGGATACCGGACCCGAACTCACCCTCCGGCTGGTCGAATCCACCGGGCTCGGACGGACGGCACGACTCAGCGGCGCACTCGGACTCGGCGACGCACGCCTTGCCGACCTGCTGGAACGCCCGCTCGGCCCCGCCACCGCACAACCGGACCTCCCCGGCTCCCGGATCGCCACCCTGCTGGCCACCCCCGCCGTCACCGCCCCGGCCGACGGCCCCGTCCTCGGCCCGGTCGCCGAACCCGCCCAGCCCGTCCACGCCCGCTACTGGCTGCACAACCGCGGCCCGGCACCGCTCGGCTACCTGCCGGTGTCCGTCGGCGCCTCGCCCGGGCTGCTGCGGACAGCGGGCGAAGCGGTCACGCTGTCCGTCGCCCTCTCCTCCCACCTGCGGGACACGGCGGTCGAGGGAACGGCCGTCGTGCTGCCACCCGAAGGCTGGGACACCACCCTCGGCAGCCGCCCGTACCGGCTCGAACCCGGCGGGGCCCTGCGCTTCCCGGTCACCCTCACCCCACCCGCCGACGCCGAACCCGGGCTGCACTTCGCCGCCGTCCGGATCGAGCACGACGGGCAGCAGATTGAGGACGTCGTCACCATCGCCGTCGGCGACCTCCCGTCCCTGCTGCCCGTCGCCGGCGACACCCCCGAGGACTGGACGGCCGCCCAGGGCACCAAGGCGGCCACCGGCCGGGACACCGGCCTGGACGTCGAGGTCTCCCACGAGACCGTGTGCGTGCGCCCCGGCGGCCGAGACACACTGAGTCTCACCCTCACCAACCGCACGCGCGGCGAGATCCGGGGCGAGCTGCAACTGGTCTCGCCCTGGGGCACCTGGCAGGCGCTCCCCGACCCCGTCCGGGGCTTCACCGTCCCGGCCGGGGCCGCCACGGTGGTCGACATCGCCGTCGCCGCCCCCGCATCCACCGACCCGGGCTCGTACTGGGCCCTCGCCAAAATCATGTGGTTCGGCCGCTGCCAGTACGCCCCGACCGTCGCCCTGGTGGTGGAGGCATGACCCTCGGCCTCCTCGACGGACACCCCGTCCCACGGGCGGCCCTCGACCACCGCCTCGCCGCCCTCCGCACCGGCCCACGCGCCACCGCCCTGCCGCAGGAAGGAAGTTCGGAGGACCGCCAGCTCACCCGCTGGGTCGCCCAGGTGCTCCTCACCGAAGCCCTGTGCGAAGCGGTCGCCGCCGAACGCGGTCTTGCCGTCGCCTCCTCCGGCACCGCCCACCTCGACCAGCAGGCCGCCGTCGAACTCGGCTCCATCACGGCCGCCGCCTACGAGGGCAGCCCGGCCGTCCGCGCCGTCTACGCATCCGTGACGGCCGACATCGAGCCCGCACCCGCCGAGGTCGCCCACTACCGGGCCCTGACCGCCCGAACTCCGGCCACCCGCTGGCACATCGCCGTCCCCGACGGCGGCTTCGAAGCCGACCCCGACACCCTTCCCGCCGCCCTCGCCGAAGCCCTCCGCGCGGCACCGCCGGGCGAGTGGGTCACCGTCGGCCCCTGGAAGGCGGCGATTCTCGCCACCCTCGTCATCCCCCGGGACCCCGACCCCACCCCCACCCTGCGCGAGGCCGCCCGCCGGGCCGCCTTCGTCCGCTGGCTGGACCGGGAGCGAGCCCGCCGCCTCACCCTGGTCGAGGGACTGGAACACCCCGGCGACCCCGCCCAACCCGACAACCACCACCGCCACTGAGGCCACCGGTCCGGCCATCTGGCTAGGCTGGGGCCATGATCCGTGCAGTGGTGTTCGATGTCGGCGAGTGCCTGGTGGACGAGACCCGGGAGTACGGCACCTGGGCGGACTGGCTCGGCGTCCCTCGACACACCTTTGTCGCCCAGCTCGGGGCGGTGATCGCTCAAGGCCGCGACTACCGTGACACCTTCCGGATCTTCCGGCCCGGCTTCGACCTGTACCTGGAGCGTGAGAGGAGGGCGGCGGCCGGCTGCCCCGAGGTGTACGGGGAGGAGGACCTTTACCGGGACGTCCGTCCGGCACTTGCGCGTCTCAGGGCGGACGGCCTGTGGCTGGCCATCGCCGGAAACCAGACCGTGCGGTCCGGGGCGATCCTCCGCCGACTGTTCTCCGGTGACGTCGACCTCATCGGCACCTCCGACGACTGGCAGGCGAGCAAGCCTGACCCGGCGTTCTTCGAACGGGTGGCAGAAGCAGTGCCGGCGCAGCCGGATGAGATCCTCTACGTCGGCGACCGCCTCGACAACGACGTTCTCCCCGCGGCCCACGCCGGAATGCAGACCGCGCTGATCCGCCGGGGGCCGTGGGGCTGGATCCAGCAGCACGACCCCGTAGCCGACCGCGCGACCTTTCGGATCGATTCGCTCGGCGAGTTGCCGGACCTGATCGCACGGGCTAACGCTGAAGGGAGCTGAGCGTGGCCGACCAGGAGTAGAGGCGGTCGTCGATCCTGCGGACGGCGTCCGATTCCTGCCAGGGGGCGAGTGCCCGGCGGGCCTCGCGGATGCGCTCCATGCCGGTGGCGTACCACGTCACGCTCAGCTGGTCGAGTGCCTGCTCCAGCAGGGCACACGCCGAGTCCGGTCGTCCAGCGGCGGCTTCGACGGCCGCGAGGTCGCCGAGGACGACGACTCGCTGCTTGCCGTCGGTCTCCGGGAGGTCGGTGAGCACGGCCTCAAGAGTGGTTCGCGCCTGAGGGATCAGGCCGGCTGCCAGCTCCGTGTTTCCCTTGAAAGCGGCGAGCCGGGTGGCCGAGAACCAGGTGAACCACTCCGGGCGGGGGTGCTCGGAGCCGACGGCGAGGGTGTCCTCGGCCTGACGCAGGATCGAGAGGGCTTGGCGGTGGTCGCCGCAGCGGGTCAGGCATTCCGCCTCCACGGCGTGGAGCCACGCGAGCAGCTCCGCCGGGCACGCCCCTCGCCGGGCGTACGTGCGGGCGGCTCGCATCCGCTCGGCTGCGTTCTCGCGCTGCCCTGCCCACCCCGGGACGAATGCGGAGTGCCCGAGCACGGCGGCGCCGAGGAGGGAGTCATCGGCCTCGCCGGCGGCCTGCAGAGCGCGAACGAACGTGGCGTCGGCGGCCTCCGGCCGGCGGAGGTCGAAGAACTGGATCCGGCCCGCGAGCAGCAGGCTCTCTGCAAGGGCGGATGCGATCACCCTTCTGGCGATTCCGTCTGTGTCGGCCAGCAGGGCCGAGCCCAGGTTGGCGTGCTCGGCAACCGCCTGGTGCAGGACAGCGGGCGCGACGCTCCAGTAGAGGCGTCTATGTGCCTCCGTGATCGTTGCGAAGTCCGCCCCCACGGTGGCGGGTTGCATGGTGGCTCCCGCCACTGGCTTCGGAAGCACAGGAGGAGCTGAGAAACGGCGGCCGGACACGGCCGCCCGGTCGGGGACCGGTCGGATGCCGTCGTCCCACGGTGCGCGGAATCCGAGGTCTTCGATCGGTAGCCGCAGGACGTAGGTGAGCAGTTGCTGATGGTCATCTCGCGGCCAGGGCGGGTTGGGGGACTCCCAGCGGCCGATCTGCTTGCGGCTCACGATGACTTCTCCCAAGCCGAGGTGGCGGGCCGCGTCGTGCATAGCGACTGCGAGCGCCTGTTGGCTGGAGAGGCCGCGAGCCTGTCGAGCCGCTTTGAGCGCGGTGTTGCCGATGGATCGGGACATGCTGTCCTCCGGACTTCTGATACTGCCTCAACAGTACGTCCGATAGCGACGTTTCTCTTCGGGTTGCCGGGTTCGGAGGCGTCAAGAGGCTGCGAAAAGTCCCCTGAACGTCCCATCTGAGGGGTTCATATCGCACTGCCAGGGGTCGACGATTCTTTCGTCACCGCCTGGTGGCGAATGGCTACTGACTGTGGGGCCGCATGTTCGAACTGTCGGGCTCAGGGCTTGTCGTCAGCCCGCTGAGGAACGCCCGGTTTCCGGTGCCCCTGGAATGGGACGCCCCGCCGGACGGCGAGGCGGTTCCGCCTGCGCGCAGGTTGGTGCTGGACATCGTCCGGGCCTGGGGCGTACCCCTTCCCAAAGCATCGCTACGCGAGCTGGAGTTGTGTGCGAGCGAGTTGATCGCGAACGCGATGGAGCACGCCAAGGCCCGCTGTGCGGTGACCGTCCGCCGGTCGGGCGGGCGGCTGCGGGTCGAGGTGTCGGATCCCGAACCGGCCTTCGAGCGCTGCGCCACGGGCCCCGACGCGACCAGCGGGCGGGGGCTGGTCCTCGTCGAGGCGCTGGCCCACTCGTGGGGCTGGCACCGGGCCGGGGCGGGCAAGGTCGTGTGGTTCGAATTCCTGGAACCCGGCGAGGCGCCGGGCGCCGTCACTGTCCACGGCTGGGGCGTGGCAGGGGAGTTCTGCTCGGTTCTGGCGGTGGTGTGACGCCCGCACCGCCGAACCGCGGCGGGAGTTCTCAGGGCCGGGACACGGTGGGGCCGGTCGGTGCCTGCGCTGTCACTTGAGCAGCCGGAACCCCGGCCGCTCGGCCCAGGCCCGCAGGAACTCGGCGGTGACGAGGGCGGTGTCCCAGCCGTCGTCGGTGATCCCGAGCAGTCCGGGGAGGCCGGCGATCACGGCTTCCTGGCCGTCCGCCAGTTCGGCCTTGCCGACGCCGCCGATGACGTCCAGCACGGCGGCGGTCAGCAGGGCCGTGGCGATGTGGTCGATCTGCCCGTTGCAGCCGGCGCTGACGTTGACGGCCTGGACGGGCCGGCCGCCGAGCACGGCCTCGATGGCGTCCGTGTCCTCGTCCGCGTGCTCCGCCTCGAAGATGTGGTCGTCGCCGGCGCCGGAGCCCATCAGGTAGACGCTGAACGGTCTGCGCGGGTCCTCGCGTCGGGGGTCGAATCCCACCAGTGCGGCGAGGCTCGCGTCGGTCGCCTGTCCGGCGAGCAGCGGGAGCGGGTACGGTCGCCGCGGGTCCGGGTCGCTGGTGTCCTCGATGCCCAGCCGTTCCGCGGGCACATTGACGTCGTAGTGCCCGGGGCGCTTCTCCTCGAAGCGGCAGGAGCGGGAGAGTCCCACCATCAGCTCCCGCAGCTCCAGCACGGAGGCGGGGGAGAGGGGCTCGGCGAGATCGATGACCAAGGTCGGACCGGACATGCGGGGGAGTCTAGGGGTGGCCGTGGAACTGCTGGTCACCAGGGTCGGAACGGCGGCCTCCGGCGAGGTGGGCGGTCCCCGGAGCACTCTGGTGCCACTGGGGCGACTCTGGCACCATGTCGGCCGAGGTGAAGAGGCAGTGTGCCAATCGTTCACCTCGTCTGCACAACAGTGCACTCATGGAGCGTCGAGAAGATCTGAGGCCGGAATTGAAGACCTTACGGAACCACGTCCCGAACCTGGTGACGGTTGTGCTGATGCTGCTGGGCATGATGACCGCCGCAACCGCGCAGGCGCAGGCCGCTCCGCAGCGGCTCACCGGCAGCGCGACCATATGCTCCAACTCGCCGATCCCGGCCGGGTGGGTGATCACGAGCTCGTACGGCAGCAGTGGCTGCCCCGGCACCGGTGTCGCCTACTCCATCGCCGATGTCACCAACCAGACGTCCGCGACGGTGTGTTCGATGTCGCCGATCCCGACGGGCTGGGTGATCACCAGTTCGTACAGCAGTAGCGGCTGCGCCGGTACGGGTGTGGCCTATTCGATCGGCAACACGGCCAACCACACCTCTGCGACGGTGTGTTCGATGTCGCCGATCCCGACGGGCTGGGTGATCACGAGTTCGTACAGCAGCAGTGGTTGTGCGGGTACGGGGGTGGCGTACTCGATCGGTAACACGGCCAACCAGACGTCCGCGACGGTGTGTTCGATGTCGCCGATCCCGTCGGGCTGGGTCGTCACCAGCTCGTACAGCAGCAGCGGCTGCCGTGGCACCGGTGTCGCCTACGCCATCGGCAAGATCACCACGCAGACGTACGCCACCGTGTGTTCCTTCTCCCCCATTCCGGCGGGTTGGGTCGTCGCGAGCCAGTACAGCAGCAGCAGTTGCGTCGGCAGCGGCGTCGTCTACACCATCAGGAAGGCCTGACCGGCCTGACCCTCGACGAACCCGGAACGTGTCGGTTCCGGCAGGCCGCCCCACCGGGTGACCTTCCGGCCGTCCGCGCGTGAGGGCAGGGCCTCTCGGCGGCTCGGGGGTGCGCCCCTGTCCTCCCGCCGCCGGGAGGCCCCGGTGTCGTTCACGGAGGAGGGCCCGCCGGCCCGGAGCCGCCCCGCCGGCCCGGAGCAGCCCGCCGTCCGACTCCCGGTGTCCACCGTTCGATCGTCGGAGGTTCCACCGTTCGGTTGTCGGACGGTGGATCCGCGGGCTGCGGCGGGCGCCGGAGACTGGGCGGAAAGCGGAGGACGCGGGGAGGCGAGGGCCGTGCGAGCCAGGCGGACCAGGCGGACCAGATGGACCGGACGGACCGGACGGACCGGACGGACCAGGGTGACACCGAACCGGCGGGGGCCGGACACCGGGTGGAACCGGCACCGGGCGGACGCCGGGCGGAACCGGTGAGGCCGGGGGCGCCCGGTGGCGGGCCGGCGGTCGTGGTGTCGGAGCTGCGGGTGCGGTACGGCCGGAAGACCGTCGTGGACGGCATCTCCTTCGAGGTCGGGGAGGGCGAGATCTTCGGTGTCCTCGGCCCGAACGGCGCCGGGAAGACCACGACGGTGGAGTGCGTCGCCGGTCTGCGGGTGCCGGACGGCGGCAGCGTTTCGGTGCTCGGGCTGGACCCGTGGCGGGACGCGGCCGGGCTGCGCCGGGTCCTGGGCGTGCAGTTGCAGAGCAGTGAGCTGCCGGAGAAGCTGCGGGTCGCCGAGGCGATGGAGCTGTACGCCTCCTTCTACGAGGAGCCCGCCGACTGGCGTGAGCTGCTCGACCTGCTGGACCTGACGGAGGAGGCGGACAGCCCGTTCGGCCGGCTGTCCGGCGGGCAGCGGCAGCGGTTGTCGATCGGGCTGGCGCTGGTCGGCGACCCGAAGGTCGCGGTGCTGGACGAGCTGACCACGGGGCTGGACCCGTCGGCCCGGCGGGACACCTGGGAGCTGGTCGAGCGGGTCCGTGACCGGGGCATCACCGTCATTCTGGTCACGCACTTCCTGGAGGAGGCGGAGCGGCTCTGCGACCGGCTCGCCGTCGTCGACCGCGGCCGGATCGTGGCGCTGGACACCCCGGCCGGCCTGGTCGCCGCCGTGAACGCCGAGCAGCGGGTGCGCTTCCGGCCCACCAGCACGCTCGACGACGGACTCCTCGCCGCACTGCCGGAGGTGACCTCGGTGCAGCGGCACGGCGCGCAGGTGGTGGTCACCGGCACCGGCAACCTGGTGTACGCGGTGGCCTCGGCCCTGGCGCGGCGCGGGATCGTGGCGGCGGACCTGCGGGCCGAACCGGCTGGGCTGGAGGACGCCTTCCTCGCCCTGACCGGACGCCGCTCCGGCCGGACGCCGCTCCGCCCCCCGGCCCGGTAGCCGGGTGACTCCATGAGCACCTCGAAACGACCGAAGGAGGCCCGGTGCGGGCGATGAAGCGGCTCACCCTCGTGGAGTTCAAGCTCTTCCTGCGCGATCCGGCCGCGTACTTCTGGACGCTGCTCTTCCCGGTCGCCCTGGTGGTGATCATCGGCAGCGTCCCGTCCTCCCACGAGGTCGGTGCGGAACTAGGGCGGCGCGGCATCGACTACTTCACGCCCGTCCTGGTGGTGCTGTCCTTCGCGCTGACCGGACTGTTCATCACCCCGACGTACCTGGTGGGCTACCGGGAGAAGGGCGTGCTGCGGCGGCTGTCGACCACGCCGGTGGGCCCGGCGCGCGTCCTGGTCGCCCAACTCGTGGTCCAGGCGACGGTCGTGGCCACCGCCACCGCCGCGGTGCTCGGCACCGCGGCGCTGCTCTGGGACGTCCGACTGCCCGCCAATCCGGGGGGGTTCCTGCTGGCCTTCGTGTTCTCCGGGCCGGCGGTCCTCGCCATCGGGCTGTTCCTGGCCGCGGTGATCCGCACGGGGAGGGCCGCCACCGGCGCGGGCAGCATGCTCTTCTTCCCGCTGATGTTCTTCGCCGGGCTCTACGTGCCGCGCGAGCAGATGCCGGAGGCGGTCAACCGGATCGGGGACTACACGCCGCTGGGCGCCTCGGTGGTGGCGTTCGGCGATGCGGCGAGGGGCGACTGGCCGGCCCCGGCGGCCCTGCTGGTCCTGGCCGCGTACGCGGTGGTGCTCGGGGTCGCGGCGGCCCGGCTCTTCCGCTGGGAGTAGGTGAGGGCCGGTCAGCCGGTGGGGCCGGTGGGCCGGCAGGGTCACGTAGGGTCGCAGGGCACGAGGGGCTGGGGGAGGATCATGACGACCGCGACGACCGCGACGACCGCGACGACCGCGACGACCGCGACGAGCGACGAACCGATCGACCTGGCCGGGGTCCGCCGCTACCTCGCCCCGCTGCCCTTGGTACTGCTGGCCGTGGCCACCGTGCTGAGCTTCCTGCAGCCCGAGGAGGGCGCGGCGAACGCGCGGCTGACGGTCGTCCCCCTGGTGGCGGTGACCACGGTGTGGACGCTGGCCATGTACACCCTGCGCCCGCGGGAGTGGAGCGCCCGCACCGGGCCGATGCTGACGTACGTGGCGGTCCAGCAGGTCCTGGCCGCGGTGCTGATGACGCAGCACCCGATCTTCTTCGTGTTCGCCGTGATCGGCTTCGTCCAGGCGTACGACCTGCTGCCGCCGCAGTGGGCCTTCGTCAGCGTCGGTGCCACCTCGTTGATGGTCAACCTGATTCCCGGCGGGATCCCCGACACCTCGAAGCGGATCGCGGTCGCCGCCGCCTCGGTGTGCCTGCAGACGCTGCTGATCGGCGTGTTCGGCAACCTCTCGTACCGTTTCAACGAGCGCAGCGAGGAGCGTCGTCGGCTGGTCGCCCGGCTGAAGAGCGTCATCGCGGAGAACAACGGCCTGCACGCCCAACTGCTCACCCAGGCCCGGGAGGCCGGTGTCCAGGACGAGCGGCAGCGGATGGCCCGGGAGATCCACGACACCATCGCCCAGGGTCTGGCGGGCATCGTCACCCAGCTCCAGGCCGCCGACCGGGCCCGGGAGCGGCCCGACCGGCGGGACTGGCACCTGGAGCAGGCCCGGACACTGGCCCGGGAGGGCCTCGCGGCGGCCCGCCGGTCGGTGGCGGCGCTGCGGCCGGTGGAACTGGACGAGGCCCATCTGCCCGGCGCCGTCCACGACCTCGCCCGGCGCTGGTCGGCCCTGCACGGCGTCCCCGCGTCGGTCGAGGTCACCGGGGACCCGGTGCCCTTGCTGACCGAGATCGAGGTGGCGCTCTTCCGGGTGGCGCAGGAGGCGCTCACCAACGTCGCCAAGCACGCCGCGGCCAGTAGGGTCGGGCTGACCATTTCCTACCTGGAGGACACCGTCATGCTGGACGTCCGCGACGACGGGGTCGGATTCGACGTGCTCGCCGTGACCGGCCAGGCGGACCCGCCACCCGGCGACTCCGGCTTCGGCTCCGGCTACGGTCTCCCCGGCCTGCGGCAGCGGCTGGAGCGGGTGCTGGGGACGCTGACCGTGGAGAGCGCACCGGGCGCGGGCACCGCCGTCAACGCGAGCGTGCCCGCGATCCGGCGGGGAGCGGGCGAATGAACGAACAGCCCCCACCGATACGGCTGTTGATCGTCGACGACCATCCGATCGTGCGGGACGGCCTGCGCGGCGCGTTCACCGGGAGCCCCGAGTTCGAGGTGGTCGGCGAGGCCGGCAACGGCGCGGAAGCCCTCGACCTCGTCCCGGAGCTGAGGCCCGACCTGGTCCTGATGGACCTGCGGATGCCCGTGATGGACGGCGTCACCGCCATCCGGCGGCTCGGCCGGACGGCACCGGACGTCCGCGTCCTGGTGCTCACCACCTTCGACACCGACAACGACGTGCTGCCCGCCATCGAGGCCGGCGCCACCAGCTACCTGCTCAAGGACGCGCCCACCGAGGAACTCCTGCGCGCCGCCCGGGTGGCCGCGCGCGGCGAGGCGGTGCTGTCCCCGGCCATCACCAAGCGCCTGATGGACCGGGTGCGGCGACCGGGCAGCGGCGTGCTCAGCGCGCGCGAGCTCGACGTGCTGCGCCTGGTCGCGCACGGGGCCTCCAACAAGGAGGTGGCGAACGACCTGTTCGTCAGCGAGGCCAGCGTCAAGACGCACCTGCTGCGCATCTACGACAAGCTCGGCGTGCGCGACCGGGCGGGCGCCGTCGGCGAGGCGTTCCGGCGCGGGCTGGTGACCTGACGCCGGGGCGGCCCGGACGCCGGGCCGCCCCGGCGTCAGGGCCCGGTCTCACGAGTGGCCTTCCCCCGCGGACAGGATTCCTCGCAGGACGGTGAGCAGGAGCGCGTCGTCGGCGGGCGGGTGCGGGGCCCGCCAGGCGATGTGGCCGTCGGGGCGGACGAGGAGCGCTGCGCACCGCGAGACGAACGCCGTCGGCAGTGGACGGACCGCGACGGGCAGACCGGCCGCGGCGGCGGCGTCCGCCTGCCGCTGCCAGGCGGCCTCCCCGGCGGGTGCCAGCAGGGTGAACCCGGGCCCGAGCGGGTCCAGGGTGAACCCGGGCCCGACCGGGTCCAGGGTGGACGCGGGCCCGACCAGGTCCAGGGTGGACGCGGGCCCGACCAGGTCCAGGGTGGACGCGGGCCCGGGCGGGTCGGTCAGCCGCAGGTGGGGGAGCCGGGTGCCGGGCACGCCGTCGAGGTGCGTGCCGTTGGGGTCTTCGCCGTCGGGCCGTGCGCGGTCCGGGTCCAGTGGCGGCAGGGCGGGGTCCTGTGGGTCGGACAGGACCGCGGTGGAGCGGTAGGCGGCCGTCAGCAGCAGCTCGTCGTCGATCCGGTAGCTCGTCCGTGCACGGGAGTTGGCGAGCGAGATGTCGATGACCTGCTGGGCCACCGGGCGGCGCTCGGCCTCGTACGTGTCCAGCAGCGCCTCGCCCGCCGTTCCGGCGACGACCGCCGCGAGCTTCCAGGCCAGGTTGTCCGCGTCGCCGAGGCCGGTGTTCATGCCGTGCCCACCGGTCGGGGGCACCACGTGGGCGGCGTCGCCCGCGAGCAGGACCCGGGAGTGGCGGTAGGCCGCGGCGAGCCGGGCGTCCATGCGCCAGGTCATGGTGTCGCGGACGGCGACCGGCAGGTCCGGCAGTCCGGCGGCGTCCCGGACGAGTGCGGCCAGGCGGCGGTGGTCGGTCGGGAGCGCCGTGGCGTCCTCGTCCTCGGGGTCGTAGGGGTGTTGGTAGATCCAGTGCCGGTCGTTGTCGACGGCGAGGAAGCCGCCGCGGCCCGGCGCGGTGAGGAAGTACGAGGCGCTGGCGCGGTCCGCGACGACCTCGCCGAGCGGGGCTTCGAAGCGGACGCTGAGGTAGTGGCCGAGGCCGGTCGGCCCCTCCATCGGGATCCCGGCTGTCTCACGGACGGTGCTCGCCGCGCCGTCGCAGCCGACCAGCCAGTCCGCGCGCACGGTGTGCCGGTCGCCGGTGGCGCGGTCCTCCAGGATCGCGTGCACGCCGTCGTCCTGCTCGGTGAAGGACACCAGCCGGGTGTCGAACCGTACGGCGTCCGGGGAGAGTTCGCGGGCGCGTCGGAGCAGGACGGGCTCCAGCGCGTCCTGGGAGCAGATCAGCCCGGGGGAGGGGGTGCGTGCGGGGCTCCCGTCCGCCGCCGTGACGCCGGTGCGGACGAAGTCCGGGTCGACCAGGTCGCGGCCGCGGTAGAAGGACACCTGCTCCGCCGGGAGCCCGGCCCGCCGGACCTCCTCCTCCAGACCGCACCGCCGGAACAGCTCCATCGAACGCGCCGACACCCCACGGGCCTTGGGGTGGCGCGAGGTGCCCGGGTGGGCCTCGGCCAGCAGGTGTGGCACGCCGTACCCGGACAGCAGGACCGACAGGGTCAGCCCGACCGGGCCCCCGCCGACGACGAGGACGGACGTTTTCTCCGGGAACACCGCCGGGTTTCGCATGCCACCCCTCCGTAACGCTCATTGATTCAATTTGACGTTACCATGGTGGAGAGGCGACCACCCGAGACGAAGGCGACCCCATGGCGCAGACCCGGCCCGAGCCCCAGGACCCCGAGGACGGCAACCCCCGCGGCCTCCACTTCCTCACCGACCTCGCCAACACCGTCCGCGAGGACCCCGACACGAGCGCCGCCGACCTCCGGGCACTCCTGGAACGCCACGGCGGCCCGCCCTTCCGGCTCACCGACGCCGACGCCCGCGAACTGCGCGAGGCCACCGCCGAGGTGATCGCCGTCCTCGACACCGACGACCCCGACCGGGCCGCCGAGGCGATCAACGACCTGCTCGACCGCCACCCGGCCCGCCCCCGCCTCGTCCGCCTGCCCGGCCGCCCCTGGTCGATGCACACCCGGGCCCCCGCCGACGCCGGCCTCACCCACTGGCTGCTCTCCACCGCCGCCCTCGCCCTCGGCCTCTGGCTCAGCGAGCGCGGCACCTGCGCCTGGGGACGGTGCGCCGCCCCCGGCTGCGGGCGTCACTTCATCGACACCGGTCGCCGCACCCCGCAGCGCTACTGCAGCCCCCGCTGCGCCACCCGCGTCCGCGTCGCCGCCCACCGGGCCCAGCGGGCGGCGGACTCGACGCCGGGGCCCGGCGGCGCATGACCCGGCCCCGGCCGCCCTGCGGGGGTGCGGGCGTCCGGGGCCGGGAGTCAGGGTCCGTCGGTGCGTCAGTGCTGCAGGATCTCGCGCTGGACCGGCACCGAACCCACCGCCGACACTCCGGACGACCCGTCGGTCCCCGCCGGCTGAGCCCTGTCCGGGCGTGGGTGTCGAACTCACGGCCCGCTGTCGTACAACAGGCCGACCGCCGGGTGCGGTTGCGTCGGTGCGGGGCGAGCCGGTGGGGTGTGAGGGGCGTTCCGGGGCGGTCGGGGCGGGGTGCGCGGCCCGTGCGCCGGGCGGCGCCGTTGACGGTGGTCGTTCGGGTACGTCAGGCTCGGTGGACCGTCGGGGGCGGGCGGCGCGTCGGTCGTACCGCGTGTCCGGATGTCGCTCCCGGCCGGGTCGTCCACCGCACTCCCTGCCTGGAGGTACCGCCATGTCCATGCGCCGCCTCGTCGCGCCCGGAACCGCCGTCGCCGCCCTGACCCTCGCCTCCCTGCTGTTCCCGGTCGCGGGCGCCCACGCCGCCCCGGCCGCCGACTCCTGCACCCAGAACTGGAGCATCGGCTCCGCCGAGGGCTACGCGAACGGGAAGTGGTGCAACGACAACACCAAGGTCGTCGGGACGGTGCACGACACCAAGGCGGACGGCCGCTGTCCGTTCGTGCGCGGCAACCTCTCCAACGGGGGCTACGTGGACAGCGATTGGGCGGGCGGCAAGGGGAAGTCCCGCGCCATCACGCTCTACGCCCCGTCGGGGACGCACTTCACCGGCGTCACCATGCGCTACATCGGCTGCTGACGGAGGTCCGGGGCGGGCCTCTTCGGGGGGCGGCCCGCCCCGGACCCTCTCCGGCCAGGGCCACCGCTACCGGCCGGCGGGCCGGGCGGGCCGGGCGAGTTGCGGGAGGTAGTGCGCCAGGTACGCCGGGGTCCGCAGCCCGCGCAGCTCGTCGAGGGGGACCGGGCGGACGGCCCGGCCCCCGCCGAGGACCAGGCCGGACTCCGGCCCGGCGTACGTCCCGTGGAGCACGACGGTGGACTCGTGGAGGTCGGGGTGCCGGGGGCCGGGGAGGGCACGCAGCCCGTCGACCCGGACGCCGGCCTGCTCCAGCACCTCCCGCGCGCCGGTCTCGTACGCGGTCTCCCGGCCCTCGCGCCGACCGCCGATCGGGGTCCACAGGCCGGGGTGGGCGGTGCCCGGCCCGTCGTCGCGCAGGTTCAGCAGGAGGCGTCCGCCGTCCGGGCCGGTCACGAACACGACGACGCCCTCGAAGTCCCGTGCGACGCCGTGCCGGTCGACGGCGCCGGTCGCCGGGCGCTCGCCGTAGAGGGTGAGGTCGGAGCGGCGGGCGCGGTCGACCAGCAGCAGCCGGCGGTAGTCGGCCGGCCGCATGACGGAGTGCCAGTCGTGCAGGCTCCGGGTGGCCCATTCGGTGTGCTCGTGGGAGAGCCGGATCCGGCGCAGCTGCTCGTCGTCGAGCCGTCCGCCCCAGAAGACGTGGCCGGTCTGGTGCAGCGGCCAGTAGGCGCCGGGGGAGAAGTGCACCACGGCGAGCAGCTGTTGGCGGGCGACGACCTCGGGGTTCTCGGCCGCGAGGTCGAGGCCGAGTTCCTCCCGGGCCTCGCGCAGCGCGGTGTCCCACGGGGATTCGCCGGGGTCGGTGTCGCCGCCGGGGAACTGCCAGCGGTCCGGGTCGAGGGCGTTGCGCAGGCACAGTGCCCGCCCGGCGGAGTCGGTGACGTAGAACGACCCGTACAGGTTGGACAGGGCGATGTCGCGCACGTACCGGCTGATCGGCCGCCAGCCGGGCTGTGCCCGGTGTCGGTGCACGAAGGCGAGGACGTCGCGGTAGCCGTCGCTGGTCGGCGGCGGGTCGGCGAGGTCGGCCCAGGCGAAGCGGTCGTGCTCGGTGAGGGTCACCGGGGTGCCGTCGGGCACGGTGGTGGTGAAGACGAACTGGCGGAACCTGCGGCCCCCGGCGTCGGTGAAGTCCAGCGTCCGCAGGTACTCCAGGTCCTCGGGGCCGGCCGTGATGCCGGTTTCCTCGACCAGCTCGCGCAGCGCGCCGGCCCGTACGGCCTCGCCGGGTTCCAGGCCGCCGGCCGGGTAGTCCCAGAACCCGGGGAGCGCGTCGTCGGCGCGGCGGCGCAGCACCAGCACCCGTCCGGAGGCGTCGAGGACGACCACGCCGACGGTCAGTCGATCGAATCCCAGGGCGAGCGCCCGTCGGGCCAGGAGGTCGTAGTCGATCACGGTGTGCCGCCTTCCGTAGGGTCGTTTCCAGCCGGTGCCCTACCCACCCCGCCGGCGGCCGCAACGGGTGCCGCGCCCGGCCCGCCGGTCGCCGGCAGGGGCGGCGGCCGCGACGACCCCGGTGCCGCCCGGGTGGAACCGGGCCCGGCCGCGCTCCTGACCGGGAAAAGGAAATCCGGCCCTCCGGATGGCCGAAGGACCGGATGACCGGAGAACCGGATGGCCGGGGAATCCCGGCGACCGCCCGTCAGAGCCGTTCAGGCACCGGGTTGCCGACCGCCTCGATGGCGCGGCGGAGCGGGACCTTCACGAGCACCGCGAAGCCGATCACGAAGAACACCAGCAGCGAGATGATCGCCGAGCGGTAGCTGCCGGTGATCTGGTACGCGAGGCCGAACACCAGCGGGCCCATCCAGCTGGTGCCGCGGTCGCTGACCTTGTAGAGGCTGAAGTACTCGGCCTCCCGGCCGGCCGGGATGAGGTGGGAGAACAGCGAGCGCGAGAGCGCCTGGCTGCCGCCGAGGACCAGGCCGATCATGCAGGCCAGCGCGTAGAACCAGGCGGGCTGGTGGGCGGGCATGAAGTAGCCGAGGGCGAGGGTGATCACCCAGCCGACCAGCGAGCCCAGGATGGTCCGCTTGGCGCCGTGCCGCTGGGCGATCCGGCCGAGCAGCAGGGCGCCGCCGATCGCCACCACCTGGACCAGGAGGACGGCGGTGACCAGGGAGGTCTGCTCCATGCCGAGTTCCTCGCTGCCGTAGAGCGAGGCCTGGGAGACGACGGTCTGGATGCCGTCGTTGTAGCAGAGGAAGGCGGCGAGGTAGAGCAGCGTGAGCGGGTGCTTGCGCATGCCCTTCAGGGTGCGGCCGAGTTCGCGCAGGCTCCCGGCGGCGGGCTGGTCGGCCTTGGCCGCGGCCCGCTCGGGCGTGAGGCCGGCCCGGGAGGGCAGCCGCAGCATGGGGACGATCGTGAACAGGGCCCACCACAGCCCGGCCGAGGCCAGGCAGATCCGCACGGCGGTGCCGGAGGAGACGCCGAGCGCGTCGTGGCCCTCGAACAGCGCCAGGTTGGCGATCAGCAGCAGTCCGCCGCCCGCGTAGCCGTAGGCCCAGCCCTTGGAGGAGACGGCGTCCCGCTCGTCGGGCGCGGCCAGGCCGGGGAGGTAGGCGTAGGACAGCGCGACCGACACCGCGTACGCGATGTTGGCGACCACCAGCAGTGCGCCGCCGAGGAGGTAGCGGTCGCCGTCGAGGAAGAACATCCCCACCGTGGCGAGCGCCCCGACGTACGCGAAACCGCACATCAGTTCCTTGTGCCGCCCGGTGCGGTCGGCGACGGTGCCGGTCAGCAGCATCACCGCGACCGAGACCAGCACGGAGAAGGAGACCGTGTACGGGAAGAACGATCCTGCGCGGATCGACAGCCCGAGCGGGTGCACGTCCCCGGAGGCGTCGGCGGCGTTCTTGGCCACCGAGGTCAGGTACGGCCCGAGGAACACCGTCAGGACGGTGGCGGAGAAGGCGGCGTTCGCCCAGTCGTTGATGTACCAACCGAACTGCATCCGGCGCAGGGCCCGGCCGTCGGCGTCGTCCGCCGGGGTGGTCGCCGGGTCGGCTGCCGGGCCGGCCGGTGGATCGTCCGGCAGGTGCGTCGCCGAATTCGTGGTGCTCATGGGTTCCCCATCACCGTGCTGGAGCCGGTACTGCCGTCCGTCCAGCAGCCGCGCTCGCCGAGGACGTCCCGGAGGACGTCGATGCGATCGGCCATGATGCCATCCACACCGAGGTCGAGGAGAGCCCTGATCCGTGTGGGATCGTCCACAGTCCAGACGTGGACCTGCAGGCCGAGGCGGTGGGCGGCCCGGACGAAGGCCCGGTCGACGACCCGTACGCCCCGGTGCCGCTCCGGCACCTGCGCGCAGATCCCGGCGTACGGCGCCCCGCGCCCGGGCAGCAGCGGCCCGGCCAGCGAGCGCAGCCGCAGCCGGGCCACCTCGCGCGGGCCGAGCGAGGTGGCGAGCCGGGGGCCGGCGGCGGCGCGGACGGCGGCCAGCCGGCTGTCGGAGAAGCCGCCGACGCAGACCCGGTCCCAGGCGCCGGTCCGGCGGACCGCCTCGACCAGCGGGGCGACGGCCGGTGCCGCCTTGACGTCGATGTTGAAGCGGGTCCCGGGGAACGCGTCGAGCAGGTCCTCCAGCAGCGGCACCGGTTCGGTGCCGCCGATCCGGGCCTGCCTGACGGTCTCCCAGGGCAGCTCCGCCACCGTTCCGGCGCGGTCGGTGACCCGGTCGAGACGGGAGTCGTGGAACGCCACCAGCACGCCGTCGCGGGTGGCGTGCACGTCCGTCTCCAGGTAGCGGTACCCGAGCGCGACGGCGGCCTCGAACGCCGCCAGCGAGTTCTCGGGATGCCCGAGGTCGCCGCCCCGGTGCGCGAAGGCCAGCGGCCCCGGATGGTCGAGGAAGGCGTGCATGTGGTGCTCCGAGCTGCAGGAAAGGGGAGGCCGCGTCGTCCGCTCCGCCGCCGTCCCGGAGCGCGCGCGTTACAGTATTACGCACTCTGTCAAGCGGTAATGCGTGTCCTCGCCGCCCCTGCCGCGACGGTGCCCCTGCGTGCGCGCCCGCGCCCCTGCGCGCGCGTCCCGTGAGTCCGGGTCCGCGTCCGTGCGTCTGCGTGCGTTCGCGTCGACGACGGTCCGCTCCGACCGTGGACGCCTCCGCTCCGGCCCCGGGCCGCCGGTCGGGGTGTTGCCGCGCCCCCTTGAGGCGTGAAGGCCCTCCTTGCGCGTCCTTGCGTGGCGTCGCCACGCCTCTCCGACGGTGATTATGCGTTTGCCTAAACCATTTAGGCAAACTAGCCTGACGCATATGAAGCCGCTGACCGAAGCCGAGATCCGAGCCGCGTTCCTGAACTGCACCAAGGGCGAGGCCAAGCGCCTGCACGTCCCCCGCGACCTGGCCGAACGCCCCTGGGAGGATCTCGACTTCCTCGGCTGGCGGGACCCGCAGGCCCCCGACCGGGCCTACCTCGCCACCGAGTTGGACGGCCGTCCGGTGGCCGTCGCGCTGCGCAGCCCCGCCGCGGCCTCCTGGCAGGCGCGGCGCAGCATGTGCTCGATCTGCGTGACCACCCACACCGGCGGGGTCTCGCTGATGGTCGCCGCGAAGGCGGGCAGGGCCGGGCAGCAGGGCAACTCCGTGGGGGCCTACATCTGCAGCGACCTCGCCTGCCCGCTGTACGTCCGGGGGCTGAAGGATGCCGGCGCGGGCGTGGTCGTACACGAGTCGCTCACGCGGGAGGAGAAGGTCCGGCGATCCGTCGCCAATCTCGCCGCGTTCATCGCGAAGGTCACGGCATGACCCGTGCATGATTTCTTCTGATACTGGACATGACACAGTTTCAGGCGGGGCGGACTTCCATGCCAGGGGTCGTGCAGGAATCAACATTTCGGGGGCATTTCGCACCCCGCGATCGCTCGGGTGTCTTTATCTTGTGACCTCGGCCACAGCGGGAATACCCGTCGCGCTTTTCGACAGTGGCCGATTTCATGGCCGAAATGCTGCGCAGTGGCTTGATGTCACCTGACTATTCGTCAGAAGTTCGGATTTGATGGCAGTGTGTGTGTAGCCGTACCACCTTCTGACCTGGTGCACACCGATCGTGTACACGATGACGAATGGCTGAACTGTGCGCATGACCCGTTCGGATCGCAACGAAGCGACCACGCGGCCCCGCCTGACCGGCGGAAGTCTCACCCTCCAGGAGTTCTCCGAGCTCGCCGGCAACGTCGGCGGCTACCCCTATGTGAAAATCGTGCTCGACCGCGCCGAGTCGGTGCTGCACTTCATCGACGGCGCGGACGGCACACTCCACGTCCGCTACATCGCGTGCGAGATCCTCGGCATGACGATCGACGAACTCGCCGGTCGGCTTGATTCGTTCAATGACGATGTCTACCGGAATCCCGACCGCCGTTTCCAACTCGGCACCCTCGCCCTGCACACCCGGGGCGGTTCGGCCGCGGAAACGGACGACGGCCGGGCGGCCGACGCCTTCCTCTCGCTGGAGACCGTCGACGTCGACACCATGTCCGCGGACCTGCTGCGCTCCTTCTACCACCGGGTCCGCGAGCACATCGACCCGTCGCTGCCGCTGGTCCTCAAGCCGGCCAACCACCGGCAGGAGGGCTACGTCGCCGCGATCCCGGAGAGCGAGATACCGCGTGTCCTGTCCCACGAGCTCTACTCCACGGCCGCGTTCGTGCCGCTGAACCCCGGGCAGGCCCACGGGCGGCTGCGGGTGTTCCGCTCCGAGGCGGAGTACCGGGCCGACCCCGAGCCGCTGGCGTGGCACGACATCGTGGTGATGCCCCGGGTGCCCGAGGACGTCCCCCGGGTGTCCGGCATCATCCACACCGAACACACCACCCCGCTCTCCCACATCAACGTGATGGCCGCCGGGTGGCGGATCCCCAACGCCGTCGGCATCGGCGCCCTCGACCGGATCGAGCGGGCCGGACTGGCCGGCGGGTGGGTCCACTACCGGGTCGACACCGACGCCACCGACCTCCACCTCGACGCCGCGCCGCCGCGTGCGGCCGGCGACCGGCCGGAACCGGCACCGGGGGAACGGGTCACCGTGGACCTGCCCGACCTCACGCCCACCCCCGTCACCCCGCTCACCGAACTGCGGGCCGGCGACCACGTCCGCTTCGGCACCAAGGCCGCCAACCTCGGCGAACTCACCCACCTGCTGCAGCACGGCTCCCCGCGCTGGCTCGGGTTCTACCGCGTCCCGCGGCCGCCCCGCGACAACCTGCTGCGCTACCTCGCCCGGCAACTCGGCCTCCCGGAGGACGCGGACGCCGCCGAGCTGGACTGCGCCGCGCAGCGCCTGGTGAAGGAGTACGCCCACGTGCCGCGCGGGATCGTGCTGCCGTTCTCCCTCCAGCAACGCTTCCTGGACTCCTCGCCGGAACTGCGCGAGGCCCTCGACCGGCTCGACTCCGCGCTCCGGGACGACTCCGCGCCCGGGGACGACTCCGTGCTCGGGGGCGGCTCCGCGCTCGGGGACGATCCCGCGCCCCGGGACGGGACGGCGGGCGTCGACGGACTCTGCCTCGACGCGCAGCGGCTGATCCGCACCACCCCGCTGCCCGACCCGGTCCGCACCGAGATCGACCGGGCACTCGACCGGCACCTGTACGGCGCGCCCGTCCTGGTCGTCCGGAGCTCCTCCAACGCCGAGGACCTGGCCGGCTTCTCGGCCGCCGGACTCTACGAGTCGGTGGCGCACGTCAGCGGCACGGACGCGGTCGCCGACGCGGTCCGGGAGGTGTGGGCCTCGCTGCTGTCGCCGCGCGCCGTACGGCTGCGGCACCAGGCCGGCATCCCGCTGGACCACTGCCGCATGGGCGTGGTCGTCCAGGAACAGGTCGGCGCCACCGTCGGCGGCGTCCTGGTCACCTGCAACCCGCTGAGCCCGCAGGACTTCCGCAGCGTCTACCTCAACATCTCGCCGCGCTCGGTGACCGAGGTGGTCACCGGCGAGGGAGCCCCGCTCCAGTACCTCTGCAACACCATGGAGGGCGGCAGCCGCACCGTCTCGCTGGGCACCGCCGCCGCCGACCTGGACACCGCGACCAAGGAGGTCGTGGGCCGGCTCGCCCTGATCAGCCGGCTGCTGCAGTCGCACTTCTCGCCAGACGAGAGCCACTCCGCCCCGATCGACATCGAGTGGGCGATCGAGGGCGACCGGGTCAACCTGCTGCAGCTGCGGCCTTTCCGCACCGCCGGCTGACCCCGGGCCGGGCGCGCCGCCACGGCCGGCCGACCCACGGCCGGGCGGTGGCCCCCGCCCGGCCGTGCGCCCGCCGCCGCCCGCGAGCGCACCGCCCGCAACCGCATCACCCGCGGCCGCACCGGCCGACCGGGCCCGGGGCCGACCGTGCCCCGGGCCGAGTGAACTTCCTTCAGGAGAAAGCACCGTGAAACGGATCCTGTACGTCTACGTCAAGGGCGGAGCCCCGCTCGAGTACGCCTTCCCCCGGATCGCCGACTGCGGGGAACTGCACGTCCTCGCGCTGGCGCCTTTGCCCACCACCGCCGAGGAGGTGTGGCGGCCCCGCTGCACCGGCATCGAGCTGGTCCCGGAGGCGCCGCGCGGCGACGCCCTGGTCGACCTGATCGTGGAGCACGCCGAGTCCATCGGCGCCGACGCGGTGCTGACGCTCTCGGAGTTCGCGGTGCTGGCCGTCGCGCACGCCGCGAGCCGGCTCGGCCTGGCCGGACCGGGCGAGGGGATCGTCCGGGCCCGTGACAAGCGGCTGATGCGGGAGGCCTGGGCCGCCGCAGGGGTGCCGATCCCCGGGTTCCGCCGGGTCGACAGCCTCGCGGACCTGGACGCCGCGCTGGCCGAGTTCACGCCCCCGCTGCTGCTCAAGCCCGCCTGGGGCGCCGGTTCGGTCGCCCAGATCGTGCTCGACTCCGCCGCGGACGCCGCCCCGGCGTGGGGCGAGATCGAGCGCGGACTGCAGGCCGGCAGCCGGGTCGGCATGAACGAGCTCTACGCCCCGGACACCGACCGGGACCGACTGGTCGAGGAGATCGCCCAGGGATCCACCGAGGGCTGGTACGAGGAGCCCGGCTACGGCGACTACGTGAGCGTGGAGGGGATCGTCGCGGACGGCGTGTACCGTCCGCTGGCCATCACCGCCAAACTGCCGACCGTGCCGTCCTTCGTCGAGGTGGCCAGTACCTCGCCCTCCGTCATGGCGGTGCCGCTGCAGCGCCGGATCGAGGAGGTCTCGCGGCAGGCCGTCGACGCGCTCGGCCTGGAGAACTGCGGCACCCACACCGAGCTCAAGCTGATGAAGGACGGCGAGCTGGTGGTCATCGAGACCGCGGCCCGCTTCGGCGGCCTGCTGACGACCCGGCAGGTCCACGAGGTGTTCGGACTCGACCCGATCGGGATGCTCGTCCGCCAGCTGCTCGGCGAGCCGGTCGACTACCCCGAGGCCATGCTCACCGAGGGGGTCCGGGCCGCCGCCTCGGTCGCCGTCGTCCCGGCCGACGCGTTCGGCCTGCCCTGGCGCACCCGGCCGGTGTGGAACCCCCGGGCCGTGGACTGGTCGAGCCTGCTGTCCCCGGGCAGCACCATCGAGGCCGTCCCCGGCTTCGCCATGCCGGCCGGGCAGCCGGTGCCCGCCTTCGACCCCTCCGCGGGTTCGCGCAACTGGCTCGGGGTCTACCTGCTCAGCGCCGTCGACGCCGAGACCCTGCAGCGCGACTGCAACGCGGTGCTGAACGGCCTGGAAGCGGCCCTGCACCGCGCCGCCGCCGAGGCCGCCGACCCGGCCGCCGACCGCTGATCCCGTCCGTCCCCTGCTGAGGAATCCGATGCGTGTACTGTTCGCCGGCGCGCCCGGCGTCGGCCATCTCTTCCCGCTGGTCCCGCTGGCCCGGGCGATGCGCGAACTCGGCCACGAGGTCGCGGTGGCCTCGATGGACGGCGGCGAGCCGGTCGCCGAGTCCGGGCTGCCCTACCTGCCGCTCGCCCCCGGCGTCGACTGGCGCCGGGAGATCCGGGAGGCCGGCCGCACCGAGCGGCCCGACCTGATGCGGCGGGTCGTCGAGACCAACGCGGCCGACCGCGAGGCCTTCGTCCCGCTGGCCGCCCACGTCAACAGCAGGGTGGCCGACGCGACCGTCGACCTCGCCGCGCGGTGGCGGCCCGACCTGGTGGTCCACGAGTACCTGTTCCCGGTCGCCCTCCTCGCGGCGACCGCCCTGGGCGTGCCCGCCGTCCAGCACGACCTCGGGTTCGTCCGCACCCCCGGGCTGCGCGCGCTGATGCTCACGGAGATGGCCGACACCTTCGCCCGACACGGGATCGACCCGCTGCCCGAACCGGCCACCACCGTCGACCTCGCCCCGCCGAGCATGGCCGGGGCCGAACGGTACGGCTGCACGCTGCGGCCCGTCGCCTACAACGGCGAAGGCGCCCTCCCCGAGCCCCTGGCCGCAACCGCCCACCGCCCGCGGGTGGCGGTCACGCTCGGCACCGTACCGCCCAAGACCGACGGCCTGACCAGGATCGAGCGGGTGATCGCGGCCGCCGCCGAGGTCGACGCCGACTTCGTCCTGGCCACCGGCGAACTCGACCTCGCCACGCTCGGCACCCTGCCCGACAACGTCCACGCCTACGGCTGGGTGCCCTGGCGGGCCCTGCTGGGCACCAGCGCCGCCGCGATCCACCACGGCGGCAGCGGCACCGCGCTCGCCGCCCTCGACGCGGGCGTCCCGCAACTCGCCCTGCCCGACGGCTCCGACCGCTTCATCAACGCCGAGGCGGTCCGCGACCGCGGCGCCGGTCTCAGTGCGGGCGCCGAGGAGATCGGCCCGGAACTTCTCGACCGCCTGCTCACCGACGCGGCCCTGGCCGGGACGGCCCGCGAGGTCAGCGCCGAGATCGCGGCGATGCCGGGCCCGGTGGAGGTGGCGGAACGCCTCGCGGGCCTCGCCGGCTGAGGCCGCCGGGACAGCCGGGCCGAGGCCGGTCGGCGGGGGCCGGGATCCCCGCCGACCGGGCCCCGTGGGCCACTCCGGGCCTCCCGGCGGGGCCACTTCCGGTCGGGCCGTCCCTGTGCGAGGCTGCCGACCGAGCGGTCCGGCCGAAGCGGTCCGGCCGTCGGACGGGGGAGGAACCAGACATGCCCGAGCAGGACCCGGAGCACTCGCGCGGCTTCCGAACCGTCAACCGGATCAGCGGTGAGGTCAACGGCCCGGTGATCCAGGCGGACATGATCATCGGTGACATCCACGTGGCGTCCGACGGCGTTCGGCACCCGGGTGTGGCGCCGGTGGTCTCCGTCGAGCTGTTCGGCACCAGCAGCAACTGCGTCTCCTACGAGGCCGACGACCGAGGGTTGAGGAACGTCTGCGTCGGGGTGAAGGTGCTGGTCGAGGGGCTCACGGCGCAGGCGGTCGTGCTGCGCGGGCTGCGGCCCGTCATCGACGCGCGCAGGCCGGCGCGTCCGGCTGCCCTCACCGCCGGGATCGGCGAGTCCTTCGGGGAGCGGGGCTTCGAGGTCGACCTGGACGCCGAACCCCCGCTGCTCGTCGTGGCATCTCCGGGGGTTCCCGACTTCCCCTACACGGTCACCAACGGTGACCCGGAGCTGTTCGCGATCACACCTCGCTCGTCGTCCGAGGTCGACTGGCACCTCGAACTCGACTGGACGAGCGCCGGGCGCAGCGGCACGGTCGTCATCGACCGGGGCGGCCACCCGTTCGAATTCCTGCCCGAGCCGACGGCCTGGGCGCCACCGCCACCGCCGTCGGCGACGACCGCTGCCGGGCCCTGGGCACCGCCGGTCGCCGGTGGGGCCAGGCCGCCGTCCCGTCTCGCCGATCCCGATGTCTGGACGTGAACTCCGGCTCGGGGCACGGGCGCTGAGCCCGGCACGCCGAAGCCCCGGCACGCCGAAGGCCCGGAGCGCTGAGCCCGGAGCGCCGAACACCCGAGGCGCCCGTGCCCGCCGTCACCTACCCCGGCGAGCTCAGGACAGGTCCCAGGCCTGGATCGTCAACAGCCGGTCGGCCGGACACGCGGCGATCCGCTCCGGATCCGACTCCATCGCGCGGATCACCCGGGAGAACGGCCCGGAACCGGCACCCGGCACCGCGCCGGCGGCGAACAGCGGCAGGACGTGCTCCGCGCGGGCCGTGTAGCGGTTCGGGTAGCCGCCGTGCAGCAGCTGTTCGGCCTTGCCCGCGGCCACCAGTTCCTCGACCCAGCCGATCCCGCTGACGCCGACTTCCCACGTCGCGAGGAGCGCCGCCCGGAGCTGCTCGCGGCCGGCCCGGTCGATCTCCTCGGGGGCCAGTTCCGTCACGCCGATCCACCAGCCGAGCATGATTCCGACCCCTCCCCGTCGACGGCACTCCCGCGGAAGCCTACTGCGGGGGAGGCGAGTTGTCGGTGCCGTGCGGTGGAGCGGGGTCCGACCCGCGACCCGCCGGGGTACGGCCCGGAGGTGCCCGGCGGCCCGCCCGTACGTCCGCTCAGGTTCCGGCCCCGTCCACTCCGCCCGTCCACCTCGCCTGTTGGCCCCGCCGGTTCGCCCTGCCCGTTCACCCCGGCGGGCGACCGTCGGCTCAGGCGACCAGGTCGGGCAGCCGGGCCCCCGGCGGGCGGGACACCGATCCGGCCGGCAGCTCCCGACCGAGCCGGAGCAGCGCCTCCACCGGAACGCCGTACGTCAGGACGCGGTCCGCGTCCCGGGTGTGCTGGACCGCCGGGTCCAGGACGCCGGGGAACCGGGTCCGGGTGCAGGTGCGCAGTTGGACGGCCGCGACCCACGGCAGGGCCATGCCGATGCCCGCGTAGGCGCGGGCGCGACCGTCGGGCCAGGTCGGGTCGAGGGCGTGGCCGTCGCCGTCCACGCACCAGGCGTGGTGGGTCACGGCGCCGTCGCCCTCGATCACGTAGCCCTCGACGTACGCCAGGGCGGGCGACCTGCGCGCGATGCGCCAGGCGTTGCGGAAGCTGGCGCCGCCGTTGCCCCGGCGGGGCATGCCGGCCGGCCAGGGGGACGGGCTCTGCAGCAGCCCCTGGGCGAGGACCACGGCCTCGGCGGTCAGCGCGCCGCGTGAGGCCGCAGCCCGCAGCGCGTCGACAAGGACCCGCTCGTGGCGGGAGGTTCCGGCGTTCACGGTGGAGGACACGCTGGTCAGTCTTCTCAACCCCCATGGGCGGCGCGAGAAGTACTACGCCATCCGATGCCGCGGCCCGCCCTACACGGCGCCGAGGAAGCCCGGGTCGCCCGGCCCCAGCCGTCCCGCGAACTCGGCCGCGACCCCGAGGACTTCGCGCATCGGCACGGCCCGCCGGGTCGTGGCGGAGAGGTCCGCCTGCGCCTCCTCGGACCACAGGAACGGGTAGACGGTGATGCCCTGCGAGGGGGCGAGCTCCCCGGCCTCGGTACGCCAGCCGGGCCAGCGCAGCCCCTCGTAGAACGCCTCCGGGCCGCCCGAGAGGAGCCAGGACACCCAGGCGGAGTGGCCCATGTCCAGGGCCTCCCACTCCAGCGTGTCGGGGGCGAAGTAGGTCATCTGCCCCGGCACGCCCGGACGGCCCGCCGCCGCGGGGTCGTGGCCGTTGAGCGTGAAGACGCCGCCCACGGCGTCGTGGCCGACCACCAGACCGGTCGCCGGGTGCCAGGCCGGGTCGAACGCGGCGGGGAACCCGTTGACCTGCCCCAGGCTCGGCAGGCCGCCCGCCGCGGCCGGGCCGCCGCCGAAGACGCGCACCCAGCCGTGGTCCAGGAGCAATCCGCCGGTGTTCAGCACCAGGGAGCCGAGCACGGAACGGGCGGTGACCTGCAGCTGCAGCAGGCAGCGGCGCCCCTCCTCGCGGTCCGCGGGCAGCACCCGGGCGGGCACCGGACTCCCCGCGAGCGCCGCCTGCAGCTCCGGCCACGCCGGATCGTCCACCTGGGTCAGTTCGTCGATCGCGCGCATCCGAGGATGATCGCACCGCGCCGGGGTGTTGCGGCGGGCGGGGTCACGCCCTGATCGCCACCGGCGCCGCGAGGACGCCACCGCCTTCGACCTGCCCGACTACTGACGGACCGGCAGCCGGGGGCGTCCCGGGCGGTCCGCCGGCCGGGACCGGCGTGCGCTCAGCCCGCGAAGGGGTCCTCCAGCACCGGGGTGCACGGCGACAGCAGCGCCTCGGTGTGCTCGGTGACCCGGCCCCGGACCATCCGGAGGACCCGGACGTCGTTCCCGTGCGCGCCGTCCTCGTCGTCGCGCACGTGCAGCAGGCCGTACGAGCCGGGCGCGCGCTCGCCGACCTCGCGGAAGAGGTCGAGGAGCGACGGGGCCCGGTGGTTCGCTTGGCCGCCGAGGTGGAGGAAGAGCGACCCGTTCATCCACCGCAGGTCGAGCAGGTACGGGGAGGCGAGGTCGTCGATCCGCCGCCGGATGCCGTCCGCGATCTCCCGCAGTCGGGCTTCGACGACGCGGATGTCGTCGTCCTCGGCTTCGGCGGTTTCCAGGACGTTGATCCACCCGTGGTACTCGAACATGGCACCGGAGCCTACCGATCGGTGTCCACCGGCCGGCTCCCGCCGGTGGGCAGCCCGCTGCCGTCCAGCAGGGCGTGGAGGCGTTCGGCGGACAGGGCCGGGTTGGCGGCCGCGCCCTCGACGAGGGCCGGGTCGGCGGAGACCGGGGCGGGGATCGAGGCCGGCGGCGATCCGTCCGGGAGGGGCGGGCCGGACAGGAGGGGCGGGGAGGACAGGAGGCGTTCGAGCAGGTCGAGGGGCAGCAGCGGGTTCGCCGCCGCGGCCCGTCGGACCCGCGGGTCCGGGTCGGTCAGTTCCCGGACGGGTGGCCCCGCGAGGCCGGTGTCGGCGGCGGCCAGGGCGCGCACCTCGGGGTCCTCGTGGTCGAGGAGGGGGCCCAGCCCGGTGCGGGGGAGCCGGGCCAGGGTGAGCAGGTAGGGGCGCTGTCCGGGCGTGGCGAGGAAGGCGTCGAGGACGATCGCGGGCGGGGCCAGCGGGTGGTTGTAGGCGAGGATGTGCCGCACGTCCTCGTCCGGGTCCTCGGCCAGGCGCTGCACCACGTCCCGTGGCAGCCGGGAGCAGGTCGCGGCGACCCGGCGCAGGACGGGCTCCGGGGAGGACGCGCACGCCTCGTACCAGCCCGGCTCCGGTTCGACGAACATCTCGCCGACGGGGCCGACCCGTTCGGCCGGCAGTCCGATGATCCGGTCGATGGCCCGCTGTTCCGGCCGGGTGCGGGGGAGGGGGTGCAGCAGGGCCCGGGTCCGTACGGCCGCCACCGGGTCCCGGGCCAGTTCGGCGAGCAGCGCCGGGTCCGCGTCGGCTCGGGCGGCGACGCGTTCGCGCACGTCAGGGTCGGGGTCGCGGGCGAGGCGGGTGAGGAACTCGCGGGGCGTGTGCGGGTTCCGGGCCAGCGACGACAGGTCGCGGCCGTCCGTGAGGCAGCGCTGCGCCACGGCGGGGGAGACGGCGTAGTTGATCAGCAGGAGGTTCCGGGCGTGGCAGTCCTGCTCCGGCAGGTCGGCCTCCATCGCCGCCGGGTCCAGGTGCCGCCTGTGCCGCCGCGCCGCCTCGGCCACCGCGGGCTCGGGGTCGGCGAGCAGTGCCTCGCGCTGCGCGGCGGTGAGCCACAGCCACTGGCCCGCGGCCTTCGCCCGCAGCCCGGGGTTCGGGTGGTGGAGCATCCGGCGGTGGAACTCGTGCGGGATCTGCTGGGAGAAGTCCAGCTCGGAGGCGATCTCGGCGGCGGTCAGCAGCCCGTCCGGGTGCTCGCCGTCCCGCGCGGTCATCAGGGTTTCCAGCACGTCGGGGGGCAGCGCTTCGACGGTGCCGAAGCGTGGACGCGGTCCGCCCGCCAGCCGGGCCCGGACCAGGGCGTCGGGGTCGTCGACCAGCCGGCCGCGCTGCTCGGGCGGCACGTACCGGTTGCGGGCGAACGCGCCGCGCACCGCGCGGTCCGGGTGGGCGAGCACCGCCTCGACGACCTCCGCCGGAAGGGCGCGCCCTTCGCACAGGGTCGGCCACGCCGGGCGTGCCGACGGGGCCAGCAGGCGCAGGAGGACCCCGGACGGCGCGCCGGGGTTGGCAGCGACGCCGCGCAGCCGGGCTTCGACCAGCGGGGAGCCCGAGGGAGCGGAATCCGTACGGGGGGAGGAAGGCATTGGGGCATTCTTTCAGTGACCGGCACCGACCCACATCGGAGAGTGACCCGAGGACGGACCGGACGGCGGACGGGACGGCAGACCCGATGACGGACCCGGACCGGAGCGGCCCTCCGAAACGTCACGTCCACCTCGACCCCGACGGCTGCGGCGGGGGCCGGGTGTCCGTCATCGTGGCGGCGCCCACGGGTGTCGTCTACCGGACCCAGTGCGGGGGCTACGCCTGCGCGCAGTACGAGCAGGAGGGTTACCTGTCCCCGCACTACGGGACGGACCCGGACACGGACCTGAAGGCGTTCTTCGTCGGCGAGCTGAAGGGCTACGGCACCCGCGGCCGGGCGTGGCAGCCCGACGAACTGGCCCGACTGCGCTCCCTCGTGGACGACTTGGGCATCTACGGTGCGGATCGGTACGACGAGCCGTACCCGCCCTCCCTCGTGCTGGACGAGTCCAGGCTCGCGGAGCCGGCCGAGGCCTGGGTCCCGGTGGTCACTCCCGACGGCCCGGGCGTCCTGATCTGGGAGAACTCCGACTGACCGGCCCGTTGCGGGAACCCACCTACGGCGGGGGCGAGTTCACGGACGGCGACGTGTCGGGCCCGCCGGGGCGCTCCCGGCCGGCCGCGGGAGAATCCGTGCAGGGCTCTCCGGCGGAGGACGTCGAGGAGGATGTCAAGGAGGACGTCAAGACTGCGGCGTCGGCTCCGACCACGGTCCGGAGGGCCCTGCCGAGGCCCGTACACCCGAGGGAGTCACGAGATGAAGTTCCTGATCAGCCTGCACATCAACCCGGCCGTGCTGGACGCGCTGACCGACGAGGAGAAGGAGGCGATCGGCGTCGGGCACGGCCGGTTCATCGAGGAGTTGAAGGAGTCGGGTGAGCTGATCCTGACGCAGGCGCTGGTCGATCCGTCGCAGGCCGCCGTGGTGACGGTCCGCAACGGGCAGCCGGTGGTGACCGACGGGCCGTTCCTGGAGGCGAAGGAGTTCCTGGGCGGCTTCTACCTGATCGACTGCGAGGACAAGGACCGGGCGGTCGAGCTGGCGGCCCGGATCCCGGACACCCGGATCGAGGGCCTGGGTGTCGAGGTGCGACAGGTGATGTTCTCCGACGGAAACTTGGAGGCATGACAGCACCGACACCACCACCGACACCGGCACCACCCATCCCGCCGGCACCAGGGCGAGGACCGGGCATCGAGGACCTGCTGCGTGGGCTCACGCCGCAGGTCCTCGGCACGCTGGTGCGGAAGTACGGCCGGTTCGAGGGGTGCGAGGACGCGGTCCAGGAAGCGGTCCTCGCCGCTGCCGTGCAGTGGCCGTCCGAGGGAGTGCCGGACAATCCGCGGGGCTGGCTGGTGACGGTCGCCTCCCGGCGGCTGGTCGACCAGGTGCGCAGCGACCGCGCGCGGCGCGAGCGGGAGTCGGCGACGGCAGCCGCCGAGGTGGTGCCGGAGGAGGTGCCGGACACCGACGACACGCTCCTGCTGCTGTTCCTGTGCTGCCACCCGGCGCTGACCGCCGCCTCGCAGACCGCCCTGACGCTGCGGGCGGTCGGCGGGCTGACCACGGCGGAGATCGCCCGCGCCTTCCTGGTCCCGGAGGCGACGATGGCGGCCCGGATCAGCCGGGCCAAGCAGCGGATCAGGGCCGCGGGCAGTTCGTTCGTCCTGCCCGGGGACGCCGACCGCGAGGAGCGGCTGCGGGTCGTCCTGCACGTGCTCTACCTGATCTTCAACGAGGGGTACACCGCGTCGTCGGGCGGCGAGCTGGACCGCGCCGACCTTGCGCGCGAGGCGATCCGGCTGACCCGGTCGGTGTACGCGCAGCTGCCCGGGGACGGCGAGGTGGCCGGGCTGCTCGCGCTGATGCTGCTGACCCACGCCCGTAGGCCGGCCCGGACGACGGCCGCCGGTGATCTGGTCCCGCTGGAGGAGCAGGACCGTACGGCGTGGGACCGCGCGCTGATCGACGAGGGCACCGCGCTGGCCAAGGAGGCGCTGGCCGTGCCGTCGCTGGGGCCGTACCGGCTGCAGGCCGCGATCGCGGCCACGCACGCCGACGCGGCCTCCGCCGGGGACACCGACTGGCGGCAGGTGCACGGGCTCTACCTGATCCTGGAGCGGGTCGCGCCCAATCCGGTGGTCACCCTGAACCGGGCCGTCGCACTGGCCGAGGTCGAGGGCCCGCAGGCCGGGCTGGCGCTCCTGGCGACCCTGGATGCGGACGCCCGGATGGCCGGGCACCACCGGCTGCTGTCGGTCCGGGCGCACCTGTTGGAGAAGGGCGGCGACCCGGCCGGGGCGTACGAGCACTACCGCCGTGCCGCCCGGGCCACGCCCAGTCTCGCCGAGCAGCGGTACCTGGAGGGCCGGGCGGGGCGGGTGCGGCCGCGCTGAGGCCTGCGCCCGTGGCCGGGCCGGGTCCGTGGTCGCGGTCCGGGCGGGTGCCGGCGGCGCCGGCGGGTGTCAGAGGCCGAGGGTGCCGACGGCGCGCCGGCGGGTGTCAGAGGCCCAGGGCGTCGGCGGTCTGCTCGGCGGTCCAGGCGACCAGGTCGCCTGCCGGGTCGAGCGAGCCGACCAGGTGGCCGTGGAGTTCGAAGCCGATCAGGCCGACGAGCTGGACCCAGGCCGACACGGCGCGGGCGAGGACGTGCGGGGGGAGGCCGGGGGCGAGGGCGGCGGCGAGCGCGCTGAGCTGGTCGGGCAGGGCGCCCCGTGGCGGCGGGCCGGGCGGGGTGGGCCGCAGGGGGGCGTCACGGACGACGCCGAGCAGGGCGAGGGGCAGCCGGGCGGCGGGTTCGACGGTGGCGCGGGGCGCGGAGTAGCCGGGTACGGGGGTGCCGTAGACCAGGGCGAACTCGTGCGGGTTGGCGCGGGCCCAGTCGCGGGTGGCGGACCACAGGGCGCACCAGCGGTCGCGCGGGGTGTCCTGCGCGGCCCCGGCCAGGGTGCGGTCGGCGACGTCGCCGAGTTCGTCGTACGCGTCGATGATCAGCGCGGTGAGCAGCTCGTCCCGGCCGGCGAAGTAGCGGTACAGCGCGGAGGAGGCCATGCCCAGCTCGCGGGCGACGGCCCGGAGCGACAGCTGCTGGGCGCCGACGGAGGCGAGTTGGCGGCGCGCTTCCTGCTTGATCTCGCGGGTGAGTTCCTCGCGGGCCCGTTCGCGGGCGGTCCGGATCGCTGGCATGGGAACAGCCTGCCACAGGGTGGATCGGTGCACACAAGTGAGAGCACTGCTCTTGCCCGGATCGCCCGCCGGTGTCATGCTGGAGACGTCGAAGCGAGAGCAGTGCTCTCGAAAAGGATCAGCAGTCGCGCGCCTCGCGGAATCGCACAGCCTCACGGAATCGAGGGACACCGATGACCCGGAACGAGAACCCGGAGAAGAAGCGGCAGCCGGCCGACCCCGCCACCCGGGTGGTGATGCCGGCCAGCCGCCTCGGCGCCGTCGCCCTCCGGCTGCTCAACGACGCGGTCGCCGCGCTCACCCGGGCCGGCATCAGCCTCTGGGGCTCCCGGGTGCTCGCCGTGCGCGGCCGCAAGAGCGGCGAGTGGCGCACCAACCCGGTCAACCTGCTCACCCACGACGGTGAGCGCTACCTGGTCGCCCCGCGCGGCCACACCCAGTGGGTCCGCAACCTCCGGGTCGCCGGCACCGGCGAACTGCGCGTCGGGCGCCGCACCGAGGCCTTCCACGCCGTCGAACTCCCGGACGCCGACAAGCCGGAGGTGCTGCGCGCCTACCTGCGCCACTGGAAGTGGGAGGTCGGCTACTTCTTCGATGGGATCGGCCCGGACGCCCCGGCCGAGGACCTGCTCCGGGTCGCCCCCGGATACCCGGTCTTCCGGCTCACCCGCCACTGAACGGGCCACTCGACCGGCGGCCGACTGCCGGCGACCGGCGACCGGCGACCGGCGACCGGTGACCGGTGACCGGTGACCGGCGGCCGACTGCCGACTGCCGGCCGTTCCGGGCGCGGCCGAGTGCCCTCAGGCCGTCGGCAGCAGGTAGCGGAGCTTGCCGGCATCCGAGCCGGTGAGCCGGCCCCCGTTGGCCTCGATCACCTGCCGGGACGCGGTGTTCGTCTCGTCGCAGGTCAGCAGCGCCTCCGCGATGCCGAGCGCGGCGGCGACCGGCAGGGCGGCGGCGAGCATCGCCGTCGCGTGCCCCCGGCGTCGGGCGCCCGGCCGTACGTCGTAGCCGATGTGCCCGCCGATCCGTGCCAGTCGCGGGGTCAGGCGGTGCCGGACCGCGATCCTGCCGAGCAGGTCGTCGCCGTCGGCCCACCACAGCGTCGTCATCGGCACGGCCGCGTCCGGGCGTGCGCCCGCCTCGGTGCGCTCGGCGAGCAGCCGGGTGACGTACGCGTCGAAGGCGGCGGCGTCGGTCAGCGCCGGCGGGTCGACGTCGGTGACGAACCAGGGGACGGGGCGGCCGGGGTCGGCCCGGTACTCGGCCACCGCCGCCAGGAAGGACCTCCGCAGCCGGGCGGTCGGGTCGACCAGTGCGGGGGCCGGGCGGAGTGCGGCGGCGGGCGGCGGCGTTCCGCCGGCCGCGGTCACGGCCGCGGTCACGGTCGCAGCTCCGGCCGGGCGGCGTGGGGTTCGCCGGGTGGGCGCACCGCCTCCGCCGCCGAGTGCGTGCGGGTCGTCCGGGTCATCGGTTCTCCTCCCCGGGGTCGTCGGTGGCCGTCCGCCGGCCCTCGAAGGCCCGCAGGGGCAGCCGGGACGCGCTGTGGCCCGCGAACCAGTGGAGCCAGTCGTCGCCCGCGGCCAGGGCGGCGCGGGCCGTCCCGCACCAGTCCTCGCGGTCGAGGAGCGCGCAGTACGAGGCGAGGAGCGCGTCGCGCCGGGCCTCGGTGCAGCCGGAGTCCTCGACCGGTTCGGTGGCCAGGTGCAGTGCCAGTGTGGCGACGACGCCGAAGCGCCGCACGGTCGGCGGCGCGCCGCCGGCGTGGTGGGCGTGAGCCTCCAGGACGGCGGCGGCGTAAGGGTAGTGACGCAGGGTCATCCCCATGCCCGAGCTGTGCGTCAGCATGGACAGGAGGCGTCCGGTGTGGTCGAGGAGTTCGACGTCCCGCCCCAACTCCGTGACCGCTTCGTGCAGTCGGGCCGCGATGGCGACCTTGCCCGCGAAGTAGCCGTTGAGGAAATCGCCGTCGATCGCCCTGCGCAGCAGCCAGGGGCGGGCGGCCGGGTCGTCGAGCCGGCAGAGCGCCTCGACGACGCTGACCCGTCCCCAGCCGGTGACCCGGTCGGCCAGCCAGAGCAGCTGCTCCGTACCGCCGTCGAGGCGTTCGAGGGCGCGGGCCGCGAGCGGCCCGAAGGTGTTGGACAGCAGTCCGATGGTCCGGATCAGTGGGGCGTCGTCCGTCGTGCCGGCCTCGGCGAGCAGGGCGAGCCCGACGGTGACGGTGCCCTCGGAGGTCCCGTGGCGCACCAGCCACCGCCCTGTATGCCGGACGCGTTCGGCGTCGGCCCGGCGGGCGGCCGCGGCGATGTCGTCGTTGGGGTGGATCGGGACGTCGAGGTCCCGGACGGCGTCGGCCAGCGGCTGAGGCCCGGACGGCTTCGCGAAGTGCTCGTCCAGCACGCGGGCGACCGGGACGCCCGCCTGCCGCCGGTCCTCGGGCGCCTCGGGGCGCGGCCGATCGTCGTCCGGGTACGGCTCCCCGTCGCGGGGGAGCGGGCCGTCCGGTGTGAGCCGGTGCAGGCGCACGGCGTGCTCGTACAGGCTGGGTCGGAGTTCGGGCGACGGGGGCCCGGAGGTCGCGCTCACCAGCGGGTGAGGGGCTCGATTCTCGTGATCATGGCGCCGATGGTGGCACCCGAACTCCGCCTGCGCAAGCGGTTTTCCGGTCCGGCTACAGTGGCGCGGGGCCCTGCCGTGGGTGCCCCACCGTGGGCGCCCTGCTGTGGGGCTGGGGGGAAGGGGGCCGGGGATGGCCATGCACCAGGCGGCCAGGGAAGCGTGGTTCGAGGGACTGCCGCAGGGGATCCGCGACGAGATCGACGGGTACGTCCTCCAGGACGCCCTGCTCGGTGCCGTACGGGTCATCACCGACATCGGCTTCCGGTCCGACGGCATCGGCGTGGGGACCGCCCAGATGATCGCCGGCGACCGCTACCAGCACTACGGGGATCGGGTCGCCCACAGGCCGGACAGCCCGCTCGACCTGGAGTCGCTGGCCCGCCGCGCCGCCGGGTCCGGCAGCCGGATCGTGGCGGTCGAGGTGATCTGGGACGGCGACACCGTCCACGACTGGTTCACCGTCCTGGTGGCGGTCACCGAGGACCCGGCGGAGGAACGGTCGCTGGCGACCGTCACCACCACCTCGGGCAGGCGCTGGCTGGACCGGGAGGGCGTCACCACCGGACGCCTCGCCGCCGCCGAGGCCGCCGAGCGGGCCGGCCGGGCCCTGGCCGAGCACCTGTCCGTCCCGTTCCACTTCGCCAGCCCGGACACCCCGGACGACGAGGCGCCCCGCTGGCGATCCGGGGCGCGGTAGCCCGGCGGTCGGCCCCGCGCGACCGCAGCACGGGTTCCGGCGGTCGCGCCGGGGCCGCGGTCGCGCGGGGGTGGGCGTCAGCCCTTGCCGCCCGCCTTCAGGACCTGGGCGGCGGCCACGCCGGCCGCGCTGTTGCCGTGGCCGCCGCCCTCGACCTCGGCGGCGACGGCGAGGTCGCCGCGGTAGGCGATGAACCAGCTGTTGGTGGCCTTGCCGCCGGCCTCGACGGTGCCGGTCTTGGCGCCGATCTGTCCGGACAGGCCGGACATCGGGGCACGGGCGGTGCCCTGGGTGGCGGTCTTCGCCATCATCGCGCGCAGGTTCCGGGCGACGTCGGCGGGCAGTTTCCCGGGCGCCGACACGCGCTTGGCGTCCTCCCGCAGGACGGGCTGGCGGAACGTTCCACTCTGCACGGTGGCCGCGACCGAGGCCATCAGCAGCGAGTTGACCTGGACCCGGCCCTGGCCGATGTACGCGGCGGCGGCCTCGTCCTTGGTGCCCGGCAGCGGGATGGTGGCGTCCCGGCTCGGGATGCCGATGTGCCACTCCAGGCCGAGGCCGAACTGCTCGCGGGCCACCGTGGCCAGCGTGCCGGGCTGCAGCTTCTCCAGGCCCTTGTCGATGAAGCCGGTGTTGCAGGAGTGGGTGAAGTCGTCGGTGAGCGTGTACGCGGGGAAGTCGCCGGGGTCGTCGTTGCGCCAGGGGCGCGGGGAGTAGGTGGTGTCCTTGCAGGGCACCACGGTGTCCGGGGTCACCCCGGCCTCCAGCAGCGCGGCGGAGGTGATCACCTTCATGGTGGAGCCGGGCGGCTGCCCGCCCGCGACCGCGCGGTTGAACCCGCTCGGCGAGTAGGCCATCGCGAGGATGTCGCCGGTGCTCGGCTGGACCGCCACCAGCGAGGCCGGCTTGCCGCCCGCCGACTGCTGCTTGACCGCCTCCTCGGCGACCTGCTGGAGGTCGGCGTCCAGCGTGAGCTTGACCTGCGGCGCGCTCGGCGGGGTCAGCACGAACAGCTGCTCGGGTTCCTTCCCGGAGCCGCCCGAGACCGTCACGGCCCGCCCGGTGACGACGGCCGCGCCGTCGGCGGGCGCGATCTGGGGCAGCACGGCGCTCAGCGACGGGAAGCCTTCGAGCGGCTTGCCGTTGCGGTCGGCCGGCTTCGACACCGGGTCCGGCAGGGCCTTCACGGCGATCGTCCGGCCCGGGCCGAGCTGCGGGTGGATCACGGTCGGCACCCAGTGCACGACGGCCCGGCCGTCCTGGGCCCGGATCACGCTGAGCGCGCTGTCGTACTCCCAGGCGCCCGTCGCGCCCTCGAACTCGGCCTTCACCCGGAAGCCGAGGGCCGGCTCGGCCGGCGTGCCGGACGCCGCGGGGCCCGTCCCGGTCAGCGCGAACGCGCGCGTCGGGACGTTCTCGCGGAACGCGGTCAGCGCGGCGCGCGCGGTCTCCGGCCGGTCCGTCAGCGCGGAAGCGGCGGTCACGTCCCCGCGGCCCCAGGCCGCCAGGAATTCCTTCCCCGCCGCCTCGGCCTGTTGGGCGGTCGGCGGCTCCTGCGGGCCCTTCGCCGCGGTCTCGGACCCCTGGCCGCCACTGCCGCCCGGGGAGCCGCTGCCGTTCGAGACGGCGTCCACGATGGTGTAGGCGCCGTACCCGCCGACGGCGAGCAGCGCGGCGAACACCCCGCCCACCGCCACCAGGACGGCCCGGCGCCCGCCCGAGCGGCGCGGGGCCTGCGCCCCCTCCTCCTCGGACTCGACGTCGTGGTCGTCGAGCTCGGCGTATCCGGCGTACCCGTCGGGTTCGCGGTCCTCTCGCATTTCCTCGTCCCCCCTGTGTCCTTCGTGGCACCCCGCGGTGGCGCGCGGTGCCGCGTGTCGTGCGGACCTGCCCCCTCCGGCGTCCCGGCCCGCGGCCCGGACGGCTGGTCGCGCATCCGTTCGGGCGCGGACCAGCCTATGCGGGGGCGGGTGATCGCGACAGTGGGACGGCCCGCCGGGCGGAGCGGCCCCGGTGGGCCGGACGGAACCGGCCACCAGGGCCACCGGGACCGTCAGGCCCAGGGGTCGGTGAACGCGCGGCCCGGGACGGGCTTGGCGATCAGGGCGACGGGCGTGAAGAAGTTGACCTGGCCGATGGCGATCATCAGGGTGGCCAGGGCCTTCTCGTCGTAGTGCCCGGCGACCTCGGCGTACAGCGCGTCGCTGACCCGCTCCCCCTGCCCGGCGGGCCGGAGGGCGGCTTCGGTCAGGGCGAGCGCGGCCCGCTCGGCGGCGGTGAAGTACGGCGAGTCCTGCCAGGTGGCCACCGAGGCGATCCGCTCCTCGCTCTCGTCGGCCTTGCGGAGGAGACCCGTGTGCAGGACGGTCAGGTAGGTGCTCCCGGCGAGCTGACCGGCCCGCAGCTGGACCAGGCCGATGGTGCCGCGGGACACCGAGCGGTTGCCGGTGGCCCTGAACAACGCGGCCGAGACCTCGGCGAGTTCGGGTACGAGCCGCACCGGGTCCTGCGCCATGCGGGGGCGCAGCGGGATCTCGGTGGTGATCGGTCGGTCGGTGATCGTTCGGTCGGTCATCGGTGCGGTCCTCTCGGGATCGGGTGATCGGCGGGTGCCGTCACCGGTCCGACGGATCCCGGCGCGGTGGTGTGACACCGCGGACCCACCCGTTCCTCAGCGCAGGACCGCGGGCGTCGGTCCGTCCGGCCGCACGGTGATGCTGTAGGCGGCGCCCGTCGGCCTGGCGCGGAACTCCACCGTGCCCGTCGGCAGCAGGAGTTCGAGCAGCGCCGTGGTCTCCCGCAGGGCGAACTGGGTGCCCAGGCAGGCCCGGGCGCCGAGGCCGAAGGGGATGTAGGCGCCGAGGTGGCCGGGGCGTTCCGAGCCGGGGGCGAACCGGGCCGGGTCGAAGTGCTCGGGGTCGGGCCACAGGGCCGGGTCGCGGTGGGTGAGGTACGGGCAGACCAGCACGTCCGTTCCGGCGGCGATGCGGTGGCCGGCGACGACGTCGTCCTCGACGGCGTGCCGGGGGAGCAGCCAGGCGGAGGGGTAGAGCCGCAGGGTCTCGCTCACCAGCGCCTGCGGGTCGGCGGTCCGGGCCCCGGGGTGGCGGTCGAGCAGGAGGAAGAGCCAGGTCAGCGTGGTGGCGGTGGTCTCGTGCCCGGCGACGAGCAGGGTGACGAGTTCGTCGCGGATCAGGGTGTCGGTGTACTCGGGGAACCGGTCGCCCGCCTCCAGCAGGACCCGGAGCACCCCCGGCTCCGCCACCGGGCCGGCCGACCGCGCCGCCTCGATCGCGGCGTGCGCCACCGCGTCGACCCGGGCCAGGTCCCCGGCGACCGCGTCGCGGGCGTCCGCCGCGTTGCTCGGCAGTTTCGGCATGGCGGCCACCACCCGTTCCACCGAGCGGAGTTCGTGGTCCGTCCGGTCGTCCAGCGGCAGCCCGGTGAGTGCCCGCCAGACGGTGTCCAGGGCGAAGCGGCGCATCTCCTCGCCGACGTCGAAGACCTCCCCGCTGCGCCGGTACCCCTCCCAGCGGTCGGCGGTCCGGCGCGCGGCCGCCGCGATCCGCTGCTCGTACCTGCGCATCCCCGGTCCTGTGAACTGCGCTTGCAGCAGCCGCCGTTGGCGCTTCCAGGCGTCCCCGGTGGCGGACAGCACGCCGTCCCCGACGAGCATCCGGGCGCGGTGGGAGCGCTTGACGTACCGGTCCGGGTGGCGGCCCAGGACGTGCTGCACCGCCTCCGGGTCGGTGACCAGCACGGTCGGCGTCGGGCCGAGCCGGACCGCGGCGAGCCCGCCGACGGCGCGCTGCGCCCGGGCCAGCAGCTCGACGAGCTCGGCCCCTTCGGCCCGCCACTGCTCGACGGCCGCGGGGTCCAGTTCCGGTACCGGGCGGGTGTCCGTGCTCACGGGTGTGGTCCTTCCGGGCTGCTGACGGTACGTCCGCTGTGACTCTATGCCGTCGCGTGCCGGGGAGGCTGCGCCGGGCGGGTGGCGGGCCGGGCCGGGGCCCGCGCGGTGCCCGGTCCCGCCGTGTGCGAACGGGTACCGTGCGGCGGGGCCGACCGGCCCCGCTCGCTGCGCGGATGGGAGAACGCATGCCCGGGACCCGGCACATCGGAGGCGGCAGGTCCGGCCGAGAGGCCCGATGGCTGGCGGTCGCCATGCTCGTACCGGCCCTGGTGGCCTGCGGCGGCGGTGGCGGCGACTCCGCCTCGGCCCAGCGGAGCGACAGCGGTCAGAACGGCAACGGCCAGAGCGACAACGGCCAGAACGGCAACGGCGGGCAGACCGGGGACCAGCGGACCCAGGACTCCGGGAACCAGGGCGGGTTCCGGACCGCCGGCGAGCCGTCGGCGAACGTCCAGGGCACCGACAACGCCGCCCTGATCAAGCTGTCCTTCACGTCCAAGACCAGCTTCAAGGCCACGATCAGCAAGGTCGCCGACTGCCACACCACGGCGTTCGCGACCCCCACCTCGCAAACGGTCCAGGTGGTCGACGGCGAGACCGAGCGGGTCGGGTTCACCCTTCCGCAGTGGAAGCCGGGCACCACGAGCCGCACGATCTGCCTGACGGTGACGGTCGACGGGGCCAGCAAGTCGGTCCAGGCCGAGGGTGCCGTGGAGATCATCACCCCCGACAACAACAGCACCCCCGACAACAACAGCACCCCCGACAGCGGCTCCACCTCCGGCAACGGCTCCACCCCCGGTGGCGGGGCGAGCCCGTCATACGGTGGCGTCTCCGCCGGGAGCAACTCCTGAGCTCTGGCGAGGAGGAGGAGCCCCCGCACGAGCTCCCGGACGGGCCGAAGCAGCCGGAGGCACGGCCCTGGACCGACTGGATCGCCAAGCTCGCCACCTGGGTCGCCCCGACCACCCTCCTCACCGCGCTGCTCTTCTTCTTCGGCTACGCCTACACCAGCTCGCTCTACGCCTACTTCGGCATCGACGCCGGCACGATCGGCTTCACCACCCAGGACCTGCTGATCCGCAGCTCGCCCGCGCTCTACGTCCCGGCCGGGGTGGCGCTGGTCGGTGCGCTGGTCGGCGCACTGGGCTACCACCTCGCGACCAGGGCGGCCGGAGACGGCAAAAGCGGCGCCCGGACCGTCCGGTGGATGTGCCTGGCCGTCACCGTGCTGGTGCTCCCGCTGCTGGTGGTCGGCTTCCTGGCCGGCTTCGAGGTGGTCGACGCCGGCCCGATGGGCACCCCGTTGCTGATCGGCGGCGCGCTACTGCTCGCGGTGCTGGCCCGCCTGATGTACGTGCGCAGCACCGGCGCGGACTACCCGCTCACCGGGGAGCGCGCGGCGCTGGGCATCAGCGTGGCGATCATCGTGCTCTGCTCGTACTGGGCGGTCGGCGGCTACGCCCAGCAGAAGGGGACGGCCGACGCCGAGCAGCTCGCCCACCACCTCTACCGGCGTCCGGCGGTCGTCCTGGACACCTCGGAGCGGCTCCACCTGGGGTGGGCGGGGGTGCGGGAGACGGTGCTGCCCGACGTGGAGGAGGGGGCGAGGTTCCGGTACCGCTACGAGGGCCTGCGGCTGCTGGCCCACTCCGGCGGCCGGATGTTCCTCGTCCCGCGCGACTGGACCTGGGAGAGCGGCAACGGGCTGATCCTCCCCTTCGACGCCACCGTCCGGGTCGCGTTCCACCCGGGCTGACCAGCCGACCCCCGACAGCACCGCTGCGCCCCGGGGCCCGCCCCCCCCCGGCCCCGGCGCGGCGGCGGTAGAGGGGCGGGCGGGGGCACCCGGGACCCCCCGGGCCCCCCGGCCGGGCGCC
>NZ_JBHWBZ010000005.1:47216-87628 GCF_042735475.1 Kitasatospora sp. NPDC059577 | reverse complement strand
GCGCGGCGGGGGCGCGCCGCCGCCCGCGCCGGCCGCCCCGGCGCCGCCGCCGCCGGGGCCGCGCCCCCCCCCCCCGCCCCCGCCCCCCCCGCCGCGCCGCGGCTTTCAGGAGGCGTCAGGGCGCTCCGGTCACACCGGCTGCCACAGGGCCGGGACGATCGGCGGCTCCCAGCCGACCTGGGCGGTGTGGCCCTGGAGGCAGACGTAGGTGACCCCGTTGTAGGTCACGGTGTCGCCGGCCTGGTAGGTGGTCCCGGCCGACCAGGTGCCACCGGGGTCGGGGTTCCCGTTGCCCACGACCAGCGAGAAGTTGGTGGTGTGGGTGGCGGAGCCGCTCCCGGTGAGGGTGATGCCGTAGGTGCCGGGCGCGGTGGAGGCGGAGGTCGCGATGCTGATCGTCGCGGAGCCGCCGGACTGGACCGAGGACGGGCTGAAGGAGACCGTGACACCGGCCGGGGCGCCCGAGGCGGTCAGGTTGACCGTCTGGGCCGAGCCGGAGGTGGTCGCGGTGGCGACGGTCGCCGTGGCGGTGTCACCGGGGTTGACGGTGGCGGTGGCCGGGTTCACCGAGACGGAGAAGTCGTTGGCGGGCGTGGTGCCGCCGACCGAGGTCTTCCAGATGGTGTAGGCCACGCCGTCGGCGCTGCGGTTGAGCACGGTGGCGTCGACGTTGGCCGTGGTGTCGCAGGACTGGTGGTAGCAGGAGTCGTAGGAACGGCCCGCCGTGCCGCCCCACTTGGCCGCCTGCGCCGAGGTCTTGGTGTCGCTGGCCCCGGCCGCGTAGCCCGAGGTCGGGACGCCGGCCTGCTGGAAGGAGTAGTCGTCCGAGCGGCCCTGGCCCTCGACGTTCTCCTCCGGCTGCAGGTTGAGCGAGTCCCAGTAGGCCTTCATCGGCGCGGAGGCCGAGGAGGAGATGTTGTTGATGAAGTAGCCGGCGTTGGGCGAGCCGACCATGTCGAAGTTGTAGTACGCCTTGATCGCGGAGCGCTGGGCGGAGCCGAGCCGGCCGACGTAGAACTGCGAGCCCTGCAGGCCCTGTTCCTCGCCGGTCCACCAGGCGAACCGGACGTGCCGGGTCAGCGACGGGTTCTGCTGGGCGAGCACCAGGGCGTTCTCCAGCAGGGTGGCCGAGCCGGAGCCGTTGTCGTTGATGCCGGGGCCGGCGCCGACGCTGTCCAGGTGCGCGCCGAACATGGTGACCTGGTCGGACGGGCCGCCGGGCCAGTCGGCGATCAGGTTGGAGGACTGGTAGGTGCAGGAGCTGCAGGTCTGCTCGCTGACGGTGTACCCGGCGGCCTGCAGCTTGCCCTTGAGGTACGCCACCGACTGGCTGTGCCCGGCGGTGCCCGCCCGGCGGTTGCCGCCGTTCTGGTCGGCGATGGTGTTCAGCTGCGACAGGTGGGCCTGGACCTTGGCGACGTCGATGTCGGGCGCGGGCCCGCCGGGGTTGCCCCCGCCGCCGACGGTCAGGGTGTACTGGGCGGTGTGGGTGGCCGCGCCGGCGGTGCCGGTGACGGTGATCACGTACGTCCCGGCCGGGGCTCCCGAGGAGGCCGACAGCGTCAGCGTGGCGGACGAACCGGTCTGCACGGACGAGGGGCTGACCGTCGCGGTGACGCCGGACGGGGCGCCGGAGACGCTCAGGCCGACGGACTGCGCGGTGCCCGAGGTGAGGGCGGTGCCGACCGTCGCCGTGGTCGAGGCGCCGGGCTGGACCGAGCCGGACGCCGGGCCGAGCGACAGCGAGAAGTCGTTGGTGCCGGACGGCGTGCAGGACGGGTCACCGCTCTGCGCGGGCACGCTGATCGCGTCCCAGGCGGCCTTGGCCCGGTTGAAGAAGGTGCAGGACGGGTCCAGGCTCTTCGCCGCCGTCAGGGTGGCGGTGCGGTAGCGCTTGTACGTCATGCCGCTGGTCTTGAGCAGCATGCCGCCGTAGAAGACCCGGCCGGCGTCCTTGATGCCGATGCCGGTGACCGAGGAGTTGTTGCAGGTCGGGCTGGTGGGCTTGCCGCCGCCCGGGTTGGAGCCCTCGGCCAGCAGGTAGAACCAGTGGTTCAGCGGTCCGGCGGCCGCGTGCTCCTCGGTGTTCGGGATGGAGGAGGAGTAGCAGTTGGGGTTGTTGCTCACCAGTGAGGGGTTGTACATGTTGCGGATCGGCCCGCTGCCGACCAGGTTGATCATCTCGCCGACGGTGTAGTCCGGGCTGTCGTACGGCGCGGGCTCGTTGGCGTAGGCCTCGGTGAGCGCGCCCATGATGTCGCCGGTGGACTCGCCCAGCCCGGCCTCGTTGTTGGCGCCGCCCGGGGTGTACTGGTCGATGCCGTGGCCGAACTCGTGGCCGACCACGTCGATCGAGGCGATCCACTCGTTGGCCTGGCTGTGGCCGATGGATATTGTGCTGCCGTCCCAGTAGGCGTTGACGTCGTTGAGGCCGACCTTCACCGGCCAGCTGCCGCCGTTGCCGTTGTGCCCGTTGCGACCGAGCCAGTCGCGGAGCATGTCCCATTCCTTCTGGGCCGCGAACATCGCGTCGCCGCAGCCGGTCTCCTTGCTGGTCGGGCTGCCGGTGCCCCAGGAGTCGGCGGACTTGGAGAACACCTGTCCGGTGCTGTAGTCGGAACAGGACAGGCCCGGCCGGTTCGGGTCGCGCAGCGAGTAGGAGCCGCCCGAGCCGGTGGTGCCGATGGTGACCGGGGCGGGGCCGTTCCACTTGCTGTTGACGGTGCCGGCGTGGACGTCGTCGTAGCTGTCGACGACCTCGCCGCTCGCGGCGTCGACGAAGACGTGCAGCCGGCTCGGGGCGCTGCCCCTGCTGCCGGCGAGCACGGTCTCCCAGGCGAGCCGCCCGCCGTTGCCGTCCTTGACCCGGACGACCAGGCGGTTGGACTCCACCTTGTCCACGACGGTCAGGCCGGTGCGGGCGGTCTTCTCCGCGTGCGCCGCACTGACCTGCGGGGTGACGGACCCGCCGACCGGGCCGGGGGCGGCGGACTGCAGGCCGCGGACCTTGCCCTGTCCGTCGGCGAGCACCACCGCGTCGCCGCCGACCACCGGCAGGCCGCGGTAGCTGCGCTCGTACGCGACGGAGTAGAGGCCGCCGACCCACGGGGTGACGGACTTGCGCTCGTAGGTCTCGTCGGGGCCCTTGGCCAGGGCGTCCAGTCCGGCCGAGGCCGCGGCGTCGGCCGCGTTGACGGCGGCGGCCAGGGCGCCGGGTGGCGCCGGGGAGGGGGTGGGCGCGGCGGTGGCCGGCCCCGCGGTGGCGGCGATCAGGCCGGCCAGCACGGTCAGGGTGGTCGCCGTGGTGAGCAACCGACCCGTGGAAATCCTGCGTTGCATCGAGGCTCCTCGCATGTGGGGGTCCTCGACCGCGGACGGCAAGGCTGGTGGCGCACCGCAGGCCGCGTCGGGGGGACGGCCGTGCGGGCCGTCCGCGCTCGGGTGCCCGAACCCTCACATGGCGTCATGCTCGGGTCAATGGCTGGTGCGGGCGATGCATAGGGTTGGCAAATTTCGTCAAGCCCGCGTCCCCGCTTCGCGTCAAGCTGGGCTTTTCTTCCAGTGGTTGAGACCACATCATGTACGGCGCGGGTGGCCGTCGAGTACCCTCGGCCATCGAGCACCGTCCTCGTCATCGGAGTCGTCGGAACCACTGGAATCGTCGGCGGGCCCCGCGATCGGCCGGGAACGACGACGCACCCGGGGAGGCAGCCGTGGAGCGGAACCGCGTGGTCCCTGCGGCGGGGGCTCCGGCACCGCCGACCGGCCAGGGTCGGGGCGCCTGGGAGGAGTTCGGCGCCCGGCTGCGGCACTGGCGGCGCCGGGCCGGCCTGACCCAGGCGCAACTCGGCGCCGGGATCGGCTACGACCACACCGCGGTCAGCAAGATCGAACACGGATCCCGCCGGGTCACCCCCAGGGTCGCCGACCGGATCGACGAACTCCTCGGCGCGGGAGGGGAGGTGATTGCCTGCTGCCTGCGCGCCGAGACCGCGGAGCTGTGCGCCCTCGACTCCTTCTCGCCCGCACTGCTGCGGCCACCGCTGCCGGGCCCCGCCCCGGTCGGTCCAACCCCGGCCCCGGCCGCCCCCGCCCCGGCCCGGCTGCCGGACTACGGCCTGCTCTGCCCACTGCACGGCGCCGCGGGCTGCGCCGTCCCCGATGCCGCCGAACTCGCCGGGCTGCACGCCGAGTTCTGCGCCCCCGGGACGCTCGCCGACCCGGCCGCCGTCGCCCCGCTGGACGCCGCCACCGCGCACGCCCTGACCGGACTGCTCGCCGCCCGCCTGCGCTCCGGCGAGACCGGTGACCGGCCGGGCCTCGCCGCCGCCGTCGAGCGCACCCTGCACGCCGTCCTCGCCCGGCTCGCCAACGCCCCCGCCGGACAACGCCGTCCGCTCGCCCGGCTGGCCGCCGAGCACGCCCACGCGGCCGGTGCACTGCGCATGCAGCACGGCCGCAACGCCACCGCGATGGCCTGCTACGACCGCGCGCTCACCTGGGCCGGTCTCGCCGGGGACCAGGCCACCCAGGTCGGCACGCTCAGCGACCTGAGCATCCTGGCCCGGCTGGACGGCGACCCGGAGGCCGCGCTCGGCTACGCCCGCGAGATCGATCGGGTCGCCCCCGGTCGGCACTGGGCCGGCGCGATGGGCCGGATCAGCCGGGCCCGCGCGCACGCCCTGACCGGTGACCTCCGGTCGACCGTCCGTCAGATCGGCCTGGCCAGAGCGCACCTGGACCACATCGACGCGCAGGACGAAGTCGACGTGCCCTGGCTCTCCATCGCCTCGATGCGGATGCGGGTCGAGGCCGCTGCGGCCGCCGCCCTGCGCGACCTCGCGGCGGCCGGCGACGACCCCCGGCTGGCCCGGCGGGCGCTGAGCGCCACCGAGACCGCGATCGGCCTGCTCGGTCCGGACCAACTCCCGGCCAGCCGACTGCTGTTCGTGGTCCGGGCGGCGGACTGCCACGTCTGCGCGCACGACCCGCGGGCGGCCGTCGACCTGCTCGCCCCCGCGCTGGAGGGCACCCCCGGGGCCGCTCTCCCCGCCCTGGTCGAGTACGAGCTGCGCGGCCTGCGCGACCGCCTCGCGGCGTGCGAACCGCGCGCCGCCGACCGGCTGGCGGAGCTGGTCCGGGCCTGAGCGGCGGCGCGCGCACCGGGTCGACCGGACGTTCCCGCGGGCGGGGGCTCGCGGCCCCACACCGGGCGGTGTGGAGGTGCGGTGTCGCGACAACTCCCGCTCCAGCAGCGAAATGCGCCCCCTTCGCGCGGTTCGAGCGTCAACTTCGTGCGCGTATCGTCCGCCGATCGGGTCATTCATGGCGTTACCACGTCGAATGACTGCCCCGACCATCGGCTCCCGCTAGAGTCGAGACGTTTCCAGTCGTTAGTCCGCGAAGAACGAGGGGCGCGTGCTGTACACCCTTGCACGCCGGCTCGCCCATCCACTCCTGCTGCTGGGCGTGCTGTGCACCGCCGTCGCGACCCTGCGCCTCCACTGGGCGCCCGACCGGGTCTCCCCGCTCGTCCTGGTGGCCGTCATCGGATACCTGGCGGTGCTGGAGCGGGTGATCCCGTACCGGACCGACTGGCACCCGACGCGTCGCGAACTCGGCTGGTACAGCGTGTACTTCGTGCTGAGCATGATCGGCGGAGCGCTGGCCCAGGGGCTGGTGACGGGGCTGGTGGAGCTGCTCGGCCCGGCGCACCCGGCGCTGCCCTTCGCGGTGGAGATCCCGCTCGCGCTGCTGGTCGGATCGCTCGGCGACTACCTCGTGCACCGCTGGTCGCACCGCAACCGGTGGCTCTGGCGGCTGCACGGCGTGCACCACGTTCCGGAGAAGGTGAACGTCGCGAACAACGGCGTGAATCATTTCCTGGACGTCTTCGTCGCGCAGTCCGTGGTCCAACTTTCGCTGGCAATGATCGGATTCTCGGCGGATTCTGTGTTCGTGGTCGGAATATTCGTTCTTGCGCAGGGGTATTTCGTCCACGCGAACGTCGACGTCCACCTCGGGCCGCTCGCCCACGTCCTGGCCGGCCCCGAACTCCACCGCCTGCACCACAGCACCGACCTGGCCGAAGCCGGCCACTACTCCTCCGACCTCTCGCTGTGGGACCACGTGTTCGGGAGCTTCACCTGGCGGCCCGGCCGGGTGCCCACCGCCGTCGGCCTCCCCGACCCGGCCGCGTTCCCCACGACCGGTGAGCTCGGCGCCAGCCTGCTGCACCCCTGGCGCCGGGTGAAGACCGGCGAGCAGTCGGCCTGAACTCCCGTCCGCGCAGCCGTCCGTCCTCTGCCCGCGCCCCCGGCGCCACGCCGTCACCCTCGGATTGGATCATGACTTCCTCGCCCTTCGCCGTGCCCCGCGAGCCCATCGCGATCACCGGTATCGGCTGCCGCCTGCCGGGACACGCCAACGACCACCGGACCTACTGGCGCAACCTGATCGAGGGCCGGGACTGCCTCACCGGGACGCCCGCCGACCGCTACGACACCACCACCCTGGGCAGCCGGGACCGGGCCAAGCCCGGACGCCTGATCGGCGGCCGGGGCGGCTACATCGACGGCTTCGACACCTTCGACCCGGACTTCTTCGGGATCAGCCCGCGCGAGGCCGAACACATGGACCCGCAGCAGCGCAAGCTCCTGGAGGTCAGCTGGGAGGCCCTGGAGGACGGCGGCCTGCGCCCGGCCGAGCTGGCCGGCCGGGAAGTGGGCGTCTACATGGGCGCTTTCACCCTCGACTGGAAGATCCTGCAGTTCGCCGACCTCGACTTCACCACGATCGCCGCGCACACCGCCACCGGCACGATGATGACGATGGTCTCCAACCGGATCTCGCACTGCTTCGACTTCCGCGGCCCCAGCGTCTCGATCGACACCGCCTGCAGCTCCTCCCTGGTCGCCGTCCACCTCGCCTGCCAGAGCCTGCTCCGCGGTGAGACCGAACTCGCCCTGGCCGGAGGTGCGTTGCTGCACATGGCGCCGCAGTACACGATCGCCGAGACCAAGGGCGGCTTCCTCTCCGCGGACGGCCGCTCACGGGCCTTCGACGCCTCCGCCGACGGCTACGTCCGGGCCGAGGGTGTCGGCGTGGTCGTCCTCAAGCGGCTCTCCGACGCACGGCGCGACGGGGACCCGGTGCACGCCGTGATCCTCGGCAGCGGCGTCAACCAGGACGGCCGCACCAACGGCATCACCGTCCCCAACGCCGACGCCCAGGTCACTCTGATCGAGCGGGTCTGCGCCGAGGCCGGGGTGTTGCCCGGCAGCCTGCAGTACGTGGAGGCGCACGGCACCTCCACCCCGGTAGGCGACCCGATCGAGGCCACCGCGCTCGGCCGGGTGCTGGGCATCGGCCGCCGTTCCGGGGACCGCTGCTACGTCGGCTCGGTCAAGACCAACATCGGGCACACCGAGGCCGCCGCCGGCGTCGCCGGGCTGATCAAGACCGCGCTCGCCCTGAAGCACCGCCGCATCCCGCCGCACCTCCACCTGGAACGGCCCAACCCCGGTATCGACCTGGCCGCGCTGCCCTTCGAGATCCCGACCGAGCCGGTCGACTGGCCCGAGCACCGCGGCCCGGCCCGCGCGGGCGTCAACTCCTTCGGCTTCGGCGGCACCAACGCGCACGTCCTGCTGGAGGAACCGCCCGGCCGGGAGCCCGCGCCGCCGGTCGCGGAACCGGTCTGCACCGTCCTGCCGCTGAGCACCAAGGACGCCGCCGGACTGCCCGAACTCGCCGCCGCCGTACGGCAGGAGCTGGCCTCCGGCGCCTCGCTCACCGACCTCGGCCACACCCTGGCGCACCGCCGCCAGCACCTGCCCGAGCGGCTCGCGGTGGCGTACACCTCCCGGCAGGACCTGGACGAGGCACTGGCCGCGTGCGAGCGCGGCGAGGAGCACCCCCGGGTGGCCCGGGGCCGCGCCCGGGAACGCCGGGAGCGGCGCCTGGCCTGGGTGTTCACCGGCATGGGCCCGCAGTGGTGGGGCATGGGCCGCGGCCTGTACCAGAACGAGCCGGTCTACCGGGAGGCCGTCCGGGCCGTCGACGCGGAGATCCGGGAGCAGGCCGACTGGTCGCTGCTGACGGAACTGGGCCGGGACGAGACCGACTCCCGGATGGCCGAGACCTGGCTGGCCCAGCCCGCCAACTTCGCCGTCCAGGTGGGCCTCTCGGCGCTCTGGCGCAGCCACGGCCTGCGCCCCGACGCGGTGGTCGGCCACAGCACCGGCGAGGTCGCGGCCTTCCACGAGGCCGGGGTGTACGACCTCGCCGACGCCGTCCGGGTGGTGCTGGCCCGCAGCCGGCTCCAGCAGCGGCTGGCCGGCACCGGCAGCATGCTCGCCGTCGGCCTACCGGAGGCCGAGGCGGAGCGCCGGATCCGGCCGTACCGCGCCCGGATCTCCCTCGGCGCGGTCAACAGCCCGTCCGCAGTGACCCTGGCCGGGGACACCGACGCCCTGGTCGAGCTGGCCGGGGAACTGAGGCAGCAAGGCGTCTTCGCCCGCCTCCTGGACGTCGAAGTCCCGTACCACAGCGTGCGGATGGATCCGATCCGGGACGAGCTGGTCGCCGCGCTCGGCCCCGTCAAGCCGCGGGAGGCACGGCTGCCGCTCTACCTGACCGCACGGGAGGGCCTCGCCCGGGGCCCCGAACTGGACGGCGGGTACTGGTGGGAGAACGTCCGCAACCCGGTGCGGTTCCGGGCCGCCGTCGAGCGGATGGCCGAGGACGGGCACGGCCTGTTCCTGGAAGTCGGCCCGCACCCGGTGCTCGGCCACGCGATCCGCGAGTGCGCCGAGCGGACGCACACCCTGCCGTCGATCCGCCGCCGACAGGACGAGCCCGAGCGCTTCGCCCGCAGCCTGGCCGAACTGCACACCCTCGGCGTCGAGTTGACCTGGGACGCGCTGCACCCGGCCGGCCGGCCGGTACCGCTGCCGGCCTACCCGTGGCGGCGCGACCGGTACTGGGTCGAGCCCGTGCCCGTCGAGCGGGTCAGACTCGGCCGGGTCGACCACCCGCTGCTGGGCCGCCGCACCGCGAGCGCCCAGCCCGGCTGGACCACCGTGCTCGACCCCGAGCGGCTGCCGTACCTGACCGACCACCGGATCGAGGGCCGGGTGGTCTTCCCCGCCGCCGGGTACCTGGAGATGGCCGCCCAGGCCGTCCGCGCCCTCACCGGCGGCACCGAGGTGGTGCTGGCCGAGGTCGAACTCAACCGGGCCCTGTTCCTCTCCGAGACCGAACCCGTCCCCGTCCAGCTCGGCTACGCGCCGGAGGACGCCCGCTTCACCGTCGCCGCCACCCCGGCCGGCGGCGAGCCGACCGTGCACGCCTGCGGCCGGGTCCGCACCGGCCAGCGCCGCTCCCACGGCCCCGCCCCGGACCTCTCGGCGCCGGACACCCACGGGCAGCGCCTCGACGGGCCGGACTGCTACCGGCGACTGGCCGAGCGCGGCTACGACTACGGACCCGCCTTCCGGGCCATCGAGGAGGTCTGGGCCGGCCCCGGCCGGGCGCTCGCCCGGATCCGGCCGACCGCCGCCCTCGGCCCCGACGCCGCCGACCACCACCTGCACCCGGTCCTGCTGGACGCCTGCTTCCAGACCCTGCTCACCACCACGCTGCACGCACCCGAGGACGGCAGCGTCCGCCTGCCGGTCACCATCGAGGAGGTCCGGCTCGACGGGATCGGCGCCCGCCCGCTCTGGGCGCACGCCACCGTCACCCGCGACAGCGGCGCCGAACTCGTCGGAGACATCGCCCTGTACACCGAGGACGGCGCCCCCGTCGGCCGGATCACCGGCTTCCGGGTCGCCGACGTCGCCCAGGCCCCGGCCTCGGTCGGCCTGGCCACCATCGACGGCTGGCTCACCGAGGTCGCCTGGACGCCCGCGCCCGCGCCCGCGCCCGTCGCCGAGGAGGCGCCCGGCGACCTGCTGCTCTTCGCCGACCGGAGCGGCCTCGCCGAACGGCTGGCCGCGCTCGCCGCCCGGCACGGCGCCCGCTGCCACCTCGTCCGGCCCGGCGCGCGGTACCGGCACGAGGACGGGCACTCGACCGTCCGGCCCGACTCCGCCGAGGACGTCCGGCGGCTGCTCGCCGACCTGGACCCCGGCCACCGCACCGTCGTCCACCTCTGGAACCTCGACCTGCCCGCCCTCGACGCCACCACGGCCGACCGGCTCACCGGACTCGCCACCCTCGGCGCCTACTCGCTGATCGCGCTCGCCCGGGAACTGCCCGCCGCCCGCCCGGACGCCCGGCTGCACATCGTCACCCGGGGCACCCAGCCGGCCGCCCCCGGCGACCGGGTCGAACCGCTCGGCGCCCCCGCCTGGGGCATCGGACGCGTCCTGTGGCAACAGGAACTCGTCGCCCAGCGCGGCACCCTGGTCGACCTCGACCCGGCCGTCCCCGCGGCCGACCAGGCCGAGGCGCTGCTCGCCGAACTCGCCGCCCGGGACGAGCAGGAGATCGCGCTGCGAGCCGGCGGCCGCCTGACCAGCCGGCTGCGCCCGGCCGAGGGCCTCACCCGGCCGCTGCCGCCGGTCCTGCGCCCCGACGGCAGCTACCTGGTCACCGGGGCGTTCGGCGCCCTCGGCCGGGTGCTCTGCCGCACCCTGGTCAAACGCGGCGCCCGGCGGCTGATCCTGGTCGGCCGCACCGCCCTGCCCGAGCGCTCCCGGTGGGCGCACACCGACCCGGACACCCCGGCCGGGGAGCGGATCACCTTCCTGCGCGAACTCCAGGCGCTCGGCGCCGAACCGCTGCTCGCCCCGGTGGACGTCACCGACGAGGCCGCCCTGGCCGGCTGGCTCGCCGACCACCGGGAGCGCGGGCTCCCGCCGATCCGCGGCGTGTTCCACCTCGCCGGGCAGGTCAAGGACACCCTGCTGGCACAGATGGACCGCGCGGCCTTCGACGCCGGGTACGCCCCCAAGGTCGCCGGCGGTCACCTGCTGCACCGGCTGCTGCGCGACGAACCGCTCGACCACTTCGTGCTGTTCGCCTCCGTCGCCTCGCTGCTCACCACCGCCGGTCAGACCAACTACGCGGCCGGGAACGCCTTCCTGGACGCGCTCGCGCACCACCGCCGGGCCGACGGCCTGCCCGCGCTCAGCCTGGACTGGGGGCCCTGGGCCACCGGCATGATCGAGGAACTGGGCCTGGTCGCCCACTACCGGGACGCCCGCGGCATGAGCTCGCTGCCGCCGGACGCCGGGACGGCCGTCCTGGAGCGGGTCCTCGGCCAGGACCGCGCCCAGCTGCTGGTCGCCACCGTGGTCGACTGGCCGACCTTCCTGGCCTGGTACCCGACGCCCCCGCCGCTGGTCGCCGAGCTGGCGGCGAGCGCCGCCGAGCAGGCCCCGGCCGAGACCGGCGGCTTCCTGGACGCCTACCGGGCGGCCGACGCGCAGACCCGGCACGAGCTGGTCACCGAGCGGTTCACCGCCGCCGCCGCGGCCGTGCTGCGGATCGCCGCCGAACGGATCGCCCCGGACACCAGGCTCGGCGCGCACGGCCTGGACTCGCTGCTCGCGATGGAACTGCGCGCCCGGGTGCACGGCGAACTGGGCGTCGCCCTGCCCGTGGTGGCCCTGCTCAGCAACGGCACCGTCGGAGACCTGGCCGACCTGCTCACCGAGGGCCTGGCCGAGCGGCTCGAAGCCGACGACGGCCCCGCCCGGGCCGAGGTCGAGCTGCACACCGACGAGTCCCGCTACCCGCTCACCCACAACCAGCAGGCGCTCTGGTTCCTGCGCCAGCTGCACCCCGACGGCTTCGCGTACAACATCGGCGGCGCCGTCGAGGTCCGCGCGGCGCTCGAACCGGAGCTGGTGTTCGCCGCTTTCCGCCGCCTGGTCGCCCGCCACCCCGGACTGCGCGCCGCCTTCACGAGCGAGGAGGGCCGGCCGGTCCAGCGCATCCGCGCGGAGGACCGGGCCGACACCGGGCTGTTCGACGTCGAGGGCCGCCCCTGGGAGGAGATCCACGAGCTGATCGTCCGCGAGTACCGCCGGCCGTACGACCTCGCCGAGGACCCGCTGGTGCGACTGCGGCTGTTCCGGCGCGGGCCGGACCGGTGGGTGCTGATGAAGGCCGTCCACCACATCGTCTCGGACGCGATCTCCACCTTCACCTTCATCGAGGAGCTGTTCGAGGTCTACGAGGCGCTGCGCCGGGGGCGCACCCCCGAACTGCCCCCGGTGCCCGCCCGCTACCTGGACTTCCTCAACCACCAGAACCGCTTCCTGGCCGGGCCCGCGGCGCAGCGGATGCTCGACTACTGGCGCGGCCGGCTGCCCGCCGGGATGCCGGTGCTGGCGCTGCCCACCGACAAGCCCCGGCCGGCCGTGCAGACCCACAACGGCGCCTCCGAGTTCTTCCGGCTGGATGCCGAACTCACGGCCCGCGTGCACGAGTTGGCCCGTGCGCACAACGCCACCCCGTTCATGGTGCTGCTCGGCGGCTACTACCTGCTGCTGCACCGGTGGTCGGGGCAGCCGGACATCGTGGTCGGCAGCCCGGTCACCGGCCGCACCCAGGAGGAGTTCGCCTCGGTCTACGGCTACTTCGTCAACCCGCTGCCGCTGCACGTGAGCCTGGCCGGTGAGCCCACGGTGACCGAGCTGCTGGCCCGGGTCCGGGAGAGCGTGCTCGGCGGGCTGGACAACCAGGAGTACCCGTTCCCGCTGCTGGTCGAGCAGTTGGGGCTGCAGCACGACCCGAGCCGCTCCGCGGTGTTCCAGGCGATGTTCATCCTGCTCACCCACAAGGTCGCCGTGGAGCGCTTCGGCTACCGCCTGGAGTACATCGAACTCCCGGAGGAGGAAGGCCAGTTCGACCTGACGCTGTCCGCCTACGAGGACCGCTCGGACGGCTGCTTCCACTGCGTCCTCAAGTACAACTCCGACCTCTTCGAGCCCGCCACCGTCCGGCGGCTGGCCACGCACTACCGCAACCTGCTGGACGCCATGACCCGGGCCGCCGAGGGCGAGCCGGTCGGGCGGCTGCGGATGCTGGACCCGGCCGAGCGCCGGGAGATCCTCACCGCGTTCAGCGGCGCCGAGCGCCGGATCGACCACGACACCCCGCTCCCGGAGCTGATCGCCGGGGCCGCCGCCGAACACCCCGAGGCCGTCGCCGTGGTCGCACCCGGCCGGGACGGGACGCGGCGCCTCACGTACCGCGAACTGGACCGCCGCTCCCGGCGCACCGCCCTGCGGCTGCGCGAACTGGGCGTCGGGGAGGGCACGGTGGTGGCCGTCTGCCTCGACAAGTCGCCCGAGCTGATCACCACCCTGCTGGGGATCTGGCGGGCCGGCGCGGCCTACCTGCCGCTCGACCCCGGCCACCCGGCCGACCGGCTGGCGCACCAGGTGGCCGACGCCGGCGCCGCCCTGGTCGTGGTCGACGAACGGCGCCCGCCCGCCGCCGACCTGCCCGCTCAGCCGGTCACCCTGGCGGACCTCGACCGGCCCGCCGGGGACGCCCGGCTGCCCGCCGCCGACCCGGACCGGGCCGCCTACGTGATCCACACCTCCGGCTCCACCGGCCGCCCGAAGGGGGTCCGGGTCGACCACCGCAACCTGGCCGCCGTCACCGCCGGCTGGCGCGCGGAGTACCGGCTGGACACCGAGGCCCGGGTGCACCTGCAGATGGCCGGGACCGCCTTCGACGTCTTCTCCGGCGACCTCGCCCGGGCCCTCGGCACCGGCGGCACCCTCGTCCTGGTCGACCGCGAGCTGCTCTTCGACACCGCCAGGCTGCACCGGGTGATGCGCGAAGAGGCCGTGGACTGCGGCGAGTTCGTGCCCGCCGTGGCCCGCGCCCTGCTCACCCACTGCGAACGGGACGGCCTGCGGCTGGACTTCCTGAAGCTGGTCGTCGTCGGCTCCGACTCCTGGAAGGCCACCGAACACCGCAGGCTGCGCGCCCTGTGCGGCGAGCGGACCCGGCTGGTCAACTCCTACGGCCTGACCGAGGCCACCGTCGACAGCACCTACTACGAGGGCGCGGCCGACGGCCTGGAACCCGGCCGGATGGTGCCGATCGGCCGGCCCTTCCCGAACAGCGCGCTGTACATCCTGGACCCGTACGGCGAACCCGTCCCGGCGGGCGTGCCCGGCGAGCTGTGGATCGGCGGCGCGGGCGTCGCGGCCGGCTACCCCAACGACCCGGAGCAGAGCGCCCGGCGCTTCCTCACCCTGGAGCTCGACGGCGCCCCGGTGCGGCTCTACCGCACCGGTGACCTCGGGCACTGGGACACCGCCGGCACCGCGCACCTGCTCGGCCGGATCGACAACCAGGTCAAGGTCCGCGGCCACCGGATCGAACCGGGCGAGATCGAGGCCCACCTCACCGCCCGCCCCGAACTCGCCCAGGCCTGTGTGGCCGTCCGCCAGGACGCCTCGGGCGAGGCGGTACTGGCCGCCTACGTCGTCCCCGCCGAGGGCGCGGTGCCGGACCGCCGCGAACTGCGCCGCCACCTGGCCGAGCACCTGCCCACCGTGATGATCCCCTCCTACCTCACCGAACTGCCCGCCCTGCCGCTCACGCCGAACGGCAAGGTCGACCTCGCCGCCCTGCCGGAGCCGAAGGCCGACACCGGCGGCGCCCAGCACGAACCGCCCGTCACGCTCTACGAGACCCGGGTCGCCGAACACTGGCGGAACCTGCTCGGCCTGGACGAGGTCGGCCTGCAGCACGACTTCTTCGAACTCGGCGGCAGCTCGATCCGGCTCATCGAGCTGATCCACCACCTGCGGACCGAGTTCACCATCGAGATCCCGGTCGGCCGGCTGTTCAAGGTCACCACCCTGCACGGCATGGCCCGCACCGTCGAGCAGATCATCACCGGCGAGGCGGCCGGCGGCCAGCCGTACCTCTGGTTCAACCCCGCGGCGACGAACGGCCGGACGGTCTTCTGCTTCCCGCCGGCCGGCGGCCACGGACTGGTCTACCGGCAGCTCGCCGCGCACCTGCCCGAGCACCGGATCGCCGCCTTCAACTACCTGACCGGCGACGACAAGACCGCCCGCTACGCCGACCTGGTCGAGGAACTGCACCCGGCCGGACCGTACGTGCTGCTCGGCTACTCGCTCGGCGGCAACCTCGCCTTCGAGGTCGCCAAGGAACTGGAACGCCGCGGGCGCACGGTCGGCTCGGTCCTGCTGGTCGACGCCTACCGGGTCCTGGACGTCTTCGACCTCGGCGAGGAGCACGTGGCCGTCTTCGAACGCGAACTCCACGAGCACCTGCACCGCCACACCGGCTCGCGGATCGTCGCCCGGGAGACCCTCGAACAGGCCCGGGACTACCTGGAGTTCTGCAGCCGCACCCCCAACACCGGCACGGTGCGCGCCCAGCTCGACGTGGTCTGCGAACGCGAACGGCTGGCCGTGCACGTCGGCGGCGAGGAGGGGTCCTGGCACGGCGCCTCCACCACCGGCACCGCCGTGCACGCCGGCCACGGCAGCCACGCCGAGATGCTCGACGGCGAACACGCCGCCCGCAACGCCGAACTGGCGGGCGCCATCCTGGCCGGAGGCGCCGCCGATGGCCGCGGCTGACCGCGGACCGGACTGGTCCGGAAGGGAGCGGGCCCCCGGCGGCCCGCCCCGGGTCATCGTGATCGGGGCCGGCCTGGCCGGCCTCGCCACCGGCTGCTACGCGCAGATGAGCGGCCTGGAGACCCGGATCTTCGAGAAGCACGTCCTGCCCGGCGGCTGCTGCACCGCGTGGTCCCGGCAGGGCTACCTGTTCGACTACTGCATCGACTGGCTGATCGGCACCGCCGAGGGCACCGGCGCGCACCGGGTCTGGAGCGAACTCGGCGCCCTGGACGGCAAGTCGGTGACCCGCTTCGACACCTTCAACCGGGTCGTCGACGAACACGGCCGCGCCGTCACCTTCTACGGCGACCCGGACCGGCTGGAACACCACCTGCTGGCCCTCGCCCCCGGCGACGCCAAGCCGATCCGGGCCTTCTGCCGGGACCTGCGCCGCTTCGCCGCCGTCGACCTGCCCTGGGACCTCACCCCGCCGCCGCTGCGCACCACCGCGGAACGGCTGCGGACCCTGCGCGCCGTCCTGCCCGCCTTCCGGCTGTTCTGGCGCACCGCGACCACCCCGATGAGCGGCTTCGCCGAGCGCTTCCAGGACCCGCTGCTGCGCCGCGCCTTCCCCAACATGTTCCTGCAGGAACCGGCGGGCTTCCCGCTGCTGCCCTACCTGTACACCCTGGCCGCCGCGCACAACGGCAACGCGGGCTTCCCGCAGGGCGGTTCGCTGGGGCTGGCGCGCTCGGTGGAGGAGCGCTACACCTCGCTCGGCGGGGTGGTCGGCTACCGCTGCCGGGTGGAGCGGATCCTGATCGAGGACGGCCGCGCCGTCGGTGTCGAACTCCGCGACGGAACACGGCACTTCGCCGACCACGTGGTCGCCGCCTGCGACGGACCGACCGTCCTCGACCGGCTCCTCGGGGGCCGCTACTCCAGCGCCGCCACCGACCTGCTGTACGGCGAACTGCTCGACAAGCCCGGCAACCTGTACCCGGCCGTGGTCTCCGCCTTCGTCGGCGTCGACGGCCCGCTGCCGGAGGGGGAGCCGCACAGCACCACCTACCTGCTGGCGCCCGAGGAGGGCGCCCGGCTGCCCGGCTCGCTGCAGAGAAGTCTGGTGGTGCAGTTGCGCTCGGCCTACGCGGAGGGCTTCGCCCCGCCCGGCAAGTCGGTGCTGCACTGCACCTACTTCAGCGACTACCGCTCCTGGAAGGACCTGCGGGTCCGGGACCGCCGGGCCTACCGGGCGCGCAAGCAGGAGGTCGCCGCGTTCGTCCGGGGGTTCCTGGAACGGACGTACCCCGGGCTCGGCCGGCGGATCGAACTGGTCGACGTGGCCTCGCCGGTGACCACCGAGCGGTTCACCGGCAACACCTACGGCAGCATCCTCGCCTGGCAGGCCTTCTCCGAGGCCGAGGACGTCGCCAACCGGCTGGTCAACCGGGACCGGATGCGGCTGCCCGGCCTCGACGGCTTCTCGATGGCCGGGCAGTGGACCGCGCTCGGCGGACTGATCCGGGCCGCCACCAGTGGGCGGTTCGCCGCGCAGTACCTCTGCCGGGAACTGGGGCGGCCGTTCCGGGCCTGGCCCAGCGAGAGCCGGGAACCCTGGCACACCGGCAAGTGGGGTCGCCTGCCGCGACTCGACCGGGCCACCGTGACACGGCCGCAGGCGGGCACGGTGGAGGCCGACGTGGAGGCGGAGGCGGCGGGAGCGGCGGACGTGGAAGTGGGAGTGGCGGAGTGAGCGGGACGACGACCGGCGGCACGGCCGGCGGCGGCAGGCAGACCATGGTCATCATCGGCGGCGGGCTCGGCGGCCTGTCCACCGGCTGCTACGCGCAGATGAACGGCTACCGCACCCGGATCCTGGAGATGCACGAGATCCCCGGCGGCTGCTGCACCGGCTGGGACCGCGGCGAGTTCACCTTCGACTGCTGCGTCAGCTGGCTGCTGGGCAGCGGTCCGGGCAACGAGATGCACCGGATCTGGCTCGAACTCGGCGCGCTGCAGGGCAAGCGGATGCGCAACTTCGACGTCTTCAACGTGGTGCGGGCCAGGGACGGCCGGGCGGTCTACTTCTACTCCGACCCGGACCGGCTGGAGGCCCACCTGCTCGAACTGGCCCCGGAGGACGCCCGGCAGATCCGGCAGTTCTGTGCCGGGCTGCGCAAGTTCCGCCTGGCGCTGGCCCGTTACCCCTTCCTCAAGCCGGTCGGACTGATGGGGCGGCGGGAGCGGTGGCGGATGCTCGCCTCCTTCCTGCCGTACGTCAACGTGATCCGGCGCTCGATCACCGTGCTGATGAGCGACTACTCGGCGCGGTTCCGCAGCCCGCTGCTGCGCGAGGCGTTCAACTTCGTCCTCTACGAGAAGCACCCCAACTTCCCCGTGCTGCCGACGTACTTCCAGCTCGCCTCGCACGCCGGGCAGTCGGCCGGGGTGCCGGAGGGCGGCTCGCTCGGCCTGGCGCACTCGATCGAGCAGCGCTACCGGCGGCTCGGCGGCGAGATCACGTACAACGCCAAGGCGACCGAGATCCTGGTCGAGCGGGACCGGGCGGTCGGGGTGCGGCTGAGCGACGGCCGGGAGGTGCGGGCGGACATCGTGGTGGCGGCCTGCGACGGCCGGACCACGGTGCTGGACCTGCTCAAGGGCCGCTACCTGAACGACACCTACCGCCGGCTGTACACCACGACCATCACCGAACCCGGCATGGTCTTCCCCGGCTACCTGACCGTGTTCCTCGGCCTGCGCCGGCCCTTCCCGGCCGGCGATCCGTGCACCACCTACCTGCTGGAGGACGAGCTCGCCGCCCGGCTCACCGGGATCCGGCACCCCAGCATCAACGTCCAGTTCCGCAGCCGCCACTACCCGGAGCTGTCCCCGGCCGGGACCACCGTGGTCTACGCCAGCTACTTCTGCGACATCGCCCCCTGGCGCGAACTCAGCACCGGGCCGGAGCAGACGCCCCGGCTGCGGCGCGGCGAGGAACTGCACACCCTGCCGGTCGGCCGGGGCCGGGAGTACCAGCGGGAGAAGCGCCGGGTGCGGGACGCCGTGATCGAGTTCCTGGACGCCCACCACCCGGGCCTGAAGGACGCGGTGGCGGTCAAGGACGTCTCCACCCCGCTCACCCAGGTCCGCTACACCGGCAACTACGACGGCACGGTGCTGGGCTGGCAGCCCTTCGTGGAGGGCGGGGAGACCCTGGAGGAGGAGATCAAGCGCAACGGCCCGGGGCTGCCCGGTCTGGAGAACTTCTACCTCTCCGGAGTCTGGGCGACCACCGGCGGGCTGATCCGGGCGGCGGCGGCCGGCCGGCACGTCGTCCAGTTCGTCTGCCGGGACGACCACAAGCCGTTCACCGCCGAGGTGGACGACAGCGCGCCGCCGCCCACCCTGCTCATCGACCCGGTCGGACCGGTCGACCGCCAGTTTGGAGTCACCTCGTGAGGATCGAGAGTTGGACCGTCGGGGAGCACGTGGACGGCGTGCCGGACGTCGAGCGGATGTACCGGAAGGCCGTGGAGGAGGTGGACGTCCGCCTCGCCGCGGACGAGATGCTGCTGCGCACCCGGTACGTCTCGGTCGACCCGTACCTGCAGGGCATCGCGCTGGACACCCCGATCGGCGACCACATGGGCGCCGACTCGATCATGGAGGTGCTGGAGGCCGGGCCGGCCGCGCCGTTCGCGGCCGGCGACCTGGTGCAGGGCTTCGGCGGCTGGCGCAGCCACGTGATCAGCAACGGCGCGCCGAGGCTCTGGCAGACCGGCACCTTCCCGATGGTCTTCCCCGCCTTCCGCCGGCTGGAGCCCGGCCACTACGACGAGGCACTGCCGCTCTCCACCGCGCTCGGCGTCCTGGGCGGGCCGGGGATGACGGCCTGGGGGACGGTCGAGAAGTTCCTGGACGTGCGCCCCGGTTCGACCGTGCTGGTCAGCGGGGCCTCCGGGGCCGTGGGTTCGCTGGTCGGGCAGCTGGCCAGGCACCGGGGCGCGCGGGTCCTCGGCACCACGGCGACGCCGGAGAAGGCCGGGCGGCTGTGGGAGCTGGGGTTCGACGGGGTGGTGCTGTACCGCGACGGCGACGCCCCGGAGCGGCTGGAGAAGGAGCTGGCCGAACTCGCGCCGGACGGCATCGACCGCTACTTCGACAGCCTCGGCGGGGTGCTGACCGACGTGGTCTTCGGCATGCTCGCGGTCGAGAGCCGGGTCGCGGTCTGCTGGCAGTGGGGGAGCCAGGTCGGCGGCGGCTGGGCGGGCCCGCGGCTGCTGCCGATGATCATGTACCCGCGCACCACGATCCGGGGGATCTTCTCGCTGGAGTGGTTCACCGACGAGAACTGGGCGGCGCTGCGGCGGGACCTCGGCGCGCTGGTCCGGAGCGGGGAGCTGAGGTACCAGCAGACCGTCCACCGGGGCTTCGACAGCATCCCCGCCGCGTACCGCAGCCTCTACGTGGACCGGTCGGCGGCCCGGGGGAAGGTGCTGGTCGAGCTCTGAGCGGATGCCCGGGCCCGGATTCGCGTGAGCACTTCGGCGACTGTTTCGGTGTAGTGGTTGACTAGTGTTCTACTAGACAATAACAATTCAGGGGCAGGCCTCAACGACCGAGGAGACGCCCCGTGATCGAATTCCATGTGGACCGGACGGACAGCCTCCCTGCCTACGCCCAACTCGTGCAGCAGGTACGGGAAGCGCTCAGGCTGGGACTGCTGAAGCCCGGCGACCGCCTGCCCGCCGTCCGGGACGTCGTCGTCTCGTGCACCGTCAACGCCAACACCGTGCTCAAGGCCTACCGGGAGCTGGAACACGGCGGGCTGGTCGAGGCCCGGCAGGGCTCCGGCACCTTCGTCACCGGCTCGCTCGGCGCCGTCGAACCGCACGACATGGCGCGGCTGCGCACCGGACTCGCCCGCTGGGTCTCCGACGCCCGCGAGGCCGGACTGGAGGACGAGGACGTCAAGGCCCTGGTCACCGCCGTGCTCGCCGCGGAGCCGGCCGCCTCCGAGCGCGACACGCGCCAGGGGGCCGGGGCGTGAGCGCCGCCCTGGAGGCGCGCGGGCTGACCAAGCGGTACCGCGGCGTGACCGCCCTGGACGACTGCAGTTTCACCATCCCGGCCGGTGGCGTGGTCGCGCTGGTCGGCGCGAACGGCGCGGGCAAGTCCACCCTGCTGGGCATCGCCGGCGGCATGCTCAGACCCACCGCCGGTGAGTACCGGACGGACGGCCGGGTGGTCCTGCTCTCCCAGGACAAGCCGCTCTACCGCGACTTCAGCGTGGCCGACATGCTGAACTTCGGTCGCCACACCAACCTCGTGTGGGACCAGGCCCGCGCACTCGCCTGGCTGGCGCGGTTCGCCGTCCCGCTGGACCGGCGCTGCGACAAGCTCTCCGGCGGACAGCAGGCGCAGGTCGCGCTCGCCGTCGCGCTCGGCGCCTGCCCGTCGCTGCTCCTGCTGGACGAACCGCTGTCCAACCTCGACCCGGTCGCCCGCAAGGCCGTCACCGGCGAACTGCTCGCCGAAGTCGCCGAGACCGGGATGACGGTCCTGCTGTCCACCCACGTCGTGGCCGAACTCGCCGGCGTGGGCGACCACTTACTGCTGCTCTCGCACGGCCGCAACATCCTGGACGGCGACGTCGAGGACCTCCTCGCCCAGCACGTGCGACTGACCGGGCCGCGCAGCGACCGACCGCCCGTCGAGGGGCAGGTCGTCCACGAGAACCACACCGCCCGGCAGTCCACCTTCGTGGTGCGCACCCTGCTCGGCGCGGCCACCCCGCTGGACGCCCAGGGCTGGAGCGGCCACCCCGTCACGCTGGAGGACATCGTGCTCGGCTACCTCAGGACCTCGCTCGGGGAGACCGGACTGTGAGCGCCCCGGCCACCACCCCGCCGCCCGCCGCCACACCGCCGCCCGCCGCCACCCGGTCCGTGCCCGCCGCCGGGGGGAACCTGTGGCGCGGCGTCCTCTGGCTCACCTGGCGCCAGCACCGCTGGCAGCTGATCGGCGGCGCCCTCCTCACCGCCGCCATCCTGATCTGGATGGCCGTCAACGCGGCCGACCTGCAGAGCGCGCTCGACCTCTGCCACGGGCCGGACTGCTCCCGGGCCGTCGCCGAGGACCGGCTCGCCCGGATCGGCCACGCCACCGACATCGCCGGCTACCAACTGAACCTCGTGGTCTTCCTGCCCGCGATGCTCGGCATGTTCATCGGGGTGCCGCTGCTGGCCAGGGAGTACGAGCAGCGCACCCTGCTGCTCGCCTGGTCCCAGGACGTCAGCCCGCGGCGCTGGCTGTTCGGCAAGCTCGCGGTGCTCGGCACCGTCGTCGGCGGGCTGGCCGCCGCGCTCTCCGCCGAGTGCCTGCACGTCGCCGGGCTCGTCCACCTCGGCGCCCGGCGCAGCCTGTTCGAGGGCACGCTCTTCCAGGCCGGCGGCTGGATGCCGCTCACGCTCGCCCTCGCCTGGGGGATGTTCGGGGTGGCGACGGGGGCGGCGCTGCGCCGGCTGCTGCCCGCGTTCGTGGTGGTGCTCGGTGCCTTCGCCGGGCGCACGACGCTGATGGAGCAGCTGCGGCCGCACCTGATGGACCCGGTGACCCGGACGATCTCGCTCGCCGCGGAGCGCGGCGAGGGCGCCGACCCGTTCGCCGCGGTCGCCAACGACCTGGTCCTGGACGGCGGCAAGGCGCCGTTCGTCGACGCCGCCGGGGCCCTCCACCCGTACAACGAGGTGATGGGGCAGTGGTGCGGAAACATCCCCGACGGGCGGGCCGCCGCCTTCACCTCCTGCCTGCAGCAGCACGGGCTGACCGGGATCCGGCAGAGCCTGCAGCCGGCCGGTCGGCTGGGCACCTTCCACCTGATCGAGAACGGGCTGAACCTCGGGCTGTTCGCGGTGTCCCTGGCCGTGACCTGGTGGCTGGTGTGCCGAGCCCGGACCACGGTGTAGCGCGGCGGGGCGGGCCGGGCCGGGTGGCAGACCGTCACCCGCCCGGCAGACCGTCACCCGCCCGGCCGCCGGACGCCCACCCGGGTGCCGGGCGTCCGCCCGGGTGCGCGGTGAGCAGCCCGTTCCGAGGGGCCGGGGCGTCGGCTAGTCCGAGAGGCCGGCGGCCCGCAAGCGGCGGAGGACGGCGTCCCACTCCGGGGTGACCGGCTCGGTCCGCCGGGTGCCGACCCCGAGGTCCTTGAAGCCGGTGGAGGTCGACAGGCACACCACCGGGCCGTCCGACAGGTCGGGCTCGCCGAGGCTGCGCAGCCCGGCCAGGCCGGCCGCCGCGGACAGCTCGGTCCACAGGCCGGCGCGGGCCAGCTCGCGCTGGGCGTCCGCCAGGCGGTGGTCGTCCACCGTGAGCGCCCGGCCGCCGCTCTCCCGGACCGCGACCACCCCGCGGTAGCCGCTCACCGGGGAGGCGATCGAGTAGGCGTCGCTCGGGCCGACCGTCACGTGGGCGGCGGGCAGGCCCTGTTCGATCGCCCTGGCCAGCGGACCGGAGGCCGCCACCTCGCAGGAGTGGACGCGCGGCACCCGGTCGGTCAGGCCCAGGCGGCGCAGTTCGGCGAATCCCTTCCAGACTCCGAAGAGCAGTTCGCCGTACCCGGTGGGGACGAACACCGCGCTCGGCACGCCGACGTCCTGGAAGATCTCGTACGCGACCGTCTTGTAGCCCTCGGGGCCGAACGCGTGCCCGGTGTGGGTGGTGGTCAGATTGCTGACCGGGTGCAGACCGAGCCGGTCGACCACCTGCCGCAGCAGCGGCCAGCGGGCCTCCCACGGCACCGGGAGCACCACCGCGCCGTAGGCGTTGAGGAAGGCGTCGACGTTCGGCGGGACGTCGGGGCCGGTGAACACGACGCAGGGCAGCCCGGCGCGGGCGGCGTAGGCGGCGGCCGAGGCGCCGTGGTTGCCGGAGGAGGCGACCGCGATGCCGGGGGCGCCGACGCCCACGGCGGCGCTCGTGGTGCACCGGTTCAGCCGGTCCTTGTGGCTCCAGGTGGGGTTGCGCGACTCGTCCTTGACGTACACCCCGGGCTCGATCTCGACCAGCGGCGTGGCGCCCTCGCCCAGGCCCGGCGCGAGCAGCGGCGGCAGCAGCGGGGCCCAGCGCTCCAGGCCGCCGCGCGTCGGGGCGGGGGCGAAGAGGTTTGTCGAGTCGACCTTGTCGTAGGCGTAGTCGACCTCGACGGGGTAGGCGACGTCCTCGGTGCCGGTGCGCGGGCAGCCCGCGGTGAGCGGGGGCCAGAGCGGGTAGTCGAGGCCGGGGTCGCCGAGGGAGCGCTGGCCGGTTGCGAGGGAGTCTGCGGTTGCCATGTAAGCAGCCTAATGGCGTTTCAGGTGCTACCGGGTGGGGTTTGTGATTCCCGTGCGCCTGGGCACACTCACAGGGTCGGCGGAGATCGGACGGAACCGGGGGAGCGATGGACAGCGGCGTGCGGGCGATGGTCGAGGCGGTCGGCGAGGCGCAGCGGCAACTGAGGGAGAACGCCCTCCCGAAGGTCCGGGAGACCGGACGCGAGCGCATCCCGGAGGCGGAGGAGGCGAAGCTGCTGGGCGCCCTCGCCGGACTGGTGGAGGCCGTGGTGGACCTGGCCGACGCCGCCTCCGACCGGACCACCACGAGAGACAGCGGCACGGTGTACGTCAAGGCCGGGCGCCGGCTGCGGGACCAGGCCCGCTACCTGCGGGACGACGAACGGCAGGTGGCGGCCCGAGTGGCGCCCGCCGGGTCGTCGACGACGCCCTGACCCGGCGGGCTGTGGTCACCCGGTGGTGAACGAGCGGGTCACGAGGCGGTGAACAGCAGGGCGACCAGACGGCCGTCGGCGTCGCGGCCCTCGTAGCAGCCCGCCGACTCGGCGCTGACCGGGAAGGCCAGGACGTTGACGCCGGTGCGCTCGTCCACGGTGACGTCCGCCCAGGCGGGCATCCGGCCGGTCGGGTCGGCGGTGGCCAGTTCGGCCTCCACGTGCGCCACGAAGGCGTCGAGGTCCGGGAAGGCGTCCGGGCGCGGGCCGTCGAAGCGCAGGGCGTCCACCGCGCTGCTGTCCCAGAGCAGGCCGAGGTCGGGGCCGAGCGGCTGGTGGTCCTCGACCACGTCCTCGAACTCGGCCCCGGCGATCGCCTCGGGGTCGGCGAACGGGATCAGCGCCATGGTGACGCGGACCGACTCCCGCCCGCTTCCGGTGTCCGGTCGGCGGACCACGCCTATGTGCACCGGGTGGGTGCCGGCGGGCACCTCGTCGCAGGCGGACCACTCCGACGCGTCGTGGCTGCTGAAGACCAGGGCCGAGGTGACGGTCAGGTCGCCGGCGCGGTGGAACTCCTCCGGGCGCTCGCCGAGGAATTCGTCGATGTGCTCGTCCGCGAGGTCGCGGAGCAGCGTCTCCATGTTCATGCGGGCCATGATGGCAGCCCCCGCCGACAGTGCGACGGGGGCCGCCGGGTGGTTCGAGCGCCGGTCCGGTGACGGATCGGTGATGACTCAGCGGTGGCCGGGGAACTGCACCACCTGCTGGTAGGTCGGCCGGTTCTGCCAGGTGGTCTTGGTGTCCGTCACGCCGCCCAGCGGGCGCTGGATGATCGTGTCGGCGCACCACTGGTCGCCGGCCGGGCAGTCGGCGTCGCCCGGGTAGACCTGGGCGGCGGTCTGCGCGGCCGCGCGCTTGAGGGTGTCCAGCAGGACGCCCCGGCAGGCGGTGAGGTCGCCCCCGCCGCAGAACGGGCGGGCCAGCGGGCCCCTGACCTGGTCGCCGAGGACGGACCGCAGGTCCTTGTCCAGGTAGCTCCACCAGCCGTACTGGAAGGACGAACCCTTGTGCGGGATGCCCTCGTTGGCGCTCACCGGCCCGCCGCCGGGGCCGGTCTGCCCGCCGGAGGGCGACTCGTTGATCTGCAGGGCGCCGGTCAGGGCGCCGAACAGCCCGTCGCCGAGGCCCGGCCGCATCACGCCCTCGGCGGCCAGCGGCCACCAGGCGTCCATCACCCGGATCGCGGTCGCGTCCGCGTAGGCGTGGCTGCCGGGCGAGGTCTCCTTCCGCTGGGCGCCGTCGGCGAGCCAGGCCTCCAGCTGCTGCAGGGCGGTGAGGGCGGCCGGGTCCGTGACCGGCGCGTTGCGCAGCACCCGGATCAGGTCGGGCAGGACGTCCTCGGCCCGGAGGTCGGCCAGGGCGGCGCCCTCCATGGCCTGGGTGAGCGAGACCCGGCTGACCTTGCCGCCGCCCTGCAGCAGTGCCTTCACCCGGTCGTCGAGCAGGTTCGCGCGGTGCACCGAGCCGTTGCCGAAGCCGGCCGCGGTGTAGCCGTTCGCCTGCTTGTTGTTCCAGGAGACGTAGTAGTCCTGGTCGACGGACTGCGGGTGTTCGGCCGCCGGGGTGTACCGGGCGGTGTTGGTGGCGGGGTCGAAGTCCGCCCACTCGTAGGCGGGCAGGGCCAGTACGGGCAGTCCGGCGTCGACCCCCGGGGCGCGCACCGGGTTGCTGCCGGAGTTGTAGTACGCGATGTCGCGGGAGTCGGCGTAGAACCAGTTGAAGGTGTAGTCGATGTCCTGCGCGGCCCGTTGGAAGCTCGCCGCGTCGTGGACCGCGCCGGGGTCGTTGAGCTCCTGGAAGCCGATGATGGAGTCGGCCTCGTGGCGGTAGGTGGAGCGCAGCGCGGTGAAGGCGACGGGTGCGCCGCCGACCGTGCCGCGGGCGGTGACCAGGCCGTACCCGGACCGGTACATCACCAGGGTGTAGGAGCCGGCCGCGGTGGAGTCGGCGGTGGTGGGGTTCCACGCGTCCTTGCGTTCCAGGCGGTCGAAGGGCAGGCACTGGCCGTGCCACAGGTAGGAGTCGGCGGCGGTGGTGACCGGCGATCCGTCCGTGGTGCAGAGCGGGACGGCGTAGCTGTCGGTGATGTCCTGTCCGGCGGAGGTGGCGCTCCAGGCGTAGTCCTGGCCGCGGCCGAGCTGCACGTAGAAGCTCAGGCCGGCGAAGGCGGCGCCGCGCGCGCTGATCCCGGGGCCCTGGATCTCCTCCAGCATCAGCAGCTGCGGGGCGAAGTAGCCGGTCTGCGGGCCGAACACGGCCACCGGGTGGCCGTCGTCGGTGTGCGCGCCGGACACCAGCAGGGCGTTGGACATGCCGTGCTTGGCGGTGAGCAGGTTGCCGGGGAGCACGCCGTCCGCCTCGGTGGTGGCCGTGTTCGCCGAGCCGGCGGCGTCGTAGACCATCCGCTCGGGCACCACCGAGCCGGGGTCGGGCAGGGCCTCCCCCTGCGGCTGGTCGGGCACGGTGGCGTACGGGAAGCTCTGCCCGTCGTGCAGGGTCCGGACGGCCTCGGGGTCGTCGGCCTCGCGCAGCGACTTCCACAGCGCGTCGCCGGCGTCCTTGCCGTAGCGGGCCTCGGCGCTCGACTTGACCTGGGCGGAGGCCAGTTCGTTGCCGCCGCCGGAGCCGAACAGGGCGCCGACCACGGAGGCGAGCGCGACCAGGTCGGTCAGCTTGAACGGCTCGATCGACCCGGCGTTGGTGATCGGGTCGATGTGCCCGGTCAGGTCGTACTCGCCGGGGAACGTCCGGGCGTCGTAGGACTCCTTGGCGTACCGGTTGATGCCGTCGAGGTAGGCGGAAGCGTCGGAGAGGGCCTGGGTGGCCCGGCCGCCGCGGGCGGCGATGGCGTCGATCTGCTGCTGCAGCTCCGCCTCGGTGTACGGCGCGGCCTGCCAGAAGCTCTGCTCCAGCTGCCGGTTGGCGGCGGCGCCGCCCGCGAAGCCGGACAGCTGGCCGCGGCCGACGTGGCGGAAGAGGTCCATCACCCAGAGCCGGTCCTGGGCGGCGGCGTAGCCCGCGCCGAACTCGGTGCCGTAGCGGGTGGTGCCGGTGATGTGCGGGACGCCGGTGGCCTTGTCGCGCACGATGGTGACGTCGGAGCGGGGGCTGGTGGTGACGGCGACCTGGTCGGCGGGGACGCCGAAGGAGGCGTCGTTGAAGAAGTCGCGCAGCTTGGCCTCGGTGAGGCCGGGGTAGCCGGCGGCGAGCCCGGCGTAGGGGCCGAGCTGGTCGTCGGTGTGGGCGGGGCGGGTGCCGAACATCCGGTTGAGCAGGATGTCGGCGAGGGTGGCGTTGCCGTTCTCGCCGGGCGGCAGGATGTCGGCGCAGTGGCCGCCGCAGTAGTCGCCGGCGGTGGCGCTCGGCGCGGTGGGGGCGGCGGCCGCGGTGGGGGTGGTGGTGAGGGCGGCGGTGACGAGCAGGGCCGACGCGAGGGCGGCGGCCGCCCCGGATCGGAGGGGGTGTCGGAGGGGGTGGGGGCGTAGGCGCAAGGCGGACTCCTCCGTCGAAGCCACGGGGAGTCGACGGTAGGGGCGCTACTGGCCGGTTGGCTAGTGGCGTGCATGCCATTTTCATCGGTGCGCTGGGGAGTTGACGGGGCGGCGGTGGGGGTGGTGCGGGCGTTCGGGCCGGTCGGCGGCGGTGTCGGCTAGGGTCGGGCGGGTCGGGGAGCGGGATCGTTCGCCGGGCGGCAGGACAGGAAGTGAACGGGGGCGCGCAGGCATGGACACGGGTCGGGGGCGGGGCGGGGCGGTGGAGGCCGTGGCCGGGGCGGGTGACGAGGGCGGGGCGGCGGAAGCGGGTGAGCACGTCAGGGCGCCGGAAGCGGGTGAGCACGTCAGGGCGCCGGAGGGCTTCGGGCCCAGGGAGCTGCCCGCCGGGCTCACCCACGGACCGAGCCGCGAGCGGCTGGCCGCCGGTGGCCTGCCCCGCGCCTTCGCGCACCTGAACCTGGAGGCGTCCTGGTACGAGCCGTTGCGGACCGCCGCGACCTGGTACGACGGGCTCCGGGACGAGGACGCCGGCGGCCTGGTCGTGCTGGGCGAGGCGGACTACCGCGGCTCGTCCGGGCACGCCCTCGCCGACGTGCTGCTCGACGGCGCCTCCGGTGAGGTGTACCTGGCCTGCGGGGACGACTCAGGAGGCCTGCGCCGGGACCTGCTCGCCGGCAGCCTGGACACCCTGGTCGCCCTGATGATCGAGGTGGAGGCCGTCACGGCCGGCGCCGCCGAGCCGTACGAGCCCGAGGAGGACGAGGAGTTCGAGCCGCGCGGACCGGGGACGGTCGCCGAGGCCACCAGGGTCTCCCTGGACCGGATGCGGGCCGTCGATCCGGAGCTGTTCCGGCGCACGGACGACCGGCCGGCGCACTGGGAGACGGCGGTGCGGATCCGGGCGCTCGCCTGGGGAGCGCTGCCCGGCGGGCCGGACGACCTGCGGTACGCCCTCGACGCGTCCCTGGTGGAGGAACTCGCGGCGCTCACCGGCGGTACCGTCCGGCGCTTCCGGGAGGACGAACTGCCGGCGGTGCTCGGCCACGCCCCGACCCGCCGGCTGCTCACCGGGCTCGGCCTGCCGCTCTCCGACCGGGGGACGTTCCGGATCGACCCGGAGGGGCCGCTGCTGACGATGGCGCAGACCCTCCCGGACGCCTTCGAGCCCGAGGACGAGGAGGAGGACAGCCGTTACTACCAGGCCGGGTTCCTCGCCCTGGCGGACTGGACGTACGACTTCACCGTCGCGCTGGACGGCGCCACCGGCCGCCTGGAGCTCCCGCCGTGGTTCGACGACGGCGAGCCCGCCGCCTACCTGCACCGCGACGTCTCGGCGCTGCTCCACGTGCTCTGGGCGTACGAGCGCCTGCGCGCGGACCGGCGCGACGCGCTGCGCCGATCCGCTCCGGTGCCCTGGGAGGCCTTCGATCCGTGCCGGCTGCTGGACAGTGCGGCGCAGGAGGCGCTGCGGGCACTGGATCCGGAGGCCTTCGCGTCCGGCACCCACTTCTGGCCGATCCTGGCCGACGACGGTCACATGGGGGGTCTGCTGGAGTAGCGGCGGGCGGTCAGGCAGGCGGGCAGGTGGGCAGGCGGGCGGTCAGGGGGTTCGGCGGGCGGGGCGTCCGGCGAGCAGGGCGGCCGCGGTGGCCGCGTCCGTGGCCGGCAGGCGGGGGGCGAGGTCGGCGAGACGGTGCAGGAGGTGCTCCCGGACCGGGCCGGGGGAGGTGGCCACCGAGCCCGCGAGGACGAGCGGTTCGGCGGGCACGGCGGTGGCGCGGGCCAGTGCGGCCAGGTGGTCGGCGGCGGTGCGGGCGATGACGAGGGCGGTGGCGTCCCCGTCGCCGGCCAGCCCGGTGACCAGCGGAGCGAGGTCGGCGAGGCGGCGCGGCGGGCCGCCGTAGGCCCACCGCAGCAGCCGGTCGGGGGTGTGGGCGCCGCAGTGGGCGCGGACGGCGGTGCCGAGCGGGCCGTCCGGGTCGGCGTGGGCGACCCGCACCGCCTCCCGGCCGAGCCAGAACCCGCCGCCCTCGTCGCCGAGCAGCCAGCCGAGCCCGCCGCCGCGCGCGAGCGTGCGGGTGCCGTCGAGGCGGACGCAGATGGTGCCGGTCCCGGCGATCAGGACGGTGCCCCGGCCGTCGGCGACACCGCCGGCGGCCAGGGCGGGGACGGTGTCCGGGACGAGCCGGACCGGGCAGTGGAGGCCGAGCGCGGCGCGGGCCCGGCGGGCGAAGCCGTCCGGGTCGGGCAGCGCGCGGTACCCGGCGAGGCCGATCAGACAGGCCGCGACCCGGGCCGGGTCGCGGGGCCCGAGCGCGGCCGACACCGCGGCGGCCAGGTGCCCGAGGGTGTCGGCCGGGTTCTGCCCGGCCGGATTGGCCCCGCCGCCCCCGCCCCGGCCGAGCAGGGCGCCGGCGGGGTCGAGGAGGACGGCGCGGGTGTGGCTGCCACCCGCGTCGACGCCGAGGTGCAAGGTGGTCACGGGGGCGGCTCCGGTGGGAGGAGGGGCTGGTCGGGGGAACCGGTCGGCGGTCAGCCCGCCGGGTGCAGCGTCAGGTCCGCCGGTCCCTGGGCGAACCGGGTGAAGCGGACCTGGAGGCCGTCCCGCTCGGGGGAGGCGCAGAACGGTCCGGCCGCCGCGGCCACCGCGGGCGGCAGCGGCGCCAGCCGGACCAGGCGCCAGGGGCCGTCGTCGCAGCGGGCGCGGACCGTCACGGCGTCCCCGCTGCGGCTGGCTCTGACGGTGACCTCTCTCCCGTGCCACTCGGGTACGGGGGCCAGCGACCAGTCGGAGACGCCGCGGGTGACGACCGCGCCCAGGTGCGGGAGGCCGTCGCTCATCTCGACCCCGGCCTTGATCCAGGTCTGCGGGTCGACCCGGACCAGCAGGCCCGCCTGGTCGTAGAGGGCGGCGAAGTCGGCGACGAAGGAGACCTCGGTCGCGCTGCCCGGCGGGAATCCGGTGAGCAGCGCGTGCCCGTCGTCCCGGACGAAGCCGTAGCTGGTGGTGCGCCAGAAGTCGCTGCGGCCGCGGGCGGTGACCAGGAGGTCGGTGCCGTCGGTCCGGGCGCGCTCGGGCTGGTTGAGCCAGCTGCCCTCGTGCCAGGCGATGTCGCGGGGCGGGTGCATGGGAGGCCTTCCTTCCGGTCTGCCAGCCGATGGCTGCAAATTTTCAGAAAGGTCCATTCAACACCCGCCCGGGTGGGCTTGGTGAGGTTTGTCAGGGCTTCGGCGCGAGCCGGATCGGGCTGCTCTCCTTGCGCTCCGGCGCCCCGGCCGTGCGGGCCGCCCCGGCCGACGGGAGCGCGCCGCTGACCGAGCGGGAGAAGTCCAGCCGGCCGCCGCGGACGAGGCCGAACAGGTCCACCACATCCGGTCCGTCGGAGCCGTCGTGGCCGCGGCTCTGCCGGCGCAGGTAGCTGTCCGGGGTGCCGTTGGTGGCGGTCGGCGGCTTGTCGGTGAGGTCGACCAGCGCCGGGCGGCCGTGCTCGCCGAGCGAGGCCATGACCTGCTCGCGTACGGCGGCGCCCCGGTGAAGTCGAAGGCGGCGGACAGCGGGCGGGGCGGTGGACGAGCCGTGCGGTTGTGCGCGCGGCTGCCCGGAGGGCGTGCGCAACCCGGCCGAGCAGGGGCGGGCGTTCGTGGTGCTGGGTGCCGAAGCGCTCGTGGGATTCCTTGAACTCGTCGCTTCCGGGGCCGAGTCGGACGCGCGGACCCCGAAGTGGACAGCTGAGGTGGACGGCTGAGGTGGCTGGTCAGGGGTGTGGGGCCGGGGTGTGCTCCGGGGTCGTCGTCAGGCCCTCCGGGGGGAGGTGCCGCGCCGTGCGGGCGGCGAGATGCGAACCCGCTCGGTGGCCGGCGCCCGCTCGATGTCGTCCAGCTGGGCCAGGATGGTGGCGCGCAGGTCGTCGTCGTCCTCGAAGTGGTGGTCGTTGAACAGGGTGTAGCCCGTCCACATCAGGTTGGCGCAGACCCGGGCCGGCACCCGGCCGGTCTGGGCGCCCATGCCGACCAGGGCGACCGACCGGATGGAGCCCGGCTCCAGCCGGTTCTGGTGGTGGACCGCCTGGAAGGCGGCGGCGCAGGCCAGTGCGACGTTCAGCGTCTCGCTCACGTTCTGCGAGGAGGTCCGCATCGTCGGGGCCGATATCAGGAACCGCGGGTTGACGGCCCCGGAGGGGACGCAGACCGCGCTGCCGACCGGGAGCGAGCCGGCGTGCCGCTCGCGGATCGCCTTCTGCACCCGCAGCTGGATGCCCGCGCCCAGGTGGCGCTTGATCGCGGCGTCCGTCCCGCCGTCCATCCGGCCGCGGGAGTTGGTGGGGCTGACCCAGGCGTCGGCCTCGGTGGTGAGCAGGGACGCGTGCCGGACCTCGACCCCCGGGGTGTCGGCGAAGGCGGCCCGCCAGGACTCGACCACCGTCGCGTTGAGGTCGGTCAACACCACCTTGAGCGGCGACTGTGCGCGGTTCGTGGTCATGCTGGGGCTCCTGTCGGTGGGGTGCGGTTCCTGCTGACGTCGATGACGCTAGCGCCCGCCACTGACAAACCGTCCGTTCCCGCCGTCGGCCGTCGGGCCGCCGGCCGGGCGGGCCGGATTGTCGGTCCCCGCTGGTAGGACTGTGGTGTCCGCGGGGGAAGCTGACGGACCGTCATCCTCTCCCCGCCCCTCCATCGCCTGCCAACCGCACGGTCCTGACCAGTCGGGCCGCCTCACACTCCTAGGGCACCACCATGAGCGCTGTCGACACCTCCGCCACCCAGCCCGACCCGAACGACCCGCTCGCCCTCGCCGAGCTGTTCGCGGGCGGCGGCGAGCCGTGGCTCCCGCTGCTGAAGCCGGTCATCGAGGCACGGCCCGACGCGGCCTCGTTCATCGGCCCCGGCCGCGGCCCGGACGTCGTCCCGGTCCGCGAGCTGACCTTCCAGGCGCTCAAGCCGCACGCGCCGCACAAGTGGAAGGTCGTGGTCTTCGGCCAGAACCCGTACCCGCGGCCGGAGAGCGCCACCGGCATCGCGATGTTCGACAACACCTTCCACGACTGGAAGGACAGCAAGTTCGGCCGGGTGGTCAGCATCCGCTGCATCATCAAGGCGGCGGCGATGTGGAAGTACGGCATCCCCAAGAAGACGCCGATCGCCGACGTGCGGGCGCTGTTGAAGGAGCAGGAGACCGTCCAGCCGCCGGAGTGGTTCCAGGCGATGCTCACCCAGGGCGTGCTGCTGCTGAACGCGGCGCTGACCGCCAGCAGCGACGGCGCGATGGGGCCGGACCAGCACACCGCGTTCTGGCGGCCGGTCGCCGAGCGGATCGTCGAGGAGATCCTCCGGGCCAAGCAGCAGGCCGCGCAGGAGGACCGCTACGTGGTCTTCGCGTGGTGGGGAGCGCACGCCCGCAGCCTGAAGAACGTCGTGCTGCGGCTGCAGGAGAAGTACCCGGAGGTCGAGGTCCGGCACATCGACCACGCCAACCCGGCGGCCCAGGGCGACATCTTCTGCGACGGCGAGCACTTCGCGACGGTGAACGCGGCGCTCGCCGCGGTCGGCGCCGAAGAGGTGGACTGGCTGCCCAGCACCGGGTGGAACGCGCAGGCGGCCGCCGCCGGCGGGGCGGACGGAGCCGTCGCCGAGCGGATGGGCGCCTTCATCGCCTCCACCATGGAGTTGCACCAGCTCTATCTGGACCGCCTCGCGAGCGTCAAGGACGAGGGCCTCGTCCTGCCCGCCATCACCGGTGTGTTCGACACCCCGCTGATGGGATTCCGGGAGGCGGCGGCACCGGTCGCCGAGGTGCTGCGCGGCCTGGACCGGCACGTCGAGCGGTCGCACGACTTCGGCAAGCGGCGGGCGGACGAGGCGGCCGCCGGCCTGTCCGCCGACGAGATCGCCGCGCTGTACCTGTACACCTGCGAGTCCGCGTTCTACCGGGAGATCAACGCCGTCCTGCGCTCGCCCGACCGCGGTCGGCTGGTGCCCTACCTGCCGTACCTGCGGCTGCTGTTCGCGGCGGTGTCGCGGCTGCCCGTCCGCACCGAGCCGCTCTGGCGCGGGGTCTCGCTGGACCTGCGCCGGCAGTATCCGCTCGGCCGGACGGTGACGTGGTGGGGCGTGTCCTCCTGCACGTCCGAACTGGGCGTGGCGAAGGCCTTCCTCGGCAGCCGCGGCAAGCGGACGCTCTTCGAGGTGCGCCCCGCCAGGGCCGCGGGCATCCAGAGGTTCTCGGCGTTCACCGGCGAGGAGGAGTTCATCCTGCTGCCCGGCACGCAGCTGGAGGTCACGGACGTGCGGACGGAGCGCGGCGGCCTCTGCACCGTGACGCTGACCGAACTGGCGGAGGGGCCCCTGGTGTCCTGACCCGAGCCCGGCGGGCGCCCCTCGTCACCCAAATGCATAACCAAGTCAGTATCTTTACTGAGTTCAGCTATGCTGGATCCCGAGCGAGCCGGCAACCGGGCAAGCGAGCCCGTGGCGAGGGAAGGGACGCGAACGATGACCTCGGAAGTCCAGCGGGTGGCACCGGAGACCCGGGGCCTCGACGGCGAACTGAAGCGGGAGCGGGCCTACGTCGAGGCCTGCCGGGCGGCGATGGCCCGGCAGGTCGAGGACGCGGGCCACCAGGTCGTCGCCGGGGAGGACGTCTCCGGTGACGGCGCCGGCGCGGAAGCGCTCGGCCGGTACCTGCGCACGCGCGCCAAGCGGATGAAGGAGTTGCCGGAGAGCCCGTCGTTCTTCGGCCGCCTCGATTTCGCCGACACCCCGGAGGCCGGGGACCACCGGCGGCAGCGCTACTACGTGGGCCGTCAGCGGATCTCCGCGTACCCGGCCATGCCGCCCCTGGTGGTCGACTGGCGGGCCCCGGTGTCCCGGGCGTTCTACCAGGCGAGTGCCCGCACCCCGCTCGGGCTCGCGCGGCGCCGCCGGTTCGGCTGGGCGCCGTGGAGCCTCGGCCGACCGGAGGAACTCACCGGCCTGGAGGACGAGCACCTCGACGAGCCGGCCCCGAGCGGGCCGGCGGGCAGCGGGACGGCGGGCGGCATCCTCGCCGCCGAGATCGAGCGGCCCCGCACCGGCCCGATGCGGGACATCGTCGCGACCATCCAGCCCGAACAGGACGAGCTGGTGCGCGGCGAGCCGAGCGAGTCCGTCTGCGTGCAGGGCGCTCCCGGCAGCGGCAAGACCGCCGTCGGCCTGCACCGCGCCGCGTACCTGCTCTACGGCTTCCCGCAGCGGATCCGGCGCGGCGGCCTGCTGGTGATCGGCCCCAACCGGACCTTCCTGCGGTACATCGCCGAGGTCCTGCCCGCGCTCGGCGAGGTCGACGTCGTCCAGCGCACCGTCGAGGACCTGGTCGCCACCGTGCCGGTCACCGCCGTGGACGACGAGCGGGCCGCCGCGGTCAAGCAGGACGCGCGGATGGCGACGGTGCTGCGCCGGGCGCTGTACGGGCGGATCCGGACGGCGGGCGCCGAGCCGCTGGTCGTCCCGGACGGCTCCTACCGGTGGCGGGTGACGCCGGAGCGGCTCGACCGGATGGTCGCCGAACTGCGCGAACAGGAACCGCCGTACGCGATCGGCCGGGAGAGCGTCCGCACCCGTGTGGTGGCCGCGCTGCAGGACCAGGCCGAGCGGCGGGCGGGCGTGATGCCCGGCGCGTGGCAGCGGAAGGTCGGCCGTTGCAAGCCGGTCGCGGCGTTCCTGGAGGAGGCCTGGCCCAAGCTGCGGCCGGAGGCCGTGGTGGCCGCGCTGCTCGGCGACCCCGCGGTGCTCGCCGAGGCTGCCGACGGCGTGCTCGGCCCGGAGGAGCAGGCGGCGATCCTCTGGCGCCGGCCGCCGCGGTCGGAGCGGAGCGCGAAGTGGTCCGAGCACGACCTGATGCTGCTGGACGAGGTGGCCGGTCTGATCGAGCGCCCGGCCGGTTTCGGGCACGTCGTCGTGGACGAGGCCCAGGACCTCTCACCGATGCAGTGCCGGGCGATCGCCCGCCGCAGTGCCTTCGGCTCCCTCACCGTCCTCGGCGACCTCGCCCAGGCGACCGCCCCGTGGGCCCCGCGCAGCTGGCCGGAGCAGCTGGCCCACCTGGGCAAGCCGGAGGCCGCCGTGGTGCCGCTGACCACCGGCTTCCGGGTCCCGGCCGCGGTGATGGCACTGGCGAACCGGGTGCTGGGCGCCCTGGACGTGGACGTGCCGCAGGCCGTCTCGCTCCGGCGGGACGGTGAGCTGACGGTGCGCGGGGTCGGCGCGGCGGGCCCGGACGGCGCGGCCGACCCGGAGGACGCGGCCGGTCCGGGCGGCGCGGCGCGCCTGGGGGGTGCGGTGGTGGCGGCGGTGCGGGCCGCCCTGGAGCGCGAGGGCTCGATCGCGGTGATCGCCGCGGACGGCGCGGTGACGGCGGCCGTCGAGGTCCTCGGGGCGGCCGGGATCGCGACGGCCTCGGCCGAGCAGGTGGGCACCACGGCCAGGGTGACGGTGCTGCCCGCGTCCCTGGTCAAGGGGCTGGAGTACGACCACGTGGTGGTCGTGGAGCCGGCCGCGATCGTCGAGGCCGAGCCGCGCGGCCTGCACCGGCTCTATGTCGTGGTGACCAGGGCGGTCTCCCGGCTGGACATCCTGCACGCCCGGCCGCTGCCCGCACCGCTGGGCGGCTGACCGGGCCCGGCCGTCGCCCGACCGGTCGGGGGCACCGGTCAGCAGGGGGTCCGGGGCCGGCCGGCGGCCCGTCCGAGGGCCGCCCCGAGGGGCCCGTCCGAGGGACCGGCGGGACCGCTCACGGCCAGGCGGGCAGCGGCGGCAGGCGGAGGACGGTCAGGGCGGCCGCCGCGGCCGCGAACCCGAGGACCGCGCCCGCCGCGACGTCACCGGGGTAGTGGACGCCGGTGTGCACGCGCGAGTAGCCGACGGCGACCGCCAGCGCGCCGAGCGGCACCGCCGCCGGGGGCAGCACCACGCCGACGGCGGTGGCGAAGGCCGTTGCCGACGCCGTGTGCCCGGACGGGAAGGAGGCCGACTCGGGCATCGGCACCTGCCGGGCCACGATCACCCGGGCCCGTTCCCGGTCGGGCCGCCGCCGGCGGACCATCCGTTTGCCGAGCAGGTTGGCCGTCGTCGAGGCGAGCGCGACGGCGACGATCCCGACCACGGCCGCCTGCCGGGGCCGGCCGGGCAGGAGGGCGAGTCCCCCGGCGACGGCCAGCGAGATCTTCGAGTGGTCGGCCGTGCGGGACAGCCGCCGCAGTGCCGTGTCCAGGGCCGGTGTGGGGGTGGCGGCGACGGCCGCGTACAGGGCCCCGTCGACGGCCCGGAGGTCGGCGAGCACGCCCGCCGGGGCGGAGTTGCGCTCAGGCACGGCCACGCTCCTCGGAGTCCGGTCCGGGGCCGGGCCCGGATTCGCGGTGGGTGTCCCGCGGGCCGCGACCGAACGCGAGGGTGGCGAGCCGGCGCCAGTCCACCCGCGGCTTGACGGGGACGCTGCCGGGGCGGTCGCGCGGCACCACGACCCGCAGTGCTCCGGGGCGCAGCGTGCACACCACCGGCGTGGGCATCCGCAGCGCCTCGCCGTCGACGGCCACCGGGATCTCGGCCTCCGCGGAGGTCACCTCGACCCGGTGCGCGGTCAGCACGGTCAGCCCGGTGGACTGCGAGCCCCGTACGGCCAGTTCGGCGGCCTGTGCCGCGCCCTCGACCCGGATGGCGGTGACGCCGAGCAGGCCGCTGTCGAGCCGGGAGCGGCGGCCGCCGCTCTCGAGGTCGTCGGGGGAGCCGTACGGGTTGTTGCTGACCAGCAGCGCCTGCTGGGCCGAGAGCGCCGGGGCCGCGCCGCCGTCGACGAGGGCGTCGACCCGGCGGACGCCCTCGCCGACCAGCAGGTCCGGCAGGAGGTTCAGGGCGGTGCCCGCCTTGGCGTCGCGGTACTCGGGGCGCTGCACGACGTCGGCGTAGACCCCGAAGGAGACGGTGTTGACGAAGGGGCGGCCGGCGACGTCGCCGAGGTCGATCCGCAGTTCCTCGCCGTCGGTCAGCGCGTCGAGGCAGCGGGCCGGGTCGGCGCGGTCGAGGCCGAGGTCCATGGCGAAGTGGTTGCGGGTGCCGGCGGAGATCACCAGGAACGGCAGTCCGTGCTCGGCGGCGACGGCCGCGACCAGGGCCTGGGTGCCGTCGCCGCCCGCGACGCCGAGCAGGTCGGCGCCCCCGGCGGCGGCCTCGCGGGCGAGCGCGGTGACGTCGGAGTGGACGGCGGGGTCGAGCAGGACCACCCGGGCGCCGAGCCGTTCGGCCCGTTCGACCAGCCCGAAGCGGCCGACCTTCCCGCCGCCGGACTTCGGGTTCATGATGAGCACCGCCCGTTGCGGCCGGGCCGCGGCGGTTCCCGGCTGCGCCCCGCTCGGGCGCGCGCGGCGCAGCGCCACCCGGCCGAGGGCGAGTGCCGCGCCCCCGCAGAGGACCAGCAGTAGCGCTGTCGGCCACAGGTCGTGGTACGCGAACAGCACGACGATCCCGATCGGCGCGGCGACGGCGAGCAGCGCTCCGACGAGCCGCACGGCGCCGCGGTGGGCCAGGAACCACCAGACGCCGGCCGCCCAGAGCACCAACCCCAGGAGCCCGATCAGCACCACGGCCAGGCCGCCGTCGCCCAGGACGACCAGCAGCACGACCACGGCGCCGACCGCGGCCAGCAGCGCGCAGCGCGCGAGCACCCGCGCGGTCACGTCCCCGTCGGAGCCGGTCTGCCGCGTCCCGTCGATGTCGTCCTCCCTGAGCCGTGTCCCGGGCGGTCGCTACCCGCGGCCCGGTCCGTGCCAGCAGCCTGCGCACTCCGGCGGTCGGGGGCATCCCGGCCAGGCTGTCCGGGTGAGGCCGGGGACCGTTCCCGCTGCCGCCGGGCCGCGGGGTGCCGGAGGGCGGCCCGGTCAGGCGTGCGGGACGAGGGCGACCGGGCAGTGGACGTGGTGGACGGCCGCGTGGGCGACCGGTCCGAGGTGGGTGCCGAGCAGGGGGCGCCGGAGGCGGCGGCCGACGACGAGCAGGCGGGCGGTGGCGGCGGCGTCCACCACGGCGACGGTGGCGCTGCCGCGGATGAGGTCGGCCGTCACGTCCACCTCGGGCCGGCGCTCCCGCCAGGGCTCCAGCAGGTCGGTGAAGCGGGCCCGTTCGGCGGCGGAGAGCTCGTTCTGCACCCCGCCGATGGCGTCGAAGGCCATGTACTCGGTGCCGGACGGCGGGGACCAGACGTGGACGACGCGCAGCGGGGCCGAGCGCCGGGCGGCGGCGTCGAAGGCGAAGGCGAGCACCTCGTCCGTCGGGTGGTCGAGGTCGAGGCCCACCAGGACGGGGCCGGCCGGCTCGTCCGCACCCGTTCGGACCAGCACCACCGGGCAGGCGGCCCGGCGCAGCACCTCCTGGCTCACCGAGCCGACCAGGAAGCCGTGCAGGGCGCCCAGGCCGCGGGAGCCGAGGACGAGCAGGGAGGCCGTCCGCGCGGCGGCCTCCAGCGCGTCGGCCGGGGGGTCGGGCACCTGCGAGGAGGACACCGGGACGTCGACGGTGGTGAGCAGTTCGGCTTCGCGGGCGGCCAGGCGCTCGACCGGGTGGTGCCGCTCGGAGGCGTCCCGCTTCGGCCGGGGCCAGGCGTGCAGGAGGTGCAGGGGGCAGTCGCGGCGCTGCGCCTCGCGGGCGGCCCAGGCAGTGGCGGCGAGGCTCTCGGGCGAGCCGTCGAAGCCGACGACGACGGGGCCGGTCACGGCCTGCTCGCTGCGCCGCGCAGGGAGTCGAGGGCGGCGCCGAGCCGTCGGGCCGCCTCGTCCGCGACCTCGCCCAGTCCGCCGTCCGGGCCGGCCAGCGCGACCAGCGTCTGCGGGTCGACGGCCTCCACCAGGGTGGTGTCGCCGTCGGCGCGGACGACCACGTTGCAGGGCAGCAGCAGCCCGATGCGGCGGTCGGCGTCGAGTGCGCGGTGGGCGAGGGCGGGGTTGCAGGCGCCGAGGATCAGGTAGTCCTCGATCTCGGCGCCGATCTTCTCGTGCAGGGTCGCCCGGACGTCGATGGTGGTGAGGACGCCGAAGCCCTGCTCCTTGAGGGCGGCGGTGACCGCCTCCACCGCCTGTGCGAACGGCCGGTCGAGCCGTACGCCGATCCCGTAGTCCATGGTTCCTCCCGGGGGTCGCGGCCCGGGCCCAGTATCGGCGGCGGCCGGGCCCGCCGCCTCCCGGGGCCGGCTCCGCCGCCTCCAGGAGGGCTTGAGGCGGGCCGGGCACGCTGGCTGCCCCGCGCTGGACGGGTCGGCCGACAGGAGGCGGGCGTGATCGCTCTGTGGAGGGTTCTGAGGGCTGTGGGCGCGCTGACGGGGTGGGTGTGGTCGGGGCTGAAGCTGCTCGGCGGTGCGGACATGTACGAGGCCGCGGCGCGTGGCGGGCGGGGGGGGGCGGGGGGTGGGGGGGGAAGGGGGGGGTGGGTGGGCGAGACGGGTGAGAGCCCACGAAGAGGAACAACGCACACCAAAATAGAGCAGGGTAGGGG
>NZ_JBHWBZ010000005.1:39488-47206 GCF_042735475.1 Kitasatospora sp. NPDC059577 | reverse complement strand
CGTTGTGGGGTGGTTTGTGTGGGCGGGGGGCGCGCGGCGGGGGGGGGTGGGGGGGGGGGTGACGGGGGCGGGGGGTGCGTAATGTTCGGGGGCCGGGGGGCGGGCCGCCGCGCCCCCGGCGGTGGTGCCGGAGCCGCGGCGGTTGTGCGGGCCCGGGCCGGGGCATCCCGAGCGGCTCTGCCCGGAACTGCCCCTGAGCGCGGTGGAGGCGCGGTTGAGCAGGGAGCTCGGTGGGCTCCCCGGGCCGCCCGGTCGGGGTGAGGGCCGGCGGTCGGCCGGTTGAGCGGGGTGCCCGCGGGCTGCGGTCAGTCCGTGCCGACCAGGGCGGCGGAGAGCTCCCAGAGGCGTTCGGCGCGCTCCGGGTCGAGGGCTTCGGGGAGGTAGCCCCGGGGCGGGGTCGATCCGTTCCACGGGCGGGCGACGGCGCAGTCCTCCAGGTAGGCCCCGCCGGTCCCGGCCAGCTCCGGGGCGACCGCCGCCCACACCGAGGTGGCGGCGCCCTGGGCGGCGGTGCGCAGGCGCGGGTCGGGTGTGCCGTCCGGGCGGATCAGGCCGACCGCGACCTTGGTCCCGGTGTCGAGGTGGCGCTGGAGGCCGGTGAGGGCGGCGCCGGGGCTGACGGTGTTGGCGAGCACGCCGCCCGCCCGGTGCCGGCCGGTGAGGGCGACGGCGAAGAGGGCGTTGGCGGTCTTGGACTGGGCGTAGGCGAGGTACGGGTCGTACGGGCGGTGCTCGAAGTGCGGGTCGTCGAGGTCCAGCCCGCCCAGGTGGTGTGCGCTGGAGCCGACCACGACCACGCGGGCGTGTCCGGCCGCTCGCAGGGCGGGCAGCAGGCGGACGGTCAGCGCGAAGTGGCCGAGGTGGTTGACGCCGAGGTGGGTCTCGAAGCCGTCGTGGGTGCGGCCGGGCGGCAGGCCCATGACGCCGGCGTTGGCGACCAGCAGGTGGACGGGTTCGCGCTGTCGGAGCAGGTCGTCGGCGAACTCCCGGACGGAGCGGAGGGATCCGAGGTCGACCGTCGCGACGGTGACGGCCGGGTTCCCGGTGCTCGCCCGCAGGCCGGCGGCGACGGCCTCGGCGGGCCGGAGGGAGCGGGCGCCGATGACCACGCGGGCGCCGGCTCGGGCGAGTGCGCGGGCGGTCTCCAGGCCGATGCCGGAGGCGCCGCCGGTGACGACCGCGCTGCGTCCGGTCAGGTCGTGGCCGGCAACGACGTCCAGCGCGGTGGGTGCGGGCGGGGTGACGGTCGCCATGTCAGGATCTCCTTGCCCCGGAGACGGCGGGCATCCGGTGGACCGGCGGCCCGTCGACCCGCAGCACCTGCTGGTGGACGCGCTGGAGTTCCGCCGACGGGTCGAGCCCCAGCTCCTCGCCGAGCAGGCGCCGCACCCGCTGGTAGGCGTTCAGGGCGTCGCCGCGCCGGCCGGAGCGGTTCAGCGCCAGGATCAACTGGGTGTGGAACCACTCGTTGAAGGGGTAGGCGGAGACCAGGGTCTGCAGTTCGGCGACGAGTTCGCGGTGGCGCCCGAGTTCCATGTCGGTGCGGACCCGGGCCTCCAGGGCGCTGATCCGCCGCTCCTCCAGGTGGGTGGCGTAACTCGCCAGCACGGGGCCGCAGGTGACGTTGGACAGGGCCGGTCCGCGCCACATCGCCAGGGCGTCCTCCAGGAGTTCGGCGGCCCTGAGTGGTTCGTCGTCCTCGGTGAGGAGGCGGGCGTCCTCGACGAGCCGGTCGAACCGGGGCGCGTCGAGCTGCCGTTCGTCGATCCGCAGCACGTAGCCGGGCAGGACGGTGGAGATCATGTGCCCGGCCGCCTCCTCGCCGACTTCGGAGGCGAAGGCTTTGCGCAGTTGGTAGATGTAGGTCTGGGCGGTGGTGACCGCGCTGCGCGGCGGGCGGTCGTCCCAGAGCTCGGTGATGATGGAGTCCAGGCTCACCACCTGGTTGACCCGCAGGAGCAGCAGGGCCAGCAACTGTCGGGTCTTCGGGGGACTGGGGGTCCGCGCACACCCCAGGTGGTGTACCTCCAGTGGTCCCAGCACCTTGAAATCCATGGGAAGCTCCTCGCCGGTCGGCTGAATCCTCATGAACGCGGGCGGCCGGCCCGTTCTGGTGGCCGGCCTGCGATCAGGACCCTAGGAGCCTTGTCCGGGAACGCTCAAGGCGAATGCTTCCAATGGTGCGCCGGACACCCACCTTCGGGGTATCCGGCGATGTCACTGAAGAGAGATGGCGCGTGGCGCGGCCGCTGTGCGGTCGCCCGTACGGGGGTGACGGGCGGCCTACCACCCGCGGGTGGCGGCGGCCGCACCACGGCCGGTTCAGTGGAACTGGCCTACCGTCAGTTCTGACGATGCGTCAATCCTTCTTCCAGTCCACCCGGTTGGGCCGGGACGTCGACCGGGTCGGCCGGGCCGCCGGCGTCGGGGGATCCGGCTCCGTCCGCGCCCGCGTCGTCGTCCTCGTCGAGGTCCAGGTGGGCGAACTCGCCCAGCGGGACGCTCTGGTCGAGGTGGACGTTCTTGAGGAAGGCGGAGAGGATCAGCACCCCGACCATCACCGGGGTGAGCCAGAAGAACACCTCGGTCAGGGAGTCGCTGAAGGCCAGCCGAAGACCGTCCCGGACCGCCGGCGGCAGCGCCGCGACCACGGTCGGCGACACCGATCCGTCGGAGGGCACCGCCGCGGCCTGGGCGGCTGTCAGGTGCTTGGCGAGGCCGTTCTCGTACTGGTGGCTGAACACGGCGCCGAGCGCGGCGAGGCCGATCGACCCGCCGATGCGCTGGGAGAACGCCGCCGTCGCGGTGCCGACGCCGAGGTCACGGCGTTCGACGGTGACCTGGACGGCGATCACCAGCGGCTGCATCATCAGGCCGAGGCCGGCGCCGAGGATGGTGACGTAGACGGCGAGCAGCCACCAGCCGGTGTGCTCGTCCATCGTGGAGAGCAGGAACATGGTGAGCGCGCCGATCACGGCACCCACCATGGGGGACCACTTGTAGCGCTCGGTCTTGGTGATCAGGTTGCCGCCGACGACCGAGGAGAACATCAGGCCGACCATCAGCGGCAGGGTGAGCAGCCCGGTGTTGGTGGCGGTGATGCCCGTGACCAGCTGGAGGAACATCGGGATGAAGGTGGCCAGGCCGTTGACGCAGGTGAACACCAGCATGCTGGCCAGACAGGCGAACACCACCGTGCGGACCGTGAACAGCCGCAGCGGGATCAGCGGGTCACTGGCGTGCCGCTCGGCCAGGATGAAGGCGGCGACGAACACCGCCATGCCCGCGAACAGGCCGAGGATGGTGGTGGAGGACCAGGCGTACTTGGTGCCGCCCCAGGAGGTCGCCAGCACCAGGCAGGTGAGCGCGCCGGCCAGCATGACGAACCCGGCGTAGTCGATCTTCCCGCCGCGGTTGCGCACCGGCAGCTTGAGCGCGGTGCCGGCCACGGCGAGCGCGACCAGGCCGAGCGGCAGGTTGATGTAGAAGACCCAGCGCCAGGTGGTGTGGTCGACGAAGTAGCCGCCGATCAGCGGGCCGGCCACCGAGGAGAGGCCGAGGACGGCGCCGTACAGGCCCATGTACTTGCCGCGTTCACGGGTGGGCACGATGTCGGCGATGATCGTCAGGGTCAGCACCATGAGGCCGCCGGCGCCCACGCCCTGGATCGCCCGGAAGGCGATGAGCTGGAAGATCGACTGGGCGGCGCCCGCCAGGGCCGAGCCGGCGAGGAACGCGACCAGGGCGAACAGGTAGAGCTTGCGCCGCCCGTAGAGGTCGGCGAGCTTCCCGTACATCGGCGTCGAGATGCCCGAGGCGAGGATGTAGGCGGTGAACAGCCACGAGGTGTACTTGAGGCCGTGCAGATCCCCGACGATCGCGGGCAGCGCGGTGGCGACCACGGTCTGGTCCAGCGCTCCGAGGGACATGGACAGTAACAGGGCCGACATGACGACGGCCAGTTGGCGGCGGCTCAGTGGGCTCCGGGCGGCGTCGCCAGCTGTTGGTGGCACGGGTGGCTCCTTGGTGCGGCTGTCACGGTGGACGGGTGGTCTGGGGTGGTGCCGACGGGTGGTGGGGAGCGGTACGGCGGTGGGGCGCGGGTTCAGCGGGTACGGCGCGTATGGCGGGTGCGGCCTGCTCAGAGGCCCCGTTCGAGCAGGTCGAAGGCCTCGTCGATGAGGTCGGCCGTGGTCCGGCCGTCCTCGTTGATCCAGGAGAAGCGCACCGCCCACTGGATCACCGAGAACGCCGAGGTGACGACGACGCTCGGGTAGCTGTCCTTCATCGGGTCGGCGCCCGTCCGCTCGGCGACCGCCAGGATGAGGCTCCGGAAGATCTCCTCCTCGCCCCCCGAGCCGCGCTTGGCCAGGAGTTCGGGGTGCCGGCGCCACAGTTCGCGCCAGAGTTCGGACTCCTCGCGCGCCGGGACGAAGGAGTCCGCGATCTCCCGGGCGACCACGCGCATCGAGCGGAAGACCGGCTCGTCGGCGGGGCGGTCCTGGAACAGCGCGGTCAGGGACTCCGCCGACCAGGACGGTCGCATCTGGAGCGCTTCGTCCTTGCTGGAGAAGTAGTTGAAGAAGGTCCGGGGACTGATGTCGGCGGCCTCGCTGATGGCCTCGACGGTCATCGCGTCGAGGCCCTTGTCGAGGACCAGGCGGACGGCCGTGAGCGTGATCGCGTGTCTCTTGGCCGCCTTCTGGCGTTCTCTGCGTTGGTCGGATGCACTCATCACCACTGCACTCTATGCAATCTTGGCACTGTCTGCAATACGTGCAGAGGTTGCATTCTCATCGGACAATGCAAAAATTGCAGTGAGTGCAACACGCGGTCCGGCCCTCGCGGGGATCAGCCCTCCGCGGGGCTCAGCCCTCCGCGGCCAGGGTGATCGCGGCCGACGCCTCGTCCGGCTGGGCGGGCCAGGTCCCGTACTGGCTGCGCCAGTACATGAGCGGGGTGGACAGCCCCCGGTGGGCGGCGCCGTCCACCACCGCGCCCACCAGTACCGTGTGGTCACCGGCCCGGACGGCGCCCGCCAGCCGGCACTCCGCGTGGGCGATCGCGTGCCGCTCGATCCACGGCAGGCCGCTCACCGGGCCCGGCCGCCACGGCGTCGCACCGAAACGGTCGCCGCCGCGGGAGGCGAACAGGGTGGACACCCCCTCGCCGCGCTCCCGCAGCACGTTGACCACGAACGCGCCGCGCGCCAGGACCGCGGTCAGCACCGTGCTGCGGTTGTCCAGGCAGGCCAGCAGCAGCGGCGGACGTGCGGAGACGCTGCACACCGCGCTGCAGGTCAGGCCCTTGGGGTTGCCCTCCTCGTCGAGCGTGGTGAGGACGGTCACCCCGGTGGGCAGGGTGGCCATGATCGACCGGAACACGGTGTCGTCCACGTGCGGTCCGGTGGTGTCGCCGTCGATCCGCAGCACCCGCGCGTCGGTGTGCGGGTCCCCGGCGCGCGGGTTCCCGGCCGGCCGGTTCTCGGTGTCGGCGCTCATGCGTCCTCCTGGTCCTCGGGTGCGGTCCCGTCGTCGGCCGGGGCGGCCGCGCGGATGGCGGCGAGGCTGGCAGAGCCGTTTCGAACCGGGTTCGAATTCCGGCCGACCCGCTCCTTCGCCGCCGCCCGCGAGCCGCGCCACGCCGGCCCTGGCCGTATGCCTCCGCGGCCCGCCTTGGCCGCCTGCCTCCGCCGGTCGCCGAGGGCGGTGGCCGGGGCGGCGGCCGGCCTCGAACCGCCCTCCAGTCGGGCCGGGCAGTGTCGCGCCGGGACCGGCCCTCCGCCGGCCCCCCGGAGTCGGGCCCACCGGACACCGGGCCGCGAAGGAGACAGCGTGGAACTCGCAGTCGCGGACCGGGTGGTCCTGGTCACCGGTGCGACCGGAGGGATCGGGCGGGAGATCGCGCGGGCCTTCGCCGCCGAGGACGCCAGGGTCCTGATCGGCTACCACAGCAAGGAGCGCGAGGCCGCCGAACTCGCCGACGAGCTGGGTGCGGCCAAGGGCCGGGCGCGGGCCGTGCGCTACGCGCTGACCGACCCGCGGGGCACGCTCGACGAACTCGCCGCCGCGGGCGACGGCTGGGCGGACATCGACGTCCTGGTCGCGGGCGCCGTACGGATGATGGGCACCCGCCGGCCCCCGGGCGTGCACTTCGAGGACGTCGCCGTCGAGGACTGGGAGCCCGTGGTGCAGCAGAACCTCGCGCCGACGCTGCGGCTCGCCCAGCTGGTGGTGCCCGGCATGCGGCGGCGCGGCTGGGGCCGGATCGCCCTGCTCTCCTCCCACGTGGCGGTCGACGGCCACCGGGGCCAGGAGTTCTACGGCGCGGCCAAGTCCGGCCTGCACGGCTTCGCCCGCAGCCTGGCCTGGGACACCGGGACGGACGGCATCCTGGTCAACGTGGTCTGCCCCGGGCTCACCCTGACCGAGCGGGCCCTGACCGGCCTGCCGGCCGCGGTGCGCGAGCAGGAGACCGCGCGGACCGCGAGCGGCCGGCTCAGCGCGCCCGCCGACGTCGCCAACGCCGTGCTGTTCGTCTGCTCCGGGGCCAACGGCAACATCACCGGCGAGGTGCTGACCGTCGCGGGCGGCCGCTGACGCACGCGCGCGGGGCGGCCGGGAGCCCCGGCCGCCCCGCGCGGACAGGGCGTCAGCCCAGCTGCTCCCGGGTGGAGAGCACCGTCAGCTCGGTCAGGTGCACCCCCGCCGGGGCGTGCAGCACGTGCAGCACCTGCTCCGCCACCTCCGCCGGATCCAGTCCGACCGCCTCCTGCACCTTGGCCAGCACCGCGCGCAGCGCTTCGTCCCCGATCCGCCCGCTCCCGCCGGTGCGCACCGCGCCGGGCGACACCAGGGTGACCCGGACGCCGTCCCCGGCGAGCTCCAGCCGCAGCCCGTCGCTGATCGCCACCAGGGCGTGCTTGGTCGCCGCGTAGACGCCCTGGACCGAATGGGCCACCGAACGCCCGGCCGTGGAACCGATGTTGACGATCTGCGGATGCTCCCCGGCGAGCAGCGCCGGGATCGCCGCCCGGGTGACCGTCAGCACCCCGAGGACGTTCAGGTCGACCATCGTCCGCCAGTCGGCGGGATCGCCGTCCCGGACGAGGCCCAGCGGGAACACGCCCGCGTTGTTCACCAGGACGTCCAGCCCGCCGAGCTCCGCGCAGGCCCCGGCGACGGCGGACCCGGCCGCGGCCGGGTCGGCCAGGTCCACCCCCACCGCCACCGCGCCGAGTTCGGCCGCGAGGGCGTCCAGCTCCGCCGACGGACGGGCCAGCAGCGCGACCCGCCCGCCGTCGGCGGCCACCGCCCGGGCGATCGCCGCGCCGATCCCGCGCGAAGCCCCCGTCACCAGCACCCGTCGCCCGCTCGATCGCGTCATCCTCGGTCCCCTTCCCGATGTCCCCGGACTCCCCGGGGGCCTTCCCTGTTTCCCGGCCGATCAGTACCGGGAACGGTTGGAGAACGGCTGGAAGACCGGCCGCATGTCCTTCCCAACTCGGCTGCCGCGCACGGCTGTCGGGGCGGCGGAGTCGACCGGTAGGGTCGGTCGGCCGTTCCCGCAGCCGTTCTCCAGCACCGTTCGAGGCGGACCGGCCAGGGTGTGGGGGGGGGGGGGGGGGGCCCCCCGCGCCCCCCCCCCCCCCCCCCCGCGCCGGGGGGGGGAAGTGCTCTCACAAAATAAAGATATTGGTTGTGGGGGGGGGGGCGAGC
>NZ_JBHWBZ010000005.1:24974-39478 GCF_042735475.1 Kitasatospora sp. NPDC059577 | reverse complement strand
GGGCGGCGACCACACCGTGTGGGCGGGCCGCCCCCCCCCCCCCCAATAACACACCCCCCTGCCGCGCCCCCCCCCCCCGGGGGGGCCCGGGCGCCCCCCCCCCCCCCCCCCCCAGCCCCGCACACGGTCGGACGAGGGAGAGTCATGGACGACGAAGAAGTATCGGTGCTCGTGGTCGGCGGCGGCCTCGTCGGGCTGTCGGCGGCCGCCTTCCTGCGCGGCCACGGCGTCACCACGACGGTGGTCGAACGGCATCCGGGCACCTCGGTGCTGCCCCGCGGCCGGGTGATGAACTCCCGCTCCATGGAGCTCTACCGGGCCTCCGGCCTGGAACCGGTGATCCGGGCGGCGCCGCCGTCGGTGTTCGACCGCTACCCCGAACTGGCCCGGGTCGAGACGCTGGCCGGCCGGGAGGTCTACCGGGTCCGGCGGGAGGCCCCCGGCTCGGTGGCGCACCTCAGCCCGTGCGAGCCCGCCTTCGTGGACCAGCAGGTGCTGGAACCGCTCGTCCTCGCGCACGCCCGCAAGCTCGGCGCCGACGTCCGGTTCGCCACCAGGATGGTGGAGTTCGAGCAGGACCCGGAGGGCGTCACCGCGCTGGTCGAGTCCACCGCCACCGGCCGCCGCCACCGGATCCGCGCCCGCTACCTGATCGGCGCCGACGGCCACCGCTCGACGGTCCGCCAGGCCCTCGGCATCGGGACCCACGGGCCCGGCGTGCTCCACCACGTCGCCAACATCGTCTTCGAGGCCGACCTGACCGCCCTGCTGCGCGGCCGGCCGATCTCGGTCTGCTACATCGACCGGCCCGAAGCCGGCACCCTGCTCGCCATGTTCGAACGCCGGGACCGCTGGCTGCTGATGGTGCCCTACCACCCCGAACACGGCGAGCGGCTGGACGACTTCACCACCGAGCGCTGCCTGGAACTGGTCCGCACCGCCACCGGCGACCCGGCGCTCGACGCGGAGATCGTCCCCACCCTCGACGGCGCGGCCCGGCCCGTCCAGGGCTGGGAACTGGCCGCCCGGGTGGCCGACCGGTTCCGCGACGGGCGGATCTTCCTCGCCGGGGACGCCGCGCACGTGGTCTCGCCGGCCGGCGGCTTCGGCGCCAACACCGGCGTCCAGGACGCGCACAACCTGGCCTGGAAGCTCGCCGCCGTCCTGAACGGCTGGGCCGGTCCCGGCCTGCTGAACTCCTACGAACCGGAACGCCGGCCGGTCGCCGAGACCACCTGTGCCTTCTCCGCCGCCAAACAGCACGAGCGCAGCCGCGCCGAGGGCGAGGGAGGCGGCTTCTCGCCGCTCGCGCTCACCTTCGGCTACCACTACCGCTCGGCGGCGGTGATCGGCGGGGCGCGGGCCGGGACCGACCCGTCCGAGCCCGCCGAACTGGCCGGACTCGCCGGCACCCGGGCGCCGCACGTACGGCTGGAACGCGAAGGCACGCCCCTCTCCACCCTGGACCTCTTCGGCGACCGTTTCGTCCTGCTCACCGGCCGCGACGGCACCCCGTGGGCGGAGGCCGGCACCCGCGCCGCCGCCCGGCTGGCGGTGCCCTTCGCCGCCCACCGGATCGGCACCGACCTCGCGGACCCGGACGGCGAGTGGGGCGGCCGCTACCACCTCGGCCACGCGGGGGCCGCCCTGGTCCGGCCGGACGGCTTCGTCGCCTGGCGCTCGGTCGACCACGGCGGACGGGGCGGCGCCGCGCTGGAGGCCGAACTGGCCCAGGTGCTCAGCCGGTTGCTGGCCCGTACGGCGTCCTGACGCCGCACGCCGCTGCGCCGCGCCGCACGCCGCGACGCCTGTCACCGGGCGCCCTGCAGGCCGTGTCGCCTGTCACCGGGCGCCCTGCACGCCGTAGCGGCCGGCCCGGGAGACCGGACCGGTCGCTACGGTGCGCCGCCCCGGCGCGGGCGCGGCGATCAGTGCCCGGCGGCGGGCGCCACGACCTCCAGGACGGCGGCGGACCAGGTGAAGCCCGCGCCCACGCCCATCAGCAGCACCCGCTGCCCCGGCGTCAGCCGGCCGTCCTGCCACAGCCGGGCCAGCCCGGCGAACTGGTCGGCGGGCCCCAGGTGCCCGACCGTCCGGCCCCACTCCCAGGTGGAGCGCTCCACCGGGATCCCGTAGCGGCGGAAGTAGCCGGAGTCCAGCCGGTGCAGACCGAGGTTGGGCAGCACGAAGTGGTCGATCCCGGCCAGGGTCGTGCCGGCCTCGGCGAGCACCGTCTCCAGGGAGGTGCGCCCGCCGCGGGACACCCGCGCGGCCGTGTACGGCATGCCGTGCCGGGCGATGAAGGCCTTCTGCCAGACGCCCATGTCGATCGGCCTGCGGTGGGTGAACGGCGCGTCGGCGAACAGGTCGTCGCCCCGGTGCATGCCCTCCAGACCGGGCTCGGAGTGCGACACCAGCGCCACGACCCGGGCGAAGCCGGGCCTGCGGGCGACCACCACGGCGGCCGCGCCGTCCGCGTAGAACGTACCGGGGTCGGTGCGCCAGCGGTCGAAACCGGGCGGGCAGAAGCGGTCCCCGGCGGTCAGCAGCGCGGCCCGGTCCTCGGACGCGCCGTCCAGGTAGTGGCAGGCGAGGTCCAGCGCGGCCATGCCGCCGTTGGACATCTGCCGGACCTCCACCGCCGGGCAGTGGCTCGCCCCCGCCACCTCCCGCTGCACGAAGGAGGGGGCCGGCCACTCGTCCAGCCCCTGGTAGTACGCGGTGGCGTGCAGAAGCAGCGCCAGGTCCGCCGAATCGCGCCCGGCCGCCCGCAGCGCGGCGCGCGCCGCCCGGACGGTCATCTCGGGCGCCGAGAGCGTGTCGGAAATCCGCACCGACAGCATCCGGGTGGACGCCTCCAGCTCCGGGTCGCACCACCCCGCGCGGACGGCCTCGCGCACGGCCACGGGCGGTGGCAGATGGAGGGCGGCGCCGGCGATGAACAGGCCCTCGAACCTCATCCTCTCCTCCGATGTCGACGGGTCGGTGTCTGCAGGTGTCGATGTGCGCGCATGTCGCTGTGTCGCTGTGGCGGTGCGGCGGTGCGGCGGTGCCGACGGCGCGGTCCCGACGGCGCGGTCCCGACGGCCGGGGCCGCCGGGGGCGGGGTGCCGGACCGGGGCGGTGGGCGCTGTCGGCCCCGCCGGTCCGGCACCGTGCCGTGGTGGTCGGCCAGGACGAGGCCGGACGGCGGCTTGTGGCGCGCGCCCGGGGAACGTCCTCCGTCGACCGTCCCGCGGGTTCCGCGTGGGTCGGTCGCAACCCATCCTGCGGCGGGCCGTTCGACCTGGCGTGGAGCGTCGTTCGAGGCCGGACGGGACCGGTCGACCGCGGGTCGAACGACGGTCGAGACGGACTCGACCCGGCCCCGGGAGCATCGGCCGACCAGCCTCCCCAGGAAGGACGGACCGCGATGACGACGCTCCCCGGACGGGCCGCCGGTGCGCCCCGGACCACCGCCACCACCGCCGGCGGAGGGGCCCCCGGCCCCGGCCCGCGCCCGGTGGTGCTGCTGCTGCCCGGCCAGGGCGCGCAGTACGAGGGGATGGCGGTGGGCCTGTACGACACCGAGCCGGTGTTCACCGCCGCGATGGACGAGGTGTTCGGGCTGATGGGCCCCGAGGGCCGCCGGGTGCGCGCCGACTGGCTGAGCGACCGTCCGGCGGTGCCGCTGGACGACGTGACCCGGGCCCAGGCCCTGCTGTTCGCCGTGGATCACGCGCTCGCCCGGCTCGTGCTGGGCTGGGGGATCCGGCCGGCGGCGGTGCTCGGGCACAGCGTCGGCGAGCTGGTCGGCGCGGTCCTGACCGGGGTGCTGGACCTCCCGGACGCGGTGCGGCTGCAGACGGACCGGATCTCCCGGATCAGCGCCGCCCCGCCCGGCGGCATGCTCGCGGTGGCCGCCCGGCGGGAGGAGCTGACGCCGTACCTCGGCGAACAGGTGGTGGTCGGCGTGGTCAACGGCGCCAAGCAGTGCGTGCTGGCCGGGCCGGAGGCCGAACTGGCCCAGGTGGAGGCCGGGTTGCGGGTGGACGGCTTCCTCTGCCGGCGCACCAGGGCGTTCCAGGGCTTCCACAGCCCGAGCCTCGCGGCCGCCGCCGCGCAGTCGCTGCCGACGGTCGCCGCCCTGCGGCTGTCGCCGCCGAGCCCGGTGCTGTACTCCGGGTACACGGCCGGGCCGCTGACGCCCGGACAGGCCACCGACCCGGCGTTCTGGGCGGGACAGCCGGCCGCGCCGGTGCTGTTCGGACCGGCCCTCGGCCACCTGCTGGACTCCGGCCGGTACGTGCTGGTCGAGGCCGGCCCGGGGCAGGGCCTCACCGCGCTGGCCCGCCGCCGGCCCGCCGTGGTCTCCGGCCGCAGCGCGGCGGTCCCCACCCTGCCGGCCCGGCGCGGCGTGCCCGCCGACGACCGGCGCACGGTACGGGCGGCGGCGGCGTTCCTCCGGGCGGAGGGGTACGCATCGGTGCCCGCCGTCCCGGCGCCGGCCTGACACGGCGCCGACCCCGGCCTGACACCGCACCGGGCCCGGCCCCGCGGCGTGCGGACCGGGCCCGGTGCGGTGGGGTCAGGGCCGGACGACCAGTTCGCTGCCGCCGACGCCGCCCTCGGCCGCGGCGCGCTCCAGGAGCCCCACCAGGCGGGCCGGCGCCGGCATGGCGGCGTTCTCGTCCCGCAGCCGGGCGGCGCTCTCGCGGTGGCCGGGCACGGTGAGCAGCGCGCTGACGGCCTCCGCGACGGCGTCGACGTCGGGGCCGCCCGGGACGTCCAGGGTCAGACCGGCCCCGACCGCGGTGATCCGCTCGGCCCAGTGGTCCTGGATCGCGGTGTGCGGGACCACCAGCTGGGGCAGCCCGGTGACCGCGCTGATCATGCCGGTGCCGACCCCGCCGTGGTGGACCACCGCGTCGCAGGTCGGCAGCAGGGTGCTCATCGGGAAGGCGCTCAACAGCCGGACGCCGTCGGGCAGGTCGGCGGGGGAGACGTCGTGGTGGCCGGCCACCGTGACGACCGCCTCGGCGCCTGCCTTCCGGACGCCCTCGGCCAGCCGCCCGACCAGCCCGGTCAGGGCGGTGGTGGTCACCCCGCCGGTGACGCAGACCCGGGGCCGCTCCGGCTGGTCCAACAGCCACGCGGGCAGCACCAGCGGCCCGTTGTACGGCACCAGCCGCATCGGCGCCCAGGGCACCGGGTGCGGCGAGCGCAGGCTCTGCGGGCAGGGGTCGATCCAGGCCTCGGGCGCGAACCGGGGCTCGACACCGAAGCGTTCGAAGAGCCGGGCGAAGGGCTCCCGGAGGTCCTCGTCCCGGGCGAAGTCGAAGCCGAAGGAGAAGCCCCAGGTGTGGCCGAAGGCCGGGACCTTCACCGCTGCCGCGGTGACCAGTCCGGCCAGCGCCACGGTGTCGTACACGACCGCGTCGGGCCGCCAGGCGCGGGCGAGGGCGACCAGGTCGTCGGTCATCGCGTCGGCGGAGGTGATCTGCCGGGTGCCGAGCAGCCGGCGGGTGTCCCGGTCGAGCCGCTCGGGGGCGCTGACCCAGCCGGAGGCCAGGTGCCGGGGGCCGCCCGTGGAGGCGAGGCCCCGGTGGGTGGCTTGCGCCGTCCGGATGGCGTCCTCGTCGCCGACCGGTGCGACGGTGAGCCCGGCCGCGGTGAGGAACGCGGTGGCGGCCGGACGGGAGGCCACCAGCACCTCGTGGCCGGCGACTTGGCAGGCCCAGCTCAGCGGGGTGATCCACGGCAGGTGCGCCCCTGCGGTGGCCACGAACAACACGCGCATCCGCTACTCCCATCGGTCGGTACTGCTCGGACGTGCGCCGGCCAGCCTGGACCGGGCCGATCGCGGCCCGGTCGAGGGTCCCGGCCGGAGGGCGCGGCGCGGATCCGGCCCGAGCCCGCGGCGGGCCCCGACCGCTCGAACGGGCCTCAACCCGTGCCCCAAGCCGGCCTGCCACCGTCCCGGTACCGGGTGCGGGTCGCACCCACCGGACGGAGGAGGAAGACCTTTGACCACGTCCAGCCCCCCTGGCCGCCGGAGCAGCGCCGTGGCCGGCGCTCCGCTGGCGACGATCGCGGACCGGCTCGGCGGACCGCGGGTGGACCACCTGCTGAGCCGCGCGGCTGCCCAGGCCCCGGACCGCACGGCGCTGCGCAGCCCCGACGGGTCGGGCCTGTCCTTCGGCCGGCTCGACGGGCAGGTCGACGCCTTCGCCACCGCCCTGAATGCCCTGACGCCCGGTCCGGACTCCGTGGTGGCGGTCGCGGCCGAGCTGTCCCCGGCCTTCCCGGTCGCCTACTACGGGGCCGCGCGGGCCGGCCGGACCGCCGCCCTGGTCAACCCGCTGCTGCGGGAGGACGCCCTGGTGCACGTGCTCGCCACCTCGGGCGCGCGGACGGCCGTGCTGACGCCCGAGGTGTACCTGCGGGTGCGCACCGTCCGGGACCGCCTGCCGCGGCTGGAGACGGTGCTGCTGACCTCCGCCGCGCCGGGGGAGGACGGGGCGGCCCTGCTGGCCGAGGTGGTGGCCGCCGCAGCCGGGGGCCCGGTCCCGTCGGCCCCGGCGGACCCGGAGGCGGTCGCCAACCTGCTGTTCACCAGCGGCACCACCGGCGCGCCGAAAGCGGTCGAGCTGACCCACCGCAACCTGACCGTCAACGCGGCGCAGACCGCCCACGCGCACGGACTGGACGCCGGGTCGGTGGTCTTCAACTACCTGCCGACCTACCACCTGATGCACCTGAACGCCGCGGTGCAGGCCGTCGCGACCCAGCTGCTGTGGACCGACCCGGACGTGCCCGGTTCGCTGGCCGCCGCGCGCGCGGGCGGCACCACGCACTACTACAGCCTGCCGATGCGGCTGTCCCGCCTCGCGGCCGACCCGGCGGGCGGCGCGGAGGGCGGCGCGGAGGTCCCGACGCTGCGCGCGGTGCTCTCCGGAGGCTCGGCCCTGCCGCCGGCCGCGACCCGCGGCCTGACCGCCCGCTTCGGGGTGCCGGTGGTGCAGGGCTACGGGCTGGCGGAGGCGTCCCCGCAGACCCACTTCGACCGGCTGGACGACCCGCGGGCGGGTTCCTGCGGCCCGCCGTCGGCCGGCACCGAGTCGCGGATCGTCCACGTGGACACCCGGGCGGAACTCCCGGTGGGGGAGCGCGGCGAGATCCAGGTCCGCGGACCGCAGCTGATGAAGGGCTACCTGGGCGCCGAGCCCGCCGCGCACCTGGACGCCGAGGGCTGGTTCTCCACCGGGGACATCGGCCACACGGACGAGGACGGCCGGCTGTTCGTCGTCGACCGGATCAAGGACGTCTTCAAGTGCGACAACTGGCTGGTGTCGCCGACCGAGGTGGAGGAGGTGCTGCGCCGGCGGCCCGAGGTCGCGGACACCGTGGTGGTCGACCGCCCGGACCGCTTCAGCGGCTCGGTGGCGTACGCGCTCGTGGCGCTCGCGAAGCCGTACGCGGACGAGGAGGGGGCCGCGCTGGCGGCCGTGCGGGGCGCGAACACGCGGATGCCGTACTACCAGCACCTGAGGTACGTGGAGGTGGTGGAGGGCATTCCGCGCTCGCAGAACGGCAAGGTGCAGCGCCGGGAGATCCGGGACGCGGTGCACGGCCGCGACCTGCCGGAGCCCTCCCCGGACGGGCCGCTGGAGGTGACCGGGTCGGCCGACCCGGTGTGAGGGCGGGCACGGCGGCGGCCCGGCGACCCGCGTACGGTCGCCGGGCCGGTGCCGCGCCCCGGTCGGGGGAAACCGGTCGACCGGATCCTTCGCGGCGCGCGGCCCCGCGACGACCCGGCCCCGCACGGCTGTCCGGTTCCTTCGCCCGGCCCTTCGCGACCGGCTGCCCCGGCCGCGCGTCGGCCGTCGTCGGCGGCGACGGAGCGGTCAGGGTTGCCGGAGGGCGGTCAGCGCGGTGCCCCGGGAGCGGGTGGGGACGGGGATCAGGGATGCGGCGACCGCCTTGTTCACCGCGTCGATGCGGGACACCGCGCCCAACTTGCCGAACACGTTGCGCAGGTGCCGCTTGACGGTGCCCTCGGCGATGCCGAGCCGGGAGCCGATCTGGAAGTTCGTCAGCGCCTGGGCGGCGAGGACGAGGACTTCGAGTTCCCGGTCCGACAGCGTGACCGCGGCTTGCCGGCTGAGCTGGGCGAGGCTGTGCTGGGAGACGGCGAGGGTCGACTGGTCGCGGCTGTACAACCCGCGGATGGCCGCGAGCAGTTCGTAGCGGCTCACGCTCTTGAGCATGAAGCCGCGCACGCCGAGGTCCAGCAGGTCGCGGACGTCGGCGGGCCGGTCGCTCATGCTGAGCACGATGACCCGGGCGCCGGGTGAGGCGGAGGCGATCCGCCGGACCGCCTCCGCGACCTCCGAGTCGAGCAGTTCGCCGCCGAGCAGGACGACGTCGGGCGCGGTGGCCGCGGCGAGGGCGACGGCCTCGTCGATGTCACCGGTGTCGCCGACCACCGCGAGGTCGGGTTCGGCGGCGAGGACCTGCCGCAGCGACTGCCGCAGCAGGGTGTGGTCGTCGACGAGCAGTACCCGGGCGGACTCAGCCGGTTTCATTTCGACACCGTTCTGCCGTTGGGACGGACCGGGTTACTGACGATCTTTCCAGCAGGTCGGCCGGGAGCGGTTCGAAGACCGGCGGGTAATGATCCGCTTCGTTGGTAAAGAGAAGCCTCCGTGAATTCTGTGGTCGACATGACGGTTCTTCTCCCCCGTTCTGGGCTCTCTGGGTCGATAGTGCGTGGATCTTGTTGCTCGACCCTGCCATGAAGTCGCATTACCTGACAATACGAAGAGTGTCTGATTGTCGACCCGCTCGGGGAATGATCAGGAAAGAAACCGACCGGCCGTCCGTTCAGGCGAGGTCGTCGCGGGTCACCCGGCGGTCCGCCACCACCCAGCCCTCCCCGGCCGGCTCCAGCAGGTCCACGCAGACCGTGGAACGGTGCACCGTCGCCTCCCCGCCGCGCGGTACCGCCAGGACCAGCGCGTAGCAGGTCGCCCGGAGCCGGCCGTCCTCCGCCGGCTCGGTGGTCAGCATCCCCACCCAGTGCCGGTGCACCACGCCCGCCTCGGCGAGCCGCCGGGAGGCCTCCTTGGCCGCCGCCGCGATGTTCCCGCGGCCGCGCACCGGGGCGGGCAGGCCGTTGGCCGCGAACACGCCGTCCTCGGCGAAGGTGGCCGCCCACGCGTCGGTGGCGCCGGTGTCGAGGAGCCGCATCTGGCGGGCGTAGAAGTGCTGGAGCCGCAGGTAGGTGTCGGTGTCGGCGAGCGGGGTGACCTCGTGGGCTGTCATCGGGCTTCCTCTCGGGAACGTGAACGCGAACGGAAACGGGCACAGGCCCGGGCGCGGGCGAGCGACGGGCACGGGCACGGGCCCGGGGACGGGGACGACCGGGGACGGCCGGGCCTTGCGGGCTGTACGGGCCGTACGGGCCGGGTGGGCCCGACTCTCGCAGCGGGGCCTGGAGTGCTCTTGGAGCTGCGGTCCAGCCGGGCGCCCGGCGGTACGGGCTTCCGCCGCGCCTTGAGGGTGTCTTGAACCGCTCCCGGGAGAGTCCGCCGGAGTGTGGCGACGCACCAGCCCCGTGCGCGACCGGCGGCGGGGGACACCGGCGGGAAGGCGGAGACATGGCGGAACAGAGGGAACGGGTCGCGCTGGTGACCGGCGGGACGAGCGGGATCGGGCTCGCCGTGGCCGAGGAGCTGGGGCGCCGCGGCGACCGGGTGTTCGTCTGCGCCCGCACCAAGGACGACGTGGCGGCCACCGTCGAGCGGCTCCGGGAGCAGGGGCTGGACGTGGACGGCGTCGACTGCGACGTCCGGTCCGGCGAGCAGGTCGCCGTCGCCGTTGCCGCGGCCGTGGAGCGGTTCGGGCCGATCGGGATCCTGGTGAACAACGCGGGCCGGGGCGGTGGCGGGATTACGGCCGAGATTCCGGACGAGACCTGGTGCGACGTGATCGACGTGAATCTCAACGGCGTTTTCCGAATGACCCGAGAGGTGCTCGCCCGCGGCGGCATGCGGGACGCGAGCTGGGGGCGAATCGTCAATATCGCGTCGACCGGTGGAAAGCAGGGCGTCGTGCTGGGAGCCCCGTATTCCGCTTCCAAACACGGTGTCGTCGGATTTACCAAAGCTTTGGGGCTGGAACTGGCCAAAAGCGGGATCACCGTGAACGCGGTGTGTCCGGGATACGTGGAGACGCCGATGGCCGGCCGGGTCCGGCAGGGCTACGCCGCCCACTGGGGCGTGACCGAGGCGGAGGTGCTGGAGAGGTTCGAGGCGAAGATCCCGCTCGGCCGCTACAGCACCCCGCGCGAGGTCGCCGCGATGGTCGGCTACCTGACCACCGAGGCCGCCGACCCGGTCACCGCCCAGGCGATCAACGTCTGCGGCGGGCTCGGCTCCTACTGATCCCGGCGCCCCGGGCCGACCGCGACCCACCCCACGGAAGGAGGGCCACCGTGCCCGCGCAGGAGATCCGGCACACCGACCACCGCATCCTCGTCTCCGCCCCCGCCGAGACGCTCTACCGGCTCGTCGCCGACGTCGGCGCCTGGCCGCACCTGTTCACGCCCACCGTCCACGCCGAACGGGTGGACGGCGACGACCGCCGGGAGCGGATCCGGATCTGGGCCTTCGCCAACGGCGAGGTGCGCAGCTGGACCTCGCTGCGCGAACTGGACCCGGCCACCCGGCGGGTGGAGTTCCGCCAGGAGGTCTCCCAAGCGCCGGTCGCCTCGATGACCGGCAGCTGGACGATGAACCCCGCCCCCGGCGGCGGCACCGAGGTGGTGCTCGGCCACGCCTTCGCCGCCGTCGACGACAGCGCGCCGGACCTCGCCTGGATCGACCGGGCGGTGGACCGCAACTCGCTCTCGGAACTGGGCTGCCTCAAGGAGATCGCCGAACGCGACCCCGGCCTCGACGAGCTGCTGCTCTCCTTCGACGACACCGTGCTCGTCCGCGGCCCCCGCGAGGAGGCGTACGCGTTCGTCCGCCGCTGCGAGCTGTGGCCCGAGCGGCTGCCGCACGTGGCCCGGCTGGACCTGACCGAGCCGGCGGACGGTGTCCAGACGATGGTGATGGACACCCGGGCGCCCGACGGGACCACCCACACCACCGAGTCGGTGCGGATCTGCCTGCCGGAGCGGATCGTCTACAAGCAGACCGTGCTGCCCCCGGTCATGGCCGCGCACACCGGCACCTGGACCTTCGAGGAGACCGCCGGGGGCGTCGCAGTGACCTCCCGCCACACCGTGGTCCTGCGGGCCGAAGCCGTCCCCGTCCTGCTCGGACCGGACGCCACCCTGGCCGAGGCCCGCGACAGGGTGCGCGCCGCGCTCGGCGCCAACAGCCGCACCACCCTGGAGCACGCCAAGGCGCTGGTCGAACGCGGCGCCGGGGCCGGCCGGTGACCGACCTGACGGCCGAGGTCTGCGTCGTCGGCGCGGGCCCGGCCGGCCTCACCCTCGCCCTGCTGCTCGCCCGCTCCGGCGTGGACGTCGTCCTGGTCGAGCGCTCCCGCTCCTTCGAGCGGCAGTTCCGCGGCGAGATCCTCCAGCCCGGCGGGATGGCCCTGCTCGACCGCCTGGGCGTGCTGGCGGGCGCCCGTGAGCGCGGCAGCCACGAACACGACCGGTTCGTGCTGACCGAACGCGGCCGCACCCTGATCGACGGCGACTACCGGCGGCTGCCCGGCCCGTTCAACTGCCTGCTGAGCATCCCCCAGCGCCACGTCCTGGAGGAACTGCTCGGCCAGTGCCGGGAGTTGTCCGGTTTTCGCTACCTGGAGGGCGCCAAGGCCGGTGCCCTGACGGCCGAGGACGGCCGGATCCGCGGCGTGGTCGCCTCCGGCCGCGACGGCGAGCAGGTGGTCCGGGCCCGCTGGACGGTCGGCGCCGACGGCCGCTACTCCAAGGTGCGCCGGCTGGCCGGGATCGACGCCGGCCGGCTGGACGTCTTCGACCAGGACGTCCTCTGGTTCAAACTGCCCTCCGGCGGAAGGCCGTTGGACGAGGTGCGGATCTTCCGGGCCGGCGGCAACCCGGTCCTCGCGTACACCGCCGTGCCGGACGCGGTCCAGGTCGGCTGGACCCTGCCGCACGGCGGCTACCGCGCGCTCGCGGCGCAGGGCACCGAAGCCGTCCGGGAGACCATCTGCGCCGCGATGCCGATGTACGCCGACCGGGTCCGCGAACGGATCACCGCCCTCGGCGACCTGACCCTGCTGGACGTTTTCTCCGGCGTCGCCCGGGAGTGGGTCAGGGACGGGCTGGTCCTGATCGGCGACGCCGCCCACACCCACAGCCCGATCGGCGCGCAGGGCATCAACCTCGCGGTGCAGGACGCGGTGGCCCTCCACCCCGCGCTGCTCGCCTCGCTGGCGGCCGACGGGGACAGCGGACCGGTCCGCGGCTACGCCGCCGCCCGGCGGCGCGACATCGCGCGGATCATGCGCATCCAGGTCCTGCAGAGCCGCGGCATGCTCTCCACCGGCCGGGTGGCCGGCGCGCTGCGGCCCGTCCTCGCGCCGCTGCTCTCCCGCTCACCGCTCTATCGCAAGGTGCTGGCCGAACTGGCCTTCGGCAACCGCGCCATCGACGTGACACCCGCCGCGATCGTCCACGACTCGGAAGCCCGGGGGCAGTGATGCAGCTGATCGACCTCTCCTCACCGGTGGACGCCTCCTTCTGGGAGCCGGACCCGGTCACCCACGTGACCATGTCCCCGCGCGAGGGCGCCCTCCACATGGCCGCATCGATGCGGGAGCACTTCGGCGTCGACTTCGACGTCGACGCGCTGCCCGACGGCGAGTTCCTCAACAACGACACCTTCACGCTCACCGTCCACACCGGCACCCACGTCGACGCCCCGGCCCACTACGGCACCCGCGCCTCCTACCGGGACGGCGGCCCCCGCACCGTCGACCGGCTCCCGCTCGACTGGTTCCACCGGCCCGCCTTCGTCCTCGACCTCACCAAGGCCGGGACCGGCGCCGTCGGGGCCGACCTGCTCGCCGGGGAACTCGACCGGATCGGCTACGCCCCCGCCCCGATGGACATCGCGCTGCTCAACACCGGCGCCGACGGCCACCTCGGCACCCCGGCCTACTTCGCCGACTTCGCCGGCCTCGACGGCTCCGCCGTGCACTTCCTGCTGGACCTCGGCGTGCGGGTGATCGGCACCGACGCGTTCAGCCTGGACGCGCCGTTCCCCCACATCCTGCGGACCTACCGGGAGACCGGCGACCGCTCGGTGCTCTGGCCGGCCCACTTCGCCGGCCGCGACCGCGAGTACTGCCAGATCGAACGGCTCGCCAACCTGGACGCGCTGCCCCGCCCGCACGGCTTCACCGTCTCCTGCTTCCCGGTCAAGCTGGCACGGGCCGGGGCCGGCTGGACCCGCGCCGTCGCCCTGCTGGAGGACTGAACCGTGCGGACCACCACCCTGGGCCGGACCGGGCCGACCGTCTCCGCGATCGGCCTCGGCGGGCTCCCCATGGCCGGCGCCTACGGCCCGGCCGGCGACCCCGCCGGGATCGTCGCCCACGCCCTCGACCTCGGCGTGACCCTCTTCGACACCGCCGACTACTACGGCCGCGGAGCGGGCGAGGAGGTCCTCGGCCGCGCCCTCGCCCGCCGCGCCCGCCCCGGTCACGGCAGTGACGTCGTGGTCGCCACCAAGACCGGCATCCTCCACCGCGACGGCGGCCCGCCCGGCCTGGACGGCAGCCCTGAGCACCTGCGCCGGGCCTGCGAGGCCTCGCTGCGCCGCCTGGGCACCGACCGGATCGGCCTCTACCAGCTGGCCCGGATCGACCCCCGGGTGCCGGTGGAGGAGTCGATGGGCGCCATGGCCGAGCTGGTCGCGGCGGGCAAGGTCGGCCTGGTCGGCCTCTGCGAGGCCGCGCCGGCGACGCTGCGCCGGGCCCACGCCGTCCACCCGGTCAGCGTGCTGCAGACCGAGTACTCGCTCTGGGAACGGCACGTCGAGGCGGCGATCCTGCCCGCGTGCCGGGAGCTGGGCGTCACCCTGGTCGCCTACCGGCCGCTCGGCTCGGGCCTGCTGGCCGGCCGGCGGACGGACCCGGCGACGCTGCCGCCCGGCGACTTCCGGCACCGCGACCCCCGGTTCGCCCCCGGCAACCTGGGGCCCAACCTGGCGCTGGCCGACGCCCTCGCCGTACTCGCCCGCGAGGCCGGCGCCGAACCGGCCCGACTGGCCCTCGCCTGGCTGCTCGCGCACGACGGCGTGCTGCCGATCCCCGGCACCCTGGACCGCGCCCACCTGGCGGCCGACCTCGGCGCCGCGGAGCTGCGGCTCGACGAGGGCGTCCTGAAGGCCCTGGAGGAACTGCTGCCCCCGCACGGCCCGGCCGGCGAGCGCTACCCGCCGGGCCTGCTGGCCACGGTCGACCGGGGCTGACCGGGGCCGACCGGGGCCGACGTGAGGCCGACGACGACGAGGGCGTGACCCGCGGTGCGGGTC
>NZ_JBHWBZ010000005.1:23641-24964 GCF_042735475.1 Kitasatospora sp. NPDC059577 | reverse complement strand
CCTGGGGCCCCGGTCCGCCGGGGCCAGCCGGGGCCCCCCGGGGCCCCCGGTGTGCCGCCCCCCCCCGGGGGTGTCCCGGGGGGGGGGTCCCCCGCCCTCGTCGTCGGTCGGTCAGGACGCGGGAACGGTGCTCTCGAAGCAGTGCAGGTACGGGCCGATCTGCCGCACCCCGCCGAGCTCCAGCCCGGCCCGCGCGATCAGCGCGGACAGCCCGGCCCGGGTGTGCTTCCTGCCGCCGACGTTGAGCAGCAGCAGCAGGTCCATCGCCGTGGTGAACCGCATCTCCGGGCTGCCGTCCACCAGGTTCTCGATCACCACGACCTTCGCCCCGGCCGGCGCCGCCGCCCGGACGTTGCGCAGCGTGGTCACGGTGCTGTCGTCGTCCCACTCCAGGATGTTCTTCAGGAGGTAGACGTCGGCCTTCACCGGGATGGTGTCCCGGCAGTCGCCCGGCAGCAGGGTCACGCGGTCCGCGAGGGCGCCGCCGGGGCGCAGTCGCGCGTCCGCGCCGGCGATCACGTCGGGCAGGTCGAGCAGCGTGCCCCGCAGCTGCGGGTGGCGCTCCAGCAGGGTGGCCAGGACGAGACCCTGACCGCCCGCGATGTCCGCGAAGGCGGTGACCCCGTCGAGGTCCAGGACGTCGGCCACGGTCCTGGCCGAGAGGCGGCTGGACTCCGTCATCGCACGGTCGAAGACTTCCGCGGAGGCGGGCGCGTCCTCGTGCAGGTAGCTGAAGAACTCCTTGCCGAAGACGTCCTGGAAGACGCCCTTGCCGGTGCGCACCGACTCGTCGAGCAGGCCCCACACCGCCCAGGTCCACGGTTCGGTGGCCCACAGGACCATGTTGCGCAGGCTGCGCGGGGCGTCCTCGCGCAGCAGCCGGGACGCCTCGGTGTGGGCGAAGCCGTCCGGCTCCTCGGTGAGGACGCCGTGGGCGACCAGCGCCCGCAGCAGCCGCAGCAGCGTCCCCGGCTCGGCGCCGACGGTGGCCGCGAGCTCCTCGGCGGTGGTCGGGCGGTCGCCGATCCCGTCCGCGACGCGCAGCCGGGCCGCCGCGCGGACGGTCGCCGCGTACGCGCCGCTCATGGCCAGTTCGCGAAGTCGCATCACGGCGGTGAAGCCGGAGGCCTCGGTGTCGTTCATCAGTGCTGCCTCTCCTCAACTCGGGCGGGGGTCCGGGGCGCTCGGACGTGCGGGCGGCCGGGAACGTGCGGGGGGGGGGGGGCCCCCGGCCCCCCCCCCCCCGGGGGGGGGGGGGGGTAAAGGGCCGCGGGGTGGCCCGGGGGTGCGTAGCGCGGCGGAGAAAAGGGCCGGGGGGGGGTT
>NZ_JBHWBZ010000005.1:16439-23631 GCF_042735475.1 Kitasatospora sp. NPDC059577 | reverse complement strand
TGGCTACCTACCCGGGCGCGCCCCCCACCGCGGGGGGGGGGCCGGGGGCGCGCGGGGGGGGGGGGGGGGGGCGCGGGGGGGGGGGGGGCGGCCGGGGCCCCCCCCCCCCCGCGGTGGGGGCGGTGACTACCGGCCGGCGGGGAACGCGGGGATCTCGACGCAGGGCTCGAACTCGGCCGTGGCGTGCTTCATCAGCAGGCCGACCCGGTCGCGGAACCCGTCGCCCTGGAGGGCCGCCGCGTGGGCCTCGCGGCTCTCCCAGGTGCCGGTCTCGATCAGGACGTTCTCGTCCTTCAGGGACTTGTACAGGGTGTGCGAGACGAAACCGGGCCGGCTCTTCATGTAGCCGGTGATCTCGCCCAGCAGCTTCTCGAACTCGGCCCGGTCACCGGTGACGGTCAGCTTGTTGACGATGGTCAGCATGGTTCCTCCTGAAGGGGGGTCGGGACGGACGGCCGGGTGTGCGGCCGGGTGGGTGGGCGCTCGGGCCCGGGGCTCAGTCGAGCTCCCGGTGGCCGATCGCGAGGTACTCCCGCAGTTCCCTGCTGGCGTGGTTGCGCGCCCATTCGCCGACCTCCCGCATCTTGGCCGGGGTCGGGTCGATGAAGCGGGTGGCGGGGTCGGTGAAGCCGAGGGCGGGGAGCATCCAGTCGGACTCCCGGATCCGCCGCTGCATGCGCTGTGCGGCCTCCTCGCTGCCGATCCGGCCGGCCTCCACCTGCTCGCAGACCTCGACCAGTTCGGTGAACAGCTCGTGGTAGAAGTCGGTCGGGCACCACAGTCCGGGGTAGCGGTCGTCGTCGAGGGCGCGGCAGTGCGCGTCGTCGCCGGTGGCGACGGTGCGGGCGATCGCGGTGGCGAGCCGGCGGCCGCCGAGGATGCTGGCGCTGCCCCAGAGCCGGAACACGCAGTCCCACAGCCGGTGGTCGGCGAAGGCGATGAACGAGGAGTTGACCAGCTTGTCGTTGTAGTCGAGCAGCCCCTGCTCCAGACGCTCGACGTACTCGAAGCGCCCGGGGGAGAAGTCGTCCTCGCGCAGCGCGTCCATCAGCCGCCAGGACAGGGTGTTGATGATCTCGCAGGTGTTGGCCAGGCCGCGGGAGAACAGCGGGTCGAGGAAGCCGGCGGCGTGCGACATCAGGCACCAGCGGTCGCCCACGGTGCGGCTGGACGAGTACTGCATCCGGCCGGTGCGCACCCACTCGCGCACCGGGCGGGCGCCGGCGAGGTGGCGCTCGACCGCCGGGAAGCGTCGGACGTGCAGCCAGAACTCCTCCTCGGGCGTGAGGTCGGAGCGCTCCGGGTACGTCCGCGGGTCGATCTGGATCCCCACGCTGCACAGCTGGTTGGTGGCGTTCTCGTGGTTGTCGAAGGGGATGACCCACATCCAGCCGCGGTCGAAGATGTGGTGCATCGTCCCGTCGTTCCAGCGCACCGGGGGGCGCTCGCCGGCGGGCACGTCGATGTGGTCGTCGTACGGCTGGACGCCGATGAAGTGGGTGAAGATGGACCGGGCCTGGTGCTTGAGCCGGGTCGGGACCTCGCGCAGGCCCTCCTGGTGGGCCAGCGGGGAGCGGAAGCCGCTCGCGTCGACGAGGTAGCGGCCCTCGTACACCGTGCCGTCGGCCCCGGCCACCGAGACGCCGTCCTTGCGCAGGTCCAGCCGCTCGACCCGGAAGTTCTGCCGGGCGTCGCAGCCGTAGCGGACGGCGGTGTGGAACATGTAGGCGTCGGTGTCCTGGCGGAAGTAGTGCGCGGCGTAGCCGATGACCTCGGGGATCCGCAGCTGGTTGCTCTGGGACGGGTCCGGCTCCCGGCCGTCCTGGTGGATCTGGAAGCCGAAGTTGGTCTTCTGGCCGTGGGAGCTGCCGACGTGCTTGACGGTGTCCGGGAAGCTCGCGAGGTAGCCGATCTCCGGGACGTCGTAGCGCTGGGCGATCAGCCGCAGCAGCGCCAGGGTCTGGCCGATCGTGGATTCGCCGATGGCGAACCGGGGGTGCTGGGCGCCGTCGAGCAGCAGGGTGCGGAACCCGTGCCGCGCGAGGATCGAGCCCAGCATCGTCCCGGAGAGCCCGGTGCCGACGATGATCACGTCGTACGGCTCGGCGGTTCCTGCGGGCGTTCCTGCGGCCGCGGGCGTTCCTGCGGGGTCGGCGGGGTCGGCGGGTTTCACGGGCGACTCCAGTCTCGTGGTCGGGTTCCTGACAGCGGGTGCGGGGAGGCCGGTGGACGGGGGTGCGGGCCCGGTCAGTCGGCCGGAGTGAGGCCGGCCCGTCCGGCGGCCTCGGCGAGGGCGTCCGAGTCGAGCCGGTCGCCGCGGGCGGCCACGTACGCGTCCGGCCGGACGAGGATCCAGCCGCCGGGGCGGCCGCCGAGGGCGGCCGTCAGCCGGGGGTCGTGCGGCAGCGGTGCCGGGTGGCCCTCGCCGTCCTGCGCCGACCAGGGGACGGTGCGGACGGACAGCCAGTCCTTGTGCCGGGCGGCCAGGGCGGCGGCCCGTTCGCCGGTGAGCGCGGTGCCCGGGCCGGAGAAGACCAGCAGGGTCCAGCCGAGGTCCCGCAGTTCGGCGAGCAGCGCCTGCCAGCCGGGCGTCGCGGACCGCCGCTCGTCGACCTGGGTGATCCGCTCGCCCGGCGCGGGCCCGGGGCGGCCGGCGGCGGCCGGCACGGTCAGCGGGCTCCGCCCGTAGTGCAGGTTGAGGCCGGAGATGCCGCCCAGGAAGCCCCGCTGGACCCTGGACCGCAGCGGGTGGACGGTGCGCAGGACCCCGAAGAGCAGTGGAAGCAGCCGGTCGGCGACCGGGTTCTTCAGCTGGATCATCCGGGTGGCCCGCTTGGTGGTGGCGAGCAGGGCGGCACCGACCGGCACCCGCTCCGCGGTGTAGCTGTCCAGCAGGCCCTCCGCGGCCTGGCCCCGCACCACCATGGCGAGCTTCCAGGCCAGGTTGTAGGCCTCCTGGATGCCGGTGTTCATGCCCTGGCCGGAGGCCGGGCTGTGCACGTGGGCGGCGTCGCCGACCAGCAGGCAGCGCCCGACCCGCATCCGGTGGACCATGCGCTGCTGGAAGGTGAACACCGACACCCAGCGGGGCGGGCCGACCTCGAAGGGCACCCCGGTACCGGCCGAGAACATCCGGGTCAGCCGGTCCGCGACGGTGTGCGGGTCGGTGCTGCGGTCCCGCGGGGAGGTGTCCAGCATCCGCCAGCGGCCGGGCTCGGTGAGCGGCACCGCCATCAGCGTCACCCCACCGGTGCGCACCCAGTAGATGCTGTCCGCCGGCAGCGGGGTCCGCACCCGGGCGTCGGCGAGCATCCAGGTCTCGGCGCTCTCGCCCTCCAGGGGGACGCCGAGCGTCTTGCGGACCAGGCTGTGGCCGCCGTCGCAGCCGAGCAGCCAGGGCGTGCCGATGTGCTCCTGAGCTCCGCCCGGCCGCTCCAGCCGGGCCCGGACGAAGCCGTCCTCCGGCACCAGCCCGGTCAGCCGGGTGCCCCACTCCACCTCGACCCCGAGCCGGGCCAGGGCGCCGCGCAGGACCCGTTCGGTGTCGGCCTGGTCGACGGCGAGGGTGAACGGGAAGCGGGTGGGGGTGGCCGAGTAGTCGGCGTCGAGCCGGGTCATCCGCCGGCCCCGCTGGTAGAGCGTGAAGGCCGTGATCCGGCGGCCGGCGGCCAGCATCTCGTCCACGACGCCCATGTGGTCGTAGACCTCCAGGGTGCGCGGGTGCGTGGCGATGGCGCGGCTGGTCGTGGGGGGTTCGTCGCGGGCGTCCACGATCCGCACGCGCAGCCCGCGGCGGCTCAGCTCGTGCGCCGCGGCCAGGCCGACCGGGCCCGCGCCCACCACGAGCAGCGGGACGTGCGGCCGGCTGGTCGGATCCGTCGTCATTCGGCTCACTCCTCGGCAACGTTCGCGGTCCGGCCGATGCTGGCGACGGCCGTTCGAGGGACGGACGAGACCGGATGGGCGGGGCCGGACGGATGCGGCGCGGCCCGTACCCGGGCCGGCGCCCTCCACCGCCGCTCGAACGCGGGTTGAACTCGGCCGTCCATCGTCCGGAGCACAGATCCGACGGGGACTCGGGGCGGTTCGCACCGGACGCGGGTCACTGCCATGAGGAGGTTGCCGGTGGACCGGCTCGTCGCGATTACCGGAATCGGCGTGGTGGCGCCGGGAGATCCAGGGACGAAGGCGTTCTGGGACCTCGTCGTCTCGGGCCGTACGGCGACCCGGACGATCTCCGGCTTCGACCCGTCGCCGTACCGCTCCAGGGTCGCCGCCCAGTGCGTCTTCGACCCGCTGCAGGCGGGCCTCGGGCTCCAGGAGGTGCGCCGGCTGGACCGCGCCGCGCAGCTGGCGGTGGTCGGCACCCGCGAGGCGGTCGCCGACAGCGGGCTCGAACCGGCCCAGGAACGGCCCGAGCGGATCGCGGTGTGTCTCGGCAGCGCCGTCGGCTGCACCATGAGCCTGGAGGCCGAGTACGCCGTGGTCAGCGACAGCGGCCGCCGCTGGGAGGTGGACCACGCCTACGCGCTGCCGCACCTGCCGGACTACTTCGTGCCGAGCTCGCTGGCGGCCGAGGTGGCCTGGGCGGCCGGGGCGGAGGGGCCGGTCACCATGGTGTCGGCGGGCTGCACCTCGGGCCTGGACGCGGTCGGCTACGCCTGCGACCTGATCCGGGAGGGCAGCGCGGACGTGGTGATCACCGGCGGGACGGACGCCCCGATCTCGCCCATCACGGTCGCCTGCTTCGACGCGATCAAGGCGACCTCGACCTACAACGACGACCCCGAGCACGCCATGCGGCCCTTCGACCGCACCCGCAACGGCTTCGTGCTCGCCGAGGGCGCGGCCGTCCTGGTGCTGGAGGAGGCCGGGCGGGCGCGCCGGCGCGGCGCCCGGATCTACGCGCTGATCTCCGGCTTCGCGGCCCGCAGCAACGCCTACCACATGACCGGACTGCGGGCCGACGGCCGGGAGATGGCCTCGGCGATCGACGCGGCCCTGGCCGAGGCGAGGCTCGCCCCGGAGGCGATCGACTACGTCAACGCGCACGGCACCGGGACCCGGCAGAACGACCGGCACGAGACCAACGCGTTCAAGCGCGCCCTCGGCGACCACGCCTACCGGACCCCGGTCAGCTCGATCAAGTCGATGATCGGGCACTCGCTGGGCGCGATCGGCTCGATCGAGATCGCGGCCTGCGCGCTGGCGATCGAGCACCGGACCGTCCCGCCGACGGCCAACCTGACCGAGCCGGACCCGGAACTGGACCTCGACTACGTCCCGCTGACCGCCCGCGAGCGCGACCTCGACGCCGTACTCACCGTGGGCAGCGGCTTCGGCGGCTTCCAGAGCGCCATGGTGCTCACCCGGCCCGGGGCGGTGCGCGCATGAGTGGACGACGTGAGCGGGCCGTCGGGTGCGTGGGGGCGCAGGCCCCTGCCGGGCGACGCGAGGTGGGGACATGACCGCCGTCATCACCGGGCTCGGCATCGCCGCCCCCAACGGCCTGGGCACCGAGGAGTGCTGGCGCAACACCCTGGCGGGCACCGGCGGGATCGGCCCGATCTCGCGGTTCGACGCCTCGGGCTACCCCGTCCGCCTGGCCGGGGAGGTCCCGGGCTTCGAGGCGGCCTCGCACGTGCCGAGCCGGCTGGTCCCGCAGACCGACCGGATGACCCAACTCGCGCTGGCCGCCGCCGACTGGGCACTGGCCGACGCCGGGGTGGACCTGCAAGGCTTCGACGACTTCGAGATGGGCGTGGTGACGGCGAACTCGTCCGGCGGATTCGAGTTCGGCCAGAAGGAGCTGGAGCAACTGTGGGCGAACGGCCCGCAGTACGTCAGCGCCTACCAGTCCTTCGCCTGGTTCTACGCGGTCAACACCGGACAGCTGTCGATCCGGCACGGCATGTGCGGGCCGAGCGGGGTCACTGTCGCCGAGCAGGCCGGCGGCCTGGACGCGCTCGGCCAGGCCCGGCGGCAGCTCTCCAAGGGCATCCGCCTGGTGCTCACCGGCGGGATGGACGCCTCGCTCTGCCCCTGGGGACTGGTGGCTCAGCTCCCCTCCGGACTGCTGAGCGAACAACCGGACCCGCGGCGGGCGTTCCTGCCCTTCGACACCGCGGCGAGCGGCCAGGTGCTCGGCGAGGGCGGCGCGATCCTGGTCATGGAGTCGGCGGCGTCCGCCCGCGAGCGCGGCGCCCCGCAGCTCTACGGCGAGGTCGCCGGCTACTGCGCCACCTTCGACCCCCGGCCGGGCTCGGGCCGGCCGTCCCGGCTGCCCGCGGCGATGCGCGGCGCGCTCGACGCGGCCGGGCTGACCGCCGACCAGGTCGACGTGGTGTTCGCCGACGCCGCCGGGGTGCCTGAGCTGGACCGGGCCGAGGCCGAGGCGATCACCGCACTGTTCGGCCCGCGCGGGGTGCCGGTGACCGCACCGAAGACCATGTTCGGCCGGCTCAGCTCCGGCGGCGCGCCGGTCGACGTGGCGCTGGCGCTGCTGGCGCTGCGCGACGGGGTGATCCCGCCCTGCGCCAACGTCACGGCGCCCGTCGAGGAATACCGCCTGGACCTGGTGACCGAGGCCCGTCCGGCCCGGCTGCGCACCGCCCTGGTGATCGCGCGGGGAGCGGGCGGATTCAACACCGCCCTCGTGGTGCAGTCGATCTGACGTCCGATCAGGAATGAACCGGCGATTCGCCATCCCACTGGAAGTGTGACGAGAGGATTCACTGTCGTGAGCGCGTTCACCGTCGAGGACCTCAAGCGGATCATGCGTGACTGTGCCGGGGAGGAGGAGTCCGTCGACCTGGACGGCGAGATCCTCGACCTGCGCTTCGAGGAGCTGGGGTACGACTCCCTGGCCCTGATCGAGACCACCAGCCGGATCGCCCGCGAGTTCGGCGTCGGGCTCCCCGAGGAGGAGTTGGGCGAGATCGGCACCGTGCGCGAGCTGCTGGAGCTGGTCAACCGGAGGCTCTCGGTCCGCTCCTGAGCCGTCCGCTCCCGAGCCGTCCGCTCCCGAGCCGTCCGCTCCTGAGCTGTCCGCTCCGGAGCCGTCCCTTCGGGGCCGTCCCTTCGGGGCCCGGGCCGCACCGCGCCCGCGTCCGCACCCGTACCGAGCGCCCGGGGCCGGCGGGCCGCCCCCCACCCCGGCCCCGGGCCCCCGCGCCACCCCCGGACCCCCCCC
>NZ_JBHWBZ010000005.1:0-16429 GCF_042735475.1 Kitasatospora sp. NPDC059577 | reverse complement strand
GGGGTGGCGGCCCCTCCGTGGGGGGGGGCGGCCCCGCGCCCCATCCGCCGTTCCCCAACCCCCCTACCCAGCAAGGGAGTCACCGTGCTGTCGTCGGCCGCTGGACCGGTCGCCCCGCTCGCCGCCCATGACCTGATGGTCTTCCTCCTCCAAGTGGGCCTGCTGCTCGGGCTCGCCGTCCTGCTCGGACGCCTCTTCACCCGGCTCGGGCTCTCCGCCGTCGTCGGCGAACTGTTCGTCGGCGTACTCCTCGGGCCGTCACTGCTCGGCCACCTGGCCCCCGGCCTCGCCGACTGGCTGCTGCCGCACGACCCCGCCAGGTTCCACCTCCTCGATGCCTTCGGGCAGGTCGGCGTCGTCCTGATGGTCGGGGTGACCGGCCTGCAGATGGACCTCGGACTGGTGCGCAGGCGGGGCGCCACCGCCGTGCGGGTGAGCGTCCCCGGGATCCTCGTGCCGCTCGGCCTGGGCGTCGGGCTGGCCTACCTGCTGCCCGGCTCGCTGCTCGGCACCGTCTCCGACCGGGGCACCTTCGCACTGTTCGTGGGCGTCGCGATGGGCGTCAGCGCCATCCCGGTGATCGCCAAGACCCTGATGGAGCTGGGCCTGGTGCACCGCAACATCGGCCAGCTCATCCTCTGCGCCGTCACCGTCGACGACATCGTCGGCTGGCTGCTGCTCTCCGTCGTCTCGGCGATGGCGACCGTCGGCGTCTCCGGCGGCCGGGTCCTGCACTCGCTGGCCAACCTGACCGTCGTCGTGGTGCTCGCCCTGCTGCTGCGCCGTGCGAGCACCGCGGCCGGGCCCCGGATCGGGGCCCACCCGGCCGTGCTGGTGACCGCGCTGCTGCTCGCCGCCGCCGGCACCCAGGCGCTCGGCCTGGAGGCGGTCTTCGGCGCCTTCCTGTCCGGGCTGGCGCTGAGCGGCACCCGGCTCGCCGACCCGCAGGAGCTCGCCCCGGTGCGCACCGTCGTGGTCTCCGTCCTCGCCCCGGTGTTCTTCGCCACCGCCGGCCTGCGGATGGACCTGACCGCGCTCGGCCGGCCCCCGGTGCTGCTGGCGGGCGTGGCGGTGCTGGCGGTCGCGATCGCCGGCAAGTTCGGCGGCGCCTACCTGGGTTCGCGGCTCAGCCGGATGAGCCACTGGGAGGGCCTGGCGCTCGGCGCGGGGATGAACGCCCGGGGCGTGATCGAGGTGGTGGTCGCGATGGTCGGCCTCAAGCTCGGTGTGCTCAGCCAGGAGATGTACACCGTGGTCATCCTGGTCGCGATCGTCACCTCGCTGATGGCGCCGCCGCTGCTGCGCCGGCTGATGGCGCGGATCGAGGAGACCGCCGAGGAGCGGTTGCGCGAGCAGGCGCTGACGCCGGGGGCGGTCGCCGCGCACCTCTGACCCGGGGCGTGCGGTCGCCGCGCACCTTCGACCCGGGGCGTACGGACAGGGCCCGGCCCCCGTCGCGGAGACGGGGGCCGGGCCCGGCGGTGCGTCGGTGCTCAGCCGACGTCGCGGCCGTTGGTGCCCTCCTGCCAGGAGGCGTCCACGCCCCAGGCGACGACCCGGGCCGGGGTGATCCGGATCAGCTCGTCGGACAGGTTCGGGTTGTCGGCCCGGCCGCCGGTGGGGAGCACGGCGGCCTCGCCGCGGATCTCGATCCCGCGGGCCACCCAGGGGTCGGTGCTCGCGATGTCGTCGACCACGAAGGACACCGCGGGGTGCTTCGCCACGTCCCGGTACTTGCGGCTGCGGCCGAGGTCGCGGCCGGTGATGTCGATGGTGCCGTCGTCGTTCAGCCGGAAGCCGACCGGGACGTTGTGCGGCCGGCCGTCGGGGCCGACCGTGGCCAGCCGGCCGATCCGCCGGGACCGCAGGTAGGCGGTCTCCTTCTCGGTGAACGGCATGGGCGTTCCTCCTCGTCAGTCGTCGGCGGGTGGGGTCAGAGGGTCGCGAGCAGGGCCGCGATGAGCGTGCGGGCCTGGACGTTGAGGTAGCCGTCGTAGCGCAGCAACGTGCTCGCCTGGTGGACGCTGATCCAGGCGAAGTCCGGCGGTACGTCCAGCGGGAAGTCCTCCGGCACCTCGACGATCCGGTACCGCGAGCGGGCCTCGAAGAAGCGCCCGCCCTCCTCGGACAGCACGGTGTCGTAGCGGACCTGGCTCCCGGTGGTGGTCGACGCCTCGGTGAGGAAGCGCGGCTGCCGCTCGGAGGGCAGGCCGGCGTAGTTGTCCGGGCAGCACTGCACGGTCGGCGCGATCTCGGCGACGTTCGCCAGCCCGGCCTCCACCCGGGCGTGCGCCAGCAGGTGCAGCACCCCGCCGATCGGCCGGACCAGGAAGGCGGTGACGCCCAGCCCGATCGGTTCGAACAGCGGCTGGGTCCAGCTGGCCACCTCGCGGTTGGCGGCGGTCACCGCGGCGGCGATCACCTGGAAGTAGCGGCCCTCCTCGTGCCGGATCCGGTCCCCGGTCAGCTGCCAGCCCTCGACGGCGCGCAGCGGCCGGTACCGCTGGGACAGCTCGCTGGTCGCCCGCACCCGGGTGAGCCAGCTCAGCACGCCGGTGAGCGACCGGTACGCGCCCTGGTCCTCCACCCGGGGGCCCAGCGGGATGGACGACAGCACCGTGCGGGCGTCCATGTTGACCACGTCGTCGAAGCCCAGCAGCCGGTGGATCTGGCCGAGGGTCAGCCACCGGAAGTCCGGCAGCTCGGGCGGCTCCTCGGTGATCTCCACGACGATGTTGCGGTTGCGCTTGCGCAGGAACCACGCGCCCTGCTCGGACTGCAGCGAGTCGAGCAGCACGGTCCCGGCGGTGGGCGGCACGAAGTGTTCCAGGAAGGTGATGGGCCGGCCCCGGTGCACCCCGGTGTAGTTGCTGCGGGTAGCCTGCACGGTGGGGGACAGCTGCACCGAGTTGATGTTCCCCGGCTCCATCTTGGCCTGCATCAGGAAGTGCAGGACGCCGTCGAACTCCTTGGCGACGAACCCGAGGATGCCGATCTCGGGCTGGTTGATGATGGGCTGCATCCAGTCGTGGGCGTCGGTGTGGATGCGCAGCCCCTCGACGGTGAAGAACCGGCCGCTCTCGTGCCCGAGGTCGCCGCCGGCAGCGTCGAAGCGCCAGCCGACCAGGTCGGCGAAGGGGATCCGGGTGACCTCGTGGCGGAAGATCCGCCGGTTCTCCTCCAGCCAGGAGAGGATCGCCCGGTTGGGGGTCACCGGGCTGTCGGTGACGGCCGCGGAGCGGGTGAAACGGCGGATCAACCCGGTGCGGTCGGCCACGTCGGAGCCGTGCCGGGGGCCGGCGGCGGTGGGCGGGGCGAGGATCATCTCGCCACCCGCACCCGGGCCAGGTCGCCGACGATGACCTGCTGGCGGGCCGCGGCGGGCTCGGCGTGCAGCTCGGCCCGGCGGCCGATCAGCGAGCCGTCCAGTCCGCGCACCCCGGTGATCGAGGTGCCCTCCAGCACGATCGAGTTCTCGATGCCGGTGGACTCCAGCGTGCAGCCCGGGCCGACCGAGGTGTACGGGCCGAGCCGGCTGTCCCGGACCACCGTGCCGGCGGCGACGGTGACCGGGCCGGTCAGCCGGGAGCGGACCACCTCGGCGCCCTCCGCCAGCACCACGTCGCCGGTGAGCACCGAATGCCGGTCGACGCTGCCGCGGACGTCCCGCCGCAGGGTGTCCAGGACCGCGCGGTTGCAGTCCAGCAGCCCCTCCACGGTGCCGCTGTCACGCCAGAACCCGGCGTACTCCAGGGCCCGGACGTCACCGCCGGAGGCGATCAGCTCCCCGATGGCGTCGGTGATCTCCAGCTCGCCGCGGCGGCTGGGGCGGATGCCGCGCACCGCCCGGTGGATCGCCGGGGTGAAGAAGTACACGCCGATCAGCGCCAGGTCGCTCGGCGGCCGCTCGGGCTTCTCCACCACGGCGTTCACCCGGCCGTCCGCGCCGAGCGAGGCGACGCCGTAGTCGGAGGGGTTCGCGACCTTGGTCACCAGCACCTGGGCGTCCGGCCGGCTCTCCCGGAACGCCTCGGCCGCCTCGGCCACCCCTTCGGTCAGCAGGTTGTCGCCGAGGTACATCAGGAAGTCCTCGTCGCCGAGGAAGTCCGCCGCGACCGTGACGCAGTGCGCCAGGCCGAGCGGCCGCTCCTGGTGCAGGTAGGTGAGCCGCAGGCCCAGCGCCGAACCGTCGCCGAACACGGCGGAGACCTGCTCCGCGTGCGGCCCGACGATGACACCGACCTCCTCGATCCCGCAGTCGCGGATGTTCTCCAGACAGTGTCCGAGCACGGGCTTGTTCCCCACCGGGACAAGCTGTTTCGGAATCGCGTACGTGAGCGGGCGCAGGCGGGTGCCTGTCCCTCCGGACAACAACAGAGCCCTCACGGTGCGTTCTCCTCACCGCCGCGGCACCGGAGGCCGGGCAGGCTCCGGAGCGTCTCGCCCCGGCCGGATACGGAAAGCATGGGTCCGCTGTCGTGTGTGGGACACGGCAGCTCCAGGCGGGGACGATGCTCGGGGCTCGCGTTCGAGGGCGGTTCAAGCCGTGCGGCGCGCGGGCCGGCGGTGGCCGCCGGTCCGGGAAGGCTGCGGGGACGGCCGCGGGCACGGGCCGTCGTGCGGCCGGGCTGGACGGCGCCTCCAGTGGGCGGCGCCACCCTGGCCGGACGAACGCAGGCCCGGTCGCACAGCGGAGGCGAAGATGGACCAGACCCGATCCGAGTCGCCCGCCCTGAGGGTGGGCGTGCTCGGCTGCTCGGACATCGCGTGGCGCCGGGCGCTGCCCGCGCTGGCCGCGGACCCCGCGGTGGACCTGGTCGCGGTGGCCAGCCGGGACGAGGCCAAGGCCCGCCGGTTCGCCGGGCGGTTCGGCTGCGAGGCGGTCACGGGCTACCGCGTCCTGGTGGACCGCACCGACGTCGACGCCCTCTACGTCCCGGTGCCGGCCGCCCTGCACGAGCCGTGGGTGGAGGCGGCGCTGCGCGCGGGCAAGCACGTGCTGTGCGAGAAGCCGCTGACCGTCGACGCCCCGGCCACCCGTCGGCTGGCCGTGCTCGCCGCCTCGCTGGGGCTGGTGCTGCTGGAGAACTTCATGTTCCAGTTCCACGCCCAGCACCGAGTCGTCCGGGAGCTGCTCGACCAGGGTGCGATCGGTGAACTGCGCGGTCTGCAGGCGGTGTTCACCATTCCCGCGCTGCACCCCGAGGATATCCGCCACCGGCTCGAACTCGGCGGCGGCTGCCTGCTCGACGTCGGCGGCTACCCGATCCGCACCGCCCAGCTCTTCCTCGGCCCCGGGCTGCGGGTGGCCGGCGCGGTCGCCGTCCGCGACCCCGGCTCCGGCTCCGGCGTGGACGTCTCCGGCGCCGCCCTGCTGGCCTCCGCCGAGGGCGTGAGCGCCCAGCTCACCTACGGGATGGCGCACGGCTACCGTTCGGCGTACGAACTGGCCGGCAGCGAGGGGCGGATCGTCCTGGACCGGGCGTACACCCCGCCGGCCGACCACCGGCCGGTGCTCAGGCTGGAGACCAAGGGCGGCGCCGAGGAGATCACGCTGCCCGCCGACGACCAGTGGGCCGAGCTGGTCCGGGCCTTCGCCGGAGCCGTGCGCGGGGAGCGGAACCTCGACCGGTACACCGAACTGACGATTCGTCATGCCGAGCTGACGGGGGAGATCCAGCGCTCCGCCGGTCTCGGGTGACTCCCGGACCGGGGGGGCTCCAACGCGCTTCGACCGACCGTCCGCACGATCGACCCGCGAACGGGCCCCGCGAGGCGGGAGAGCCCGCGGCCGCGCCTACCGCCTGGAGGAGTCACGGTGAACGACCGCCGCGATCGACTGATCGAACAGGTCCGGGAGTACCATCGCGAGATCAGCGTGGAGCAGGAGTTCGTGCCGGGCGTCACCCCGCTGCTGCCGGCCGGTGCCGTGCTGGCGGAGGAGGACCGGGTCGCGCTGGTCGAGGCCGCCCTCGACCTGCGGATGACCTCCGGGGACATCTCGGTGCGCTTCGAGCGCGAGCTGGCCCGCTACCTCGGCCTGCGCAAGGCCCACATGGTCAACTCCGGCTCCTCGGCCAACCTGCTCGCCCTGACGGCGCTCACCGCGCCCGAACTCGGCGACCGCCGGCTGCGCCCCGGCGACGAGGTGATCACGGTGGCGGCCGGCTTCCCGACCACGGTCAACCCGATCATCCAGAACGGCCTGGTGCCGGTCTTCGTCGACATCGACCTGGGCACGTACAACACCACCCCGGAGCGGGTCGCCGCGGCGATCGGTCCGCGCACCCGGGCCGTCATGATCGCTCACCCGCTGGGAAACCCCTACCAGGCCGAGGAGTTGGCGGAGCTCGCGCGCGAGCACGGGCTGTACTTCGTCGAGGACAACTGCGACGCGCTCGGCTCCACCTACCGCGGCCGGCTCACCGGCACCTTCGGCGACCTCAGCACGGTGAGCTTCTACCCGGCGCACCACATCACCACCGGCGAGGGCGGTTGCGTGCTGACCCGCAGCGTCAGGCTGGCCCGCCTGGTGGAGTCCTACCGGGACTGGGGCCGGGACTGCTGGTGCGCCCCCGGCAAGGACAACACCTGCCTGAAGCGCTTCGAGCACCAGCTGGGGACGCTGCCGCACGGCTACGACCACAAGTACATCTTCTCCCACATCGGGTACAACCTGAAGTCGACCGACCTCCAAGCCGCCCTGGGCGGGACCCAGTTGAGTAAACTGGACGAGTTCGGCCGGCTGCGGCGCCGCAACTGGGCCCGGCTGCGCGACGCGCTGGACGGACTGCCCGGTCTGCTGCTGCCCAGCCCCACCCCGGGCAGTGACCCGAGCTGGTTCGGCTTCGTCCTCACCGTGCTGCCCGACGCGCCCTACACCCGGGCCGAGCTGGTCGCCTTCCTGGAGGCACGGGCGATCGGCACCCGGCGGTTCTTCGCCGGCAACCTGACCCGTCAGCCGGCCTACGCCCACGCCCGCTACCGGGTCGCCGGATCGCTGGAGAACAGCGACACCGTCACCGAGCACACCTTCTGGATCGGCGTCCACCCCCGGCTCACCCCGGAGATGGTGGACTACCTCGCCGACTCGGTCCGGGAGTTCGTGACGTCCCGGCGCAGCCCGGTGCCGGCCGTGCCGGACGGCCCCGGGCGGGCGGGAGCCTGACGGCCCGGGGCCCGGACGGGAACCAACGACCGTACCGATCGAGGAGCTGCTGTGCGTGTGATCGTGAATGCCCTGGTGCTCACCCATCTGATGCCGATGGTGCCGGTCGCCTGGGGTCTGCGGCTGGCCGGCCACGACGTGCTGGTGGTCGGCGACGCGGAGGTGGCCAGAGCGGCGGGCCGGGCGGGCCTGCCCAGCCGGCGGGTCGGCCCGGCGGACGGCGGTGCGGAGCGCTGGAGCCGTCCGCTGGTGGCCAGGTCCCCGTTCGCCGTGGCGGGTTCGGGCAGCAGGGGGCCGGCCGAGGAGCCGCCGTGGGCGCAGATGGGGCAGCGCTGGCTGGCCCGGCTGGACACCTACGTCGACGAGTACCTGGAGCTCGCCCGGGCCTGGCGGCCCGACCTGGTCGTCACCGACCCGCTGGAGTGGGGCGGCCTGGTCGTCGGCGGCGTGCTGGGCGTGCCGGTGGTGCTGCACCGCTGGGGCCTGGACAACATGAGTTCCTCGTTGCTGAAGCCCGGCAAGCAGGCCCTGCACGAGCTGTGCGTCCGGCTGGGCGCGCCGGACGGCCTGCCGGACCCGGTGCTGGTCCTGGACCCGTGCCCGCCCAGCGTCCAGTCCCCGAACGTCACGCCGGGCGAGCCGGTGCGCTTCGTGCCGTACAACGGGACGGCCCCGCTGCCGGACTGGGTGCTCGGCCCGCGCCCGGCGCGCCGGGTGTTCGTCAGCCTGGGAGCCTGGGGGACCGGCCGGCTGGCCGAACAGGGCAAGCTGGACTCGATCGTGGACAGCATCGCGGCGGCGGTCCACGAGGTCGACGACGTCGAGGCGGTGCTGTTCCTGGAGGAGCGCTTCCGCGAGACGCTCGGGCCGCTCCCCGGGACGGTCCGGGTCGCCGACCCGCTGCCGGTCAACCTCTGCCTCCCGTACGGTGACGCGATCATCCACCACGGCGGCTCCGGTACGGCGCTCACCGCGTTCTGCTACGGGGTGCCGCAGTTGGTCCTCGCCCAGGACGGGCCGCTGCTCGTCCCCAACGCCGAGCGGGTCGAGGCCAGCGGCGGCGGGCGGGGCATCGTCGACGAGCGCGAGCGCGACGACCCGGCGGCGATCGGCAAGGCCCTCGGCGAGATCCTCACCGAGGAGCGCTTCCGGGAGGGGGCCGGGCGGATCCGCCGGGAGATGGCGGCCATGCCCTCGCCCGGACTGCTCGGTGACCTGCTGGAGGGGATCGCGTTGGGCTGACCGGCGCCGGGCCTCGCGTCCGCGACGACGAGGGGGGGGCGGGCGGGCCCGCCGCGGCCCCCGGGGGGGGGCGGCGGGGGGGGCGCAGCGCGCGGGGCGCCCCCCCCCCCGCGCCCCGCCCCCCCCCCCCGCCGCGCCCCCCCCCCCCCCCCCCGGCGCGGGGGGGGCCGCCGCGGCCCCGTGCCGTGCCGCCGGGGTCAGCCGCCCGGCCGGCCGGCGAGCAGCGAGACCTGCTCGGCGATCCGCTCCAGTGGCGTGCCCGGCCCGAAGACGGCCCGGACCCCGGCCTTCTCCATGGCGGGCCGGTCCTCGTCCGGGACGATGCCGCCGAGCACGACCGGGATGGACTCGGCGCCCTGGGCGCGCAGGGCTTCGAACACGGCGGGCACGATGACGTGGTGGTTCCCCGACAGGCTGGAGATCCCGAGCACGTCCGCGTCCTCCTGCACGGCGGCCCGCACGGCGCCGTCCGGCAGCTGGTTGCCCAGGTACACGACCTCCATCCCGCGTTCGCTGAGGTACCGGGAGACGATCAGCGCACCCCGGTAGTGCGAGTCGAGACCCGGTTTGAAGATGACGACCTTGATCGGCATGACTGGACCCTTCGTCCCTGGACGCGTCGTTCGTCGGCCCCCGGTTCCCGGTGCTCAGCCGAGTGGCTGCTGCCAGCCCCCGTGGCGGTCCCGGAAGACCTGGGAGCACTCGCCGAGGGTGGCGCCGGCCCGGGCCGCGTCGAGCAGCGCGGGCACGGTGTTGGCGTCCGACGCGGCGCACGCGTCGAGCCGCCGCAGCGCCCGCGAGACCGCGGCCGCGTCCCGGGTCCGCCGCCACCGGTCGAGCCGGGCGCGCTGCCGGGGCAGCGTCTCGGGCACGGTGAAGGTGCCGACCGACTGGGGGGAGCCCCCGTCCGCGGTGTTCACCCCCACCACCACGCGCTTCCCGCTGTCGATGTCGCCGACGTCGCGGTAGGCCCGGTCGAGGATCTCGGTGTGCACCCAGCCCTGCTGGACCGCGGCGACGATCCCGCCCAGGGCGTCGATCGTCGCGAGCGTGGCGCCGATCCGCCGGTCGAACTCGTCGGTGAGGCTCTCGACGAAGTACGAGCCGGCCAGCGGGTCGATGGTCCGGGCGGCGCCGGTCTCGGCGAGCAGGATCTGCTGGGTGCGCAGCGCCGTCAGCGCGGCGTCCTCGGACGGGATGCACAGCGCCTCGTCGTAGGCGCACAGGTGCAGGGACTGTGCGCCGCCGAGCACCGCCGACAGGCCCTGCAGGGCGGCCCTGGCCACGTTGTTGAGCGGCTGTTGCGCGGTCAGGGAGGAGCCGGCGGTCTGCACGTGGAAGCGCAGCCGGGTGCTGCGGGGGTCGGCGGGGGAGAAGCGTCCGGTCAGCTCCCGGTGGTAGACCCGCCGCGCCGACCGGAACTTCGCGGCCTCCTCGAAGAAGTCGCCGGCCGCGGTGAAGAAGGCGGACAGCGAGCCGGCCACCTCGTCGACGGCCAGCCCGCGGGCGCGCATCTCCTCGATGGTGGCCACCGCGTTCGCGACCACCAGGGCGACCTCCAGCACGGCGTCCGCGCCGGCCTCCCGGTAGTTGTAGCCGGTGAAGCTGACCGGGTGCCAGCGCGGCAGGTGCCGGGCGCAGTACTCGACGACGTCCATCGCCAGCCGGAAGGAGAAGTGCGGGACGAGCGTGTCCGGAGCGGTCAGGACGACCGTCTCCATCATGAAGTCGTTCTGCAGCGTGCCGGAGAGCGCCGCCGGGTCGTACCCCGCCTGCTCGGCGGCGGCGAGGTGCATGGCCAGGACCGCGCCCGCCGCCACCGGGTGGGACAGCACCAGCGAGACGCTGACCCGGTCCAGCGGCACGCCGTCGTACAGCGCGCGCATGTCCGCCACGGTGTCGACGGCCACGCCGCCGAGCCCGGCGTCGGCGCGGCCCCAGGCGTCGTCGCTGTCGTAGCCGCGGTTGGTGGGGTAGTCGAAGACGGTGTTGACGGCGGTGGCACCCTCGGCCAGCAGCAGCCGCATCCGGCGGTTGGTGTCCTCGGCAGTGCCGAACCCGGCCAGCGGCCGGATGCTCCACCGCCGCCCGGAGTACATCGTGGGGTACACGCCTCGGGTGTACGGCGGTGCGCCGGGCACGCCGAGGCCGGCGGCGTGGTCCGGCGGGAGGTCGTCCGGGCCGTAGAGCGGCCGGACCGGCAGGCCGCTGTCGGTGACGGTGTCGCGGACCGCGGCGCCGTGCTCCGCCCGCCAGCGGGCGACGTCCTCGTCACCCGCGGCCGGGCGGGTGCGGCCGGCCACTCAGGCCGACCACGGCGGTGTCGTGAGGTACTCCAGCACCGCGGTCCCGAAGTGCAGCCCCGGGCCGACGCCGGCCATGAGGTAGGTCTCGCCGGGCTTGATCAGCTGCTGTTCGATGAGCCGGTCGAAGCAGATGATCTGGTCGCCGGTGCCGACGTGGCCCAGGTCGCGGCCGAGTCGGTAGGTGGAGCGCTCCTCGGTGAAGCCGAACAGCGGAAGCAGGCGCTCGGCCACCACGGCGCGGCTGGCGTTGATGTGCCCGATCCAGGAGATGTCAGACATCGAGTCCAGTCCCGCGTCGGCCACCGTGCGGTCGTTGAGTTCCTGCTGCCCGTCGACCAGCAGGTCCTTCAGCTCCGCGGCGAGCGGCGAGTGCCGGACGAAGTGGGCGCTGCGGGCCCGCAGGTCCATCGTCTGGCCCTCGACGGTCGTCGGCGGCCAGATCGGCACGCCGGAGCGGTGCAGTTCCTCCAGCTGCGGGACGGCCCGCACGCCCACCGACCGCAGCCGGGCGAAGCCGGGCCGCTTGGACAGCAGCACCGCGACGGCGGCGTCCCCGAGGACCATCCCGTTCAGGTGGGACCAGCGGTCGACCAGCGGCTGGGAGAAGTTGTCCGAGCCGACCACCAGGACGGTGGCGTTCTCCGGTGCGGAGCGCAGCTGTCCGACGGCGAGCTGCATGGCGCTGAACATCCCCGTGCAGTGTCCGCGCAGCTCGACCGCCGGCGCCGAGCCGCCGATTGTGTTCCGCTGGATGTACGACGCCGGGCTCCAGCCGTTGGGCCCCTGGTGGAAGCCGGTCGCGTAGAGCACGAAGGAGACGTCCCGGGGGTCCGCCCCGGACCTGTCGAAGGCGTGCCGCACGGCGTGCACCGACATGTCCACCGGCGCCATGTCCCCGGCGACGGGCACCTCGTCGATCTCGTTCGCGGCGAAGTCCTCGGCCGAGTAGACGCCCTCCTCGACCGCCCTGGCCGCGTCGTGCTTCTCCGGCAGGTAGATCCCGATTCCTTCGATGAAGACATCGCCGACCCGCATCTGGCCTCCTCCTCCGCAGTGATCACTTCTCGGCAGTCGCCGTCAGCCTGTCGGCGACGGCTGGAGGGCGCGTCCAGCACTGCTGGAGGACCGCCGGGCCGGGCCGACGGCCAAGGATGCCGCCGACCCGGTGGGGTCTCAAGCGGCAGTGGTGGAAGTGCAGTTGGGGGTCTTGCCGATGTCGGGGAGGGCGGGTCGCGACGGTGGGGACGGTACGGGTGCGGTCTTGCGGCACGGCACGGCAGCGCGCACTTCCCGCACCGCAGCCCAGCGCCGTGCGGGAAATGCGGAACGCGCCCCCGCCGAGGGGTTCGGAGGGGGCGCGTCGGCTCACAGGAAGTAGAGGCGGTTCAGCGGGACGGTGTCGGCGGGTTCGGAGTGGAGCGCGGCGCCGTCGAGGGTGACCAGTCCGCTGCGGGCGTTGACGAGGACCTCGCCGAGGCGGTTGTTGCGGACCATGTCGCGGGGGCCGATGCCGCGGGTGCCCCGGACGGCGACGCGCCGGCGCCGGGTCGTCATGGAGTCGTAGGGGCGGTGTTCGGTGCCGGACTCGGCGGCGGCCCGGCTGGTGAAGGCCACCGACAGGTCGGCGGGGGTGGCGCCGTGGCCGCCGAACAGGGGGCCCATGACCAGGGGTTGGCAGGTTTCGGTGGCGGCGTTGGGATCGCCCGTGACGCCGTACGCGGGGAAGCCGGCCTTGAGCACCATCTGCGGTTTGGCCCCGAAGGAGGCGGGGCGCCAGAGCACGATGTCGGCGAGTTTGCCGGGCTCGATCGAGCCGACCTCGTGGGCGAGGCCGTGGGCGATGGCCGGGTTGATGGTGAGCTTGGCGATGTAGCGCAGCACGCGCTCGTTGTCGTCGTCCGGGCCGTCGCCGGCCATCGGGCCGAGTTCGGCCTTCATCTTGCCCGCCACGGCGAAGGTGCGGCGCACGGTCTCGCCGGCGCGGCCCATGCCCTGGGCGTCGGAGGAGGTGATGCCGATGGCCCCGAGGTCGTGCAGGACGTCCTCGGCGCCCATGGTGCCGGCCCGGATGCGGTCGCGGGCCATGGCGGCGTCGCCGGGCAGGTCGGTCTGGAGGGCGTGGACGGAGACGATCATGCCGTAGTGCTCGGCGACCGCGTCCCGGCCGAAGGGGAGGGTGGGGTTGGTGGAGGAGCCGATGATGTTCGGCACGCCGGCCATCTTCAGCACGTTGGGGACGTGTCCGCCGCCGCAGCCCTCGATGTGGAAGGCGTGGATGGTGCGGCCGTCGAGGACGCGCAGGGTGTCCTCGACGGAGAGGCACTCGTTCAACCCGTCGGTGTGCAGGGCGACCTGGACGTCGTGGACCTCGGCGACGGACAGCGCGGTGTCCAGCGCCCGGGTGTGCGCGCCCATATCCTCGTGCACCTTGAACCCGCAGGCGCCGCCCTCGGCCAGGGCCTCGACCAGCGGGGCCGGGTGGGAGGACGAACCGCGGCCCAGGAAGCCGATGTTGACCGGCCAGGCGTCGAAGGCGTTGAAGGCGTGGCGCAGCGCCCAGGGGGAGTTGACGCCGACACCCCAGGCGGGGCCGACCTCTTGGCCGATGATCGTGGTGACGCCGGAGGCCAGCGAGGCCTCCATGATCCGCGGGGACATCAGGTGGACGTGGGTGTCGATGGCGCCGGCGGTGGCGATCAGTCCCTCGCCGGAGACGATGGTGGTGCCGGTGCCGACGACGACGTCCACCCCGTCGAGGGTGTCCGGGTTGCCGGCCCGGCCGATCGCGCTGATCCGGCCCTCCCGGATGCCGATCGAGGTCTTGCGGATGCCCTGGACCGCGTCGATGACGAGGACGTTGCTGATGACGACGTCGCAGGTGTCGCGGACGGCCGCGGCCTTGAGGTGCAGGCCGTCTCGGGCGGTCTTGCCGAAGCCGACCAGGAACTCGTCGCCGGGTGCCTGGGAGTCGGACTCGACGCGGACGACCAGGCCGCTGTCACCGAGCCGGACCCGGTCCCCGGCGCGCGGGCCGTGGACGGCCGTGTACTCGGACGCTTCGATGCTGCTGCTCACGGCTGGTTCTCCTGTCCGTCGTCGACTGCTCCGAGGTAGCCCTGCTCGGCGGCCCGGCGCAGCGCCTCGCGCCGGACCCGGGGCGAGTCCAGCGGGCCGTCGACCAGGCCGGCGAAGCCGATCGCGACCCGCTCGCCGCCGATCGGCACCAGGCCGACCTCGACGGTGGCGCCCGGGTCGAAGCGCACCGAGGAGCCGGCGGGCACCGCGAGGTGCATGCCGTAGGCGGCGGCGCGGTCGAAGGCGAGGCGCGGGTTGGTCTCGAAGAAGTGGAAGTGCGAGGTGACCGAGACCGGTACCTCCGAGGTGTTGCTCACGGCGAGGGTGCGGACGGGCTCCGGCCCGGCCGCGGGGGTGCCGTCGGGCAGCACGGCGCCGGGCGCGGCCTCGCCGAGGGTGCCGCCGCCGAACGGGTCGGCGATCACGGCGAGGCGGGTGCCGTCCTCGAACACGGCCTCGACGTGGATCTCGGTGACGAGGTCCGCGACGCCGGGCAGGACGTCGTCGGCGGCCAGGACGGACCGGCCGCGCGCGACGGCCTCGGCCAGGCGCAGCCCGTCGCGGGCGGCCTCGCAGACGGTGTCCGAGATGAGCGCGGTGGCCTCGGGGACGTTGAGCCGCAGGCCGCGGGCCCGGCGGGCGCGGGCGAGTTCGGCGGCCGTGAAGATCAGCAGCCGGTCGCGTTCGGTGGGGGTCAGCTGCACGGGGGGTCCCTTCTCCCTCGGTGCGGGGCGGTGGGGGTCAGCCGGCGGGCTGGTCGTGGGTGGAGCAGTGGATGCCGCCGCCGCCGGAGGCGATGGTGTCGATCCGCACCGGGACGATCTCCCGGTCGGGGAACTGGTCCCGGAAGATCTCCTGGGCGTGGCCGTCGGCCCGGGCGTCGCCGAACAGCGGCAGGTAGACGCCCTTGTTGCCGATGTAGAAGTTCATGTAGGACGAGACGAAGGAGTCGCCGCGGCCGGTGATCCGGTCCGGGTCCGGCTGGCTGATCTCGATCACCTTGAGCTTCCTGCCGGTCGCGTCGGTGGCCTCGGCGAGGACGGCGCGGGCCTGGTCGGCGGAGCGGGACCAGACGTCCGGCGGGGTGCCGGGGAAGGCACGGTCCAGGAAGACGACGCCGGGGGCGGCGAAGCGGGCGAGGCAGTCGACGTGCGCGTCGGTGATGTCCTTGCCCTTGACGCCGGCGAGCCAGATCACCTTGGTGACGCCGAGGGCCTTCCTGAGTTCCGACTCGACCTGGTCGCGGGTGCGGCCGAGGTTGCGGTTGTCGTTGACGACGGAGCTCTCGGTGACCATCAGGGTGCCCTGGCCGTCGGTCTCGAAGGAACCGCCCTCGGCGGTGATCGGGGTCTCCAGCCGCTCGATGCCGTACTTCTCCAGGACCGCGTGGGCGATCCGGGCGTCGTTGGTGTGCTCCTGCTTGCCGCCCCAGCCGCTGAAGTTGAAGTCGACGCCCTTGACCTTGCCGCCTTCCTCGACGAACACCGGCACGGTGTCGCGGGCCCACAGGTCGTCCACGGGGACGGAGAGCAGTTCGACGTCCGAGCCGCAGGCGTTGCGGGCCGAACCCTCCTGGCCGGGGCGCACGAGCATGACCACCGGTTCGCGCCCGCCGATGGCCCGGGCGACGGAGGCGATGTCCTTGCGGACGGCGCCGAGCTGCTCGCCCCAGACGTTCTCGGAGGCGGGCCAGGCCATGAAGGTCCGCTCGTGCTTCTCCCACTCGCCGCCGAGCCGTCGCCCGGCGGCGGGGGCGGGTGCCGGGGGCTGCGCGGGCGTTTCCGCGGGCGGCCGGCCGGTGGCGGTGGAGGACGGGGTCGCGGGGTCGGCCGGGTCGTCGCCGGAGGCCGCGCAGGCGCTCGCGCCGAGGGCGATCACGCCGGCACCCGCGAGGGAGCGCAGCACCGTGCGGCGGGCGAGGGGGGACTGGGACACGCTGAACTCCGGTGGGGCTGGGGGTGGATCCGGTCCGGCGAGGGAGGGCGGGGCTCCGGGGAGCGGCCCGTGTGGCGCCGATGGGCGGCGGACGGGGGCGTTCTGGTGGACGCGGTCGTCCGGCGGCGCCGTTCCTGAACTCTCGCATTGACTGAAAAATCAGTCAAGCTTTACGGTGAAGCCACCCAAACCACCCCGAGACGACCCGGGCCGCCGAGCGCGCGGCCCCGGTCACGACGATGAAAGGCCGGGTGAGGCGGCGATGCTGCGCAATGGTCTGGAACCCTGGCACCTGCTGGTGATGGTGGCCGTCCTGGTGCTGCTGTTCGGCTCCAAGAAGCTGCCCGAGATGGCACGCGGACTGGGGAAGTCGATGCGCATCCTGAAGTCCGAGACGGCGGCCATGCGGGAGGACGGTCAGCCCGCCGCCGCGACGGCGGAGCCGACAGCCGGGCCCGCTGCCGGGCCTGCTGCCGGGTCGGCGAAGGGGCCGGCGAACGCGCCGGCGGGCGACCCGGTCAAGGCGCCGGCCGGCGACCCGGGGAGGGGGCCGGTCCGACCGGACGGGCCGCCGGTCCGGTCGAGCTGAGCACCCCCGTCGACGCCGAGAGCCGTCGTTCCCCCCCCCGCGGGGGGGGGGGGACCCACAACTCCCCCACGGTATAGCGGATTAATCTGAGGCGGCCCCGCTCATAAAAACAAA
>NZ_JBHWBZ010000004.1:261831-279711 GCF_042735475.1 Kitasatospora sp. NPDC059577 | reverse complement strand
TGGCCCCAGCCGAACAGAACCCCTCCAGTAATCCCGCCGCTCCGCTAAAACTACCTAGGCCCCGGAGTGGATCACTCCGGGGCCTTCGCGGTGGTGGGCCTAACAGGACTTGAACCTGTGGCCTCTTCCTTATCAGGGAAGCGCTCTAACCGTCTGAGCTATAGGCCCTTGCCGCACTGAAAGATTAGCGGACCGACGGCCGATCCCCCAAATCCGGATCGGCCGGGGCCGCGGCGGGGATCCCGGCGAACAGCTGCGGCGCGCCGGCGGCGGGGCGCAGCAGCCACTCCTCGCGGGGGGGGGGGGGGGCGCCGCCCCCCCCCCCCCCGCGGGGGGGGGGGGGCGGCCCGCCGACCCGCCCTCGGTGCCGCGAACGGCGAGGACCTGGTTGATCCCGATCCGGTTCTGCTCGAAGGCGAGCGCGGAGGCCGCCATGTACAGCCGCCAGACCCGGGCCCGGCCCCGGCCGACCAGCCGGACGGCCTCCGTCCAGTGCGCTTCCAGGTTGGCCACCCACTCGCGCAGGGTCAGCCCGTAGTGCTCGCGCAGCGACTCGACGTCCCGGACCTCGAAGCCGGCCTCCTCCAGCCGGGCCACGGTGGAACCGACGGGGGAGAGCTCGCCGTCGGGGAAGACGTAGCGGTCGATGAAGGGGCTGGTGCGGTGCGGCTCACCGGGGTGGTCGGGGCGGCGGGCGATCTGGTGGTTGAGCAGCCGGCCGCCGGGGGCCAGCAGCCGGTACAGGCCCTCCGCGTAGATCCGGTACTGCTCGGAGCCGACGTGCTCGGCCATCCCGACGCTGGAGATCGCGTCGAACGGCCCGTCCGTGATCTCCCGGTAGTCCTGGAGCCGGACCTCGACCCGGTCGGTCAGGCCGGCCGCCTCGACCCGGGCGCGGGCCAGCGCGACCTGTTCGGTGGAGATGGACACGCCGACCGCGACGACCCCGTAGTGCTCCGCCGCGTGCAGCAGGAGTGAGCCCCAGCCGCAGCCGACGTCCAGCAGGCGCATCCCGGGCCGCAGACCGAGCTTGCGGCAGATCAGGTCGAGCTTGGCCTCCTGGGCGGCTTCCAGGCTCTTCGCCCCCGGCGTCCAGTAGGCGCACGAGTAGACCATCGAGGAGCCCAGCACGAGGCCGTAGAAGTCGTTCCCGACGTCGTAGTGGTGGCTGATGGCCGCGCGGTCCCGGTTGCGGCTGTGCAGCCGCTCCCGGGCCCTGCTGACCTCCTCCCGGGGCGGCGCCGGCTCGGGGCCGAGCGCCCCGGCCCGCAGGGCGGCCGCGAGGACCCGGCGGCCCCCGGCGCCGAGGACGTCGCGCGGTCCGAGGGCGAGCGTGCGGATCTCCGGCCGCTCGGCGAACCGGCCGACCGCCGAGAGCACCTCGTAGAGGTCGGTGCCGGGGGCGACCTCCAGGTCCCCGGCGACGTAGGCGCGGGCGAGGCCCAGCTCGCCGGGCTGCCAGAGCACGCGGCGCAGTGCCCGGCGGTTGCGCAGGACCACGGTGGGCGCCCCCGGCGGCCCGGCGACGCTGCCGTCCCAGACCCGGACCCGCAGCGGTACCGGAACCCCCAGCAGCCCTTCCAGGGCCTCGACCAGTTGACCTGCGAGCTTCGCCACCGCGCGCCTCCGTCCAGTCGTCCTGCTGAACCCACCCGGCCCGGTCGGGCGGACCGGGGGCGGCCTGCGGCACTCCCAGGCGCGGAACGGGCGCCACCCAGCTAATCCCACCGCGGCCGACCGGCTTCCGGGCGGCACGCCGCGGGGTGCCGGCTGTCACCCGAATGCCGAACGGGCCCCACCGGCTGCAACAGCCGGTGGGGCCCGTACATTCCGTCCGTGGACGGGGAACTGAGCGCGGGTCAGGACCCGGTCGGGATCAGTCCTCCTCGGCCAGGGTCAGCTCGACGCCGCCGGTGAAGCCGGCCGCCGCGTTGTAGATGAACGCGGAGAGGGTGGACAGCGCGGTCAGCAGGACGACGTCGACCACGGCGATCAGCGTGGTGAAGGTCATCACCTTGCCGAAGCCGACGTAGTCCATGAGGTTGACGCCGCCGGTGCTGTCGGAGCCCGTGACGTCCTTGAGGGTCTTGCTCAGCGAGTCGAAGACGCCGAGCGAGTCCAGCGTCATCCACAGCACGGCCGAGGCCACGATGATGATGATGCCGACGGCCAGCGACAGCAGGAAGCTGACCTTCATCACGGACCACGGGTCGACCTTGGTCACCCGCAGCCGGGCCTTGCGGGTCCGGCCGAGGCCGGGACCGGCCGCCGCGGGCGCGCCGGCGGGGCGGCGGGCCGCCCCGGGGACGGGGGTGCCGCCCGGCGGCGTGTTGCCGGAGGTCCGGGTGCCCCGGGCCGGGGTCGGCTGCCCCTTGGCGTACGTGGTCGGCTGGGAGAAGCCCCCCGAGCCGGGCGCCGCGGCGCCCGGCGGCGGAGGCGTCTGACCGCCGTAGGTCGCGCCGCTCTGACCCGCGCCCCCGGCCGACGGCATCAGCGAGGTGGACGCGGCCGAGTGCTCGGTCGGCGGCTGCGGTACGCCGCCGTACGACCCCCCGCCCTGCGCGCCCGGACGGCCGCCGGAGGTTCCTCCCGCAGCACCCGTGGCTCCACTCACCTGGTCCTCCCGCACTTCCCACCAGGGCGGCGGCGCCGCCCTGCTTCGTCACTCGTCATCCAGCGCCCGGCGGGATTGCCCGGAACTGGTCGGCGTCCGGTGGCGCCGCGTCCTCTCTGTGGACGCGGCATCACCGGTCTGCGGTTCGTTTCAGGCCTCGACGTCTCCGTCGACCACCGTCTCCGTACCCTCGGCCGTCTCGGTGGACTCGGTGCCAGCGACCTCGTCCTCCGCAGTCTCCTCGTCCTCGGCTTCCGCGTTGCGGGCCATGCCCACGACCGCGTCACGCTTCCCGAGGTTGATCAGTTGGACGCCCATCGTGTCACGTCCGGTTTCACGAACCTCGGAAACCCTTGTGCGAATCACCCCACCCGAGAGGGTGATCGCCATGATCTCGTCGGATTCGTCGACCACGAGTGCGCCGACGAGCGAGCCGCGGCCCTCGACGATCTTCGCCGCCTTGGTGCCGTAACCGCCGCGTCCCTGGACACGGTACTCGTCCACGCCGGTGCGCTTGGCGTACCCGCCGTCCGTGGCGGTGAAGACGTAGGTGCCCGGACGGACGACGTTCATCGAGAGCAGTTCGTCGTCCTCGCGGAAGGCCATGCCCTTGACGCCGGAGGTCGCGCGGCCGGTGGGCCGCAGGGCGTCGTCGGTCGCGGTGAAGCGGATCGACTGGGCCTTCTTGGAGACCAGCAGCAGGTCGTCCTCGGAGGAGACCAGCTCGGCGCCGATCAGCTCGTCGTCCCGGCCCTCCTCGTCCTGGCGCAGGTTGATCGCGATCAGGCCGCCGGAGCGCGGGGAGTCGTAGTCCTTCAACGGGGACTTCTTCACCAGGCCGGCCCGGGTGGCGAGGACCAGGTACGGCTTGTCCTCGTACGTCCGGACGGCCATCACCTGGGCGATGTGCTCCTCCGGCTGGAAGGCCAGCAGGTTGGCGACGTGCTGACCGCGGGCGTCGCGGCCGGCGTCCGGCAGCTCGTAGCCCTTGGCGCGGTAGACCCGGCCCTTGTTGGTGAAGAACAGGATCCAGTTGTGGGTCGTCGTCACGAAGAAGTGGTCGACGATGTCGTCCTGCTTCAGCTGGGCACCGCGCACGCCCTTGCCGCCGCGCTTCTGCGAGCGGTAGAGGTCGGAGCGGGTCCGCTTGACGTAGCCGCCACGGGTGATCGTGACGACGATGTCCTCCTCGGCGATGAGGTCCTCGATGGAGAGGTCGCCGTCGGACGGGATGAGGGTGGAGCGCCGGTCGTCGCCGTACTTCTCGACGATCGCGGTGAGCTCCTCGGAGATGATCTCCCGCTGGCGGGTCGGCGAGGCCAGGATCGCGTTGTACTCGTCGATCTTGCGCTGCAGCTCGTCGTGCTCGTCCGTGATCCGCTGGCGCTCCAGGGCGGCCAGGCGGCGGAGCTGCATCTCCAGGATGGCGTTGGCCTGCAGCTCGTCGATGTCGAGCAGGCCCATCAGGCCGGTGCGGGCGGCGTCGGCGCTCGCCGAGGCCCGGATCAGCGCGATGACCTCGTCGATCAGGTCCAGGGCCTTGAGCAGGGCGCGCAGGATGTGGGCGCGCTCCTCGGCCTTGCGCAGGCGGAAGGTGGTGCGCCGGACGATGACCTCGACCTGGTGGTTGACCCAGTGCCGGATGAAGGCGTCGAGCGACAGGGTGCGCGGCACGCCGTCGACCAGGGCCAGCATGTTGGCGCCGAAGTTGGTCTGCAGCTCGGTGTGCTTGTACAGGTTGTTCAGCACGACCTTGGCGACCGCGTCGCGCTTGAGCACGACCACCAGGCGGGTGCCGGTGCGGGACGAGGACTCGTCGCGGACGTCGGCGATGCCGGCGACCCGGCCGTCCTTGACCAGGTCGGCGATCTTCAGCGCGAGGTTGTCCGGGTTGACCTGGTACGGCAGCTCGGTGATCACCAGGCACTGGCGGCCCTGGATCTCCTCGACCTCGACGACGGCGCGCATGGTGACCGAGCCGCGGCCGGTGCGGTAGTAGTCGTCGATCCCGCGGTGGCCGACGATCAGCGCACCGGTGGGGAAGTCGGGGCCCTTGATCCGCTCGATCAGGGCCTCCAGCAGCTCCTCGTTGGAGGCGTCCGGGTGCTCCAGCGCCCAGAGCGCACCGGAGGCGACCTCACGGAGGTTGTGCGGCGGGATGTTGGTGGCCATGCCGACCGCGATGCCGGTGGCACCGTTGACCAGCAGGTTGGGGATGCGCGCGGGCAGGACGGTCGGCTCCTGCGAGCGGCCGTCGTAGTTGGCGGCGAAGTCGACGGTGTCCTCGTCGATGTCGCGCATCATCTCCATGGCCAGCGGCATCATCTTGCACTCGGTGTAGCGCATGGCCGCGGCCGGGTCGTTGCCCGGGGACCCGAAGTTGCCGTTGCCGTCCACCAGCGGCATCCGCAGCGACCACGGCTGGGCCAGCCGGACCACGGTGTCGTAGATCGAGGTGTCACCGTGCGGGTGGTAGTTGCCCATGACGTCGCCGACGACGCGGGCGCACTTGTAGTAGCCCTTCTCGGGGCGGTACCCGCCGTCGTACATCGCGTAGAGCACGCGGCGGTGCACCGGCTTGAGGCCGTCGCGGACCTCGGGCAGCGCTCGGCTGACGATCACGCTCATCGCGTAGTCGAGGTAAGAGCGCTGCATCTCGGTCTCGAGCTCGACCGGCTCGATCCGCATGGTCGCCTGGGCGGTGGCCTCGGCGGCCTCGGGGGTCTCGGGCTGTTCGCCTTCGGGACGGTTGTCGTCGACCACTGGTGGTCAGTTTCCTTTCACGCGGACTGGTACGTGCGGGGCCTGGGCTGCAGGCGTCACACGTCCAGGAAGCGGACGTCCTTGGCGTTGCGCTGGATGAAGGAGCGGCGGGCCTCGACGTCCTCGCCCATCAGCACGGAGAACAGCTCGTCGGCGCGGGCGGCGTCCTCCAGGGTGACCTGGAGCAGCAGCCGGTGCTCGGCGTCCATGGTGGTGACCCGGAGCTCCTCGGCGTTCATCTCGCCGAGACCCTTGAAGCGCTGGATCGCGTCGTCCTTGGGGAGCCGGCGCCCGGCCCCGACCCCGGCCGCGATCAGCGCGTCGCGCTCGCGGTCGGAGTAGGCGTACTCGAAGTCGTCCTTGCCCCACTTGATCTTGTACAGCGGCGGCATGGCGAGGTAGACGTAGCCGGACTCGACCAGCGGCCGCATGAAGCGGAACAGCAGGGTGAGCAGCAGGGTGCGGATGTGCTGACCGTCGACGTCGGCGTCGGCCATCAGGACGATCTTGTGGTACCGCAGCTTGGACTCGTCGTAGTCCTCCTGGATGCCGCAGCCGAAGGCCGAGATCAGCGCCTGGACCTCGGTGTTCTGCAGCACCTTGTCGATCCGGGCCTTCTCGACGTTCAGGATCTTGCCGCGGATCGGCAGGATGGCCTGGGTGCGCGGGTCGCGGCCCTGCTTGGCCGAGCCGCCGGCGGAGTCACCCTCGACGATGAAGATCTCGCACTCGGACGGGTCCTTGGACTGGCAGTCCGAGAGCTTGCCCGGCAGCGAGGCGGACTCCAGCAGGCCCTTGCGACGCGTGAGGTCGCGGGCCTTGCGGGCGGCGACGCGCGCGGTGGCGGCCTGGATGGACTTGCGGATGATGTCCGAGGCCTCGGTGGGGTTGCGGTCCAGCCAGTCGTTCAGGTGCTCGTGGACGACCTTCTGGACGAAGGTCTTGGCCTCGGTGTTGCCGAGCTTGTCCTTGGTCTGGCCCTCGAACTGCGGCTCGCCGAGCTTGACCGAGATGATCGCGGTCAGGCCCTCGCGGATGTCCTCGCCGGAGAGGTTGTCGTCCTTCTCGCGGAGCAGCTTCTTGTCCCGCGCGTAGCGGTTGACCAGGCCGGTCAGCGCGGCGCGGAAGCCCTCCTCGTGGGTGCCGCCGCCGTGCGTGTGGATGGTGTTGGCGAAGCTGTAGACCCCCTCGGTGTAGGAGGAGTTCCACTGCATCGCGATCTCCACCGAGATCGCCTTGTCCTTGTCCTCCGCCTCGAAGTCGATCACCGAGGGGTGGATGACCTCGCCCTTGCGGGAGTTGAGGTGGGCGACGAAGTCGGCGATGCCGCCGTCGTACTTGTACGTGACGGTGAGCGGCTTGCCCTCCTCGTCCACGTGCTCCGGGCGCTCGTCGGTCAGCGAGATCGACAGGCCCTTGTTGAGGAAGGCCATCTCCTGGAAGCGCCGGGAGAGCGTCTCGAAGGAGTAGACGGTGGTCTCGAAGATGTCGGCGTCGGCCCAGAAGGTGACCGTGGTGCCGGTCCGCTCGGTCGCCTCGCCCTTGGCCAGGGGGGCGGCCGGGGCACCCATCTTGTAGTCCTGGGTCCAGATGCTGCCGTCCTTGTGGATCTCCACGGAGAGCCTGGTGGACAGCGCGTTCACGACGGAGACGCCGACGCCGTGCAGACCGCCGGAGACGGCGTAGCCGCCACCGCCGAACTTGCCGCCGGCGTGCAGGACGGTGAGCACGACCTCGACGGCCGGCTTGTCCTGGCCGGGGACGATGTCGACCGGGATGCCTCGGCCGTTGTCGACGACGCGGATCGCGCCGTCGGCCATGATCGTGACGTCGATGGTGTCGGCGTACCCCGCCATCGCCTCGTCGACGGAGTTGTCCACGACCTCCTGCACCAGGTGGTGCAGGCCACGCTCGCCGGTGGAACCGATGTACATGCCGGGGCGCTTGCGGACGGCGTCGAGGCCTTCCAGCACCTGGATGTTGCTACCGGTGTAGGAAGCCTGGTCGGACTGGTCTGGGGTCTGGCTGGGGTTGCCGGAATCGGCCACGAAGCGCCCTCTCTGGCACAGCACGGGCCGCATCCCCGCCCCGTGCGGGCGAGCGTGCGACCACGGCGTTTAGACTCGGTTGCCACTAGCAACAGTGTTTGGCTCTCAGTCTACCGGTACGACTGACAGAGATGGGCGTTTGGCAGCCCTTGAAGGCAGATACGCCGCCCTGAATCCCCTCCGCACGTGTCCCGATACTCGCCCGGGGGCCCCAGAGCGCCTGGGAGGGCTGTCAGGGGTTCCGGAAGATCGCCATCCGATCCGCCCCCCGGGGGACGGGCGGGCGCACCCGTCACCCCCAGGTGTCGCCCGGCCCCTTGCTCCCCGGCGCGCGCAGCCGGCCGTAGCCGCGGGCGGGTGCGGCCGGGCCCAGCACCTTGATGGTCTTGACCGTGCCGTGGCCCAGCTCGTGGTTCAGACGGGCCACCAACTGCCGCGCCAGCCAACGGAGTTGAGTGGCCCATGCGGTGGAGTCGCACTGCACGGTGAGCACTGCGGCCGCCTCGTCGTAGGAAGAGGGGTGACAGTGCGCGGCGATGTCCGGGCCGACGATCTGCGGCCAGCGCCCCATCACCCCGCCGACGGCGGCCGAGGACTCCCAGCCGCGCTCCGTCAGCAACCTGTTCAGCGCCGCCCCCAGCGGGACCGGGTCCCGGCCGTCCGAACGGGCTCCGCTGCGCAGCCCGTGCCGCTTGGCCTCACGTTTCTGCTGGACCTGCTCACCGCGCTGGCGGGCCTGGGCGCGAGCCGCCCGGAGCACGGAGCGGGCGAGGTCGGCACCGGTCGGCTCGGGGGCGCCGGGCCCGGGGAGGGGGCGTTCGGTCCCCGCCGGATCGCTCACGGCGATCTCCTTTCCCCAGCCTGTGGACAACGGTCACGGTCGCGCGCCCGTCGAGCCTTCCAGCCTACGTGAGCGCCCGGACGCCGCGGATCGCGGCGGTGGTCGTCCTGCGGCCGGGAGGCCGGACGGTCAGGCGTCGACGCGGTCCACGGCCCCGTCGGCCACCGCGAACCGGGCACCGGCCAGGGCCTTCGGCACGTCCTCGGCGACCGCCGCGGTCACCAGCACCTGCTCGCCGTCGGCCACCAGCTCCGCCAGCCGGTCCCGACGGGCCGCGTCCAGCTCGGCGAACACGTCGTCCAGGATCAGCACCGGCTCGCCACCGTCGGACCGCAGCAGTTCGTACGAGGCCAGCCGCAGCGCGAGCGCGTACGACCAGGACTCACCGTGGCTGGCGTAGCCCTTGGCGGGCAGCGGGCCGAGCCTGAGCACCAGCTCGTCGCGGTGCGGGCCGACCAGGGTGAGGCCGCGGTCGACCTCCTGCTTGCGGACCGCCTGCAGCGCCCGCAGCAACTGCTCCTCGGCCTGCTCCCGGCTGGTCGGCAGCTCGCCCTCGAAGGAACTGCGGTACTCCAGGGAGGTCTCGCCGCCACCGGGGGCCAACTGCCCGTAGGCCGCCGTCACCAGCGGCTGCAGGGCGGCCACCAGCTGGATCCGGAAGGCCGTCAACTCGGCTCCGGCGCGCGCCAGATGACCGTCCCAGACCTCCAGGGTGGACAGGTCCGCGCCCTTGCCGCCACCGGCCCGACGGGCCATCGCGGCGGTCTTCAGCAGGGCGTTGCGCTGCTTGAGCACCCGTTCGTAGTCCTGCCGCACACCGGCCAGCCGGGGCGCACGGGCGGTCAGCAGCTCGTCCAGGAAGCGCCGGCGCTCGCCCGGGTCACCCTTGACGAGGCTGAGGTCCTCCGGAGCGAACAGCACGGTGCGCAGCAGGCCCAGCACGTCGCGCGGGCGGACGTTGTCGGAGCGGTTGATCCGGGCCCGGTTGGCCTTGCCCGGGGCGAGCTCCAGCTCGACCAGGGTGGAACGGCCGCGGTCCACCACCGAGGTGCGGATCACCGCCCGCTCGGCGCCCAGCCGGATCAGCGGGGCGTCGGTCGCGACCCGGTGGCTGCCCAGGGTGGCGACGTAACCGATCGCCTCGACCAGGTTGGTCTTGCCCTGGCCGTTGGGCCCCACGAAGGCCGTCACGCCCGGGTCGAGGGGAACCTCGGCCCGGGCGTACGACCGGAAGTCGGCGAGCGACAGGTGCGCGACGTGCATGGCTGTGGACTGCGCCCGCCTTCTGTGGATGGACCGGGGCTCGCGCCCCGGTGGGGACTACTTCGACTCGACCGCGTGGCCGCCGAACTGGTTGCGCAGCGCGGCGATCATCTTCATCTGCGGCGAGTCGTCCTGCCGGGAGGCGAAGCGGGCGAACAGCGAGGCGGTGATCGCCGGCAGCGGCACGGCGTGGTCGATCGCGGCCTCGACGGTCCAGCGGCCCTCGCCGGAGTCCGCGGCCCAGCCGCGCAGCTTGGCCAGGTGCTCGTCCTCGTCCAGGGCCCGGACGGCCAGGTCCAGCAGCCAGGAGCGGATGACCGTGCCCTCCTGCCAGCTGCGGAAGACCTCGCGCACGTCGGTGACCTCGGGGGCCGCCTCCAGCAGCTCCCAGCCCTCGGCGAAGGCCTGCATCATCGCGTACTCGATGCCGTTGTGGACCATCTTGGCGAAGTGGCCGGCGCCCACCGCGCCCGCGTGCACCGAGCCGAAGTCACCCTCGGGCTTGAGCGCGTCGAAGACCGGCTGGACCCGGGCGACGTGCTCGGCGTCGCCGCCGTACATCAGCGCGTAGCCGTTCTCCAGGCCCCAGACGCCGCCGGAGACACCGCAGTCGACGAAGCCGATGCCCTTGGCGGCCAGCGTCTCGGCGTGCTTGACGTCGTCGGTCCAGCGCGAGTTGCCGCCGTCGACGACCACGTCGCCGGGGGAGAGCAGTTCGGCGAGCTCGTCGACGGTCGCCTGGGTCGCGGCACCGGCCGGGACCATCACCCAGACCACGCGCGGGCCCTGCAGCTTGGTGACGAGCTCCTGCAGGCTCTCGACGTCGGAGATGTCCGGATTGCGGTCGTAGCCGATGACGGTGTGGCCGGCGCGGCGGATCCGCTCGCGCATGTTGCCGCCCATCTTGCCGAGACCGATGAGGCCGAGCTCCATGACCAAGTCCTTACCTGTGGTGACGTGCCTGCCGGCGGCGCCGTTGCCGCACGCCCTGAGCCTACGCGCTGAACCATCGGCGCCCGCCTGTGGTCAGGCCGACCGGGGGAGACGTCCACAGGCTGTGCACAGCGGGTGTGCACAGCCTGTGGACGGGACGCGTACGGCGGGATCAGCCGGGGGCGGACCGGGTCAGCCGGAGAGGCGGACCGGCATGCTCCACCCTGTGGGGAGCGACCCCCACACCCCCGGGATCATGCCGCTCCCGGGGATCAGCCGGAGAGGCGGACCGGCATGATCAGGTACTGGTAGGCCTTGTCCTCCTCGGCGTCCACCGAGACCTTGCCGCTGAGCAGGGCGGGCTTGGTCGGGGTGGTGAAGCTGAGCTGGGCGTAGGCGGAGTCGATGGCCTTGAGGCCCTCCTCCAGGTAGCCCGGGTTGAACGCGATCGAGATGGCGTCGCCCTCCAGCGAGGCCTCGATCCGCTCGGTGGCCTGGGCGTCGTCGCCCGAGCCGGCCTCCAGCGTCAGCACGCCCTCCTCGAAGTTGAGGCGGACCGGGGTGTTGCGCTCGGCGACCAGCGAGACGCGCTTGAGCGCCTCCAGGAAGGGCTGGGTCTGGATCGCGGCGACCGCGTTGAACTCGGTCGGGAAGAGGCTGCGGAACTTGGGGAACTCGCCCTCCAGCAGCCGGGTGGTGGTCCGGCGGCCGGCGCCCTCGAAGCCGATCAGGCCCTCGCCCGCGCCGCCCGAGGACAGCGCGATGGAGACGGTGTCGCCGCTGCCCAGGGACTTGGCGATGTCCTGCAGGGTCTTGGCGGGGACCAGGGCGACCGCGGAGATGTCCGACTGCTCGGGCTTCCACAGCAGGTCGCGGACGGCGAAGCGGTAGCGGTCGGTGGCGGCCAGGGTGATTCGGTCGCCCTCGATCTCGACCCGGACGCCGGTGAGCACCGGGAGGGTGTCGTCCCGGCCGGCGGCGACCGCGGCCTGGCTGACGGCCGAGGCGAAGACGTCCCCGGCGACGGTGCCGGTGGCGGTCGGCATCTGGGGCAGCGTCGGGTACTCGTCCACCGGGAGGGTGGGGAGGGTGAAGCGGGAGCTGCCGCAGACCACGCTGACCCGCTGGCCGTCGGTGGAGATCTCCACGGGCCGGTTGGGGAGGTTGCGGGAGATGTCGTTCAGCAGCCGGCCGGAGACCAGGACGGTGCCGGCCTCCTCGACGTCCGCCTCCAGCTCGACCCGGGCCGAGACCTCGTAGTCGAAGCCGGACAGCGCCAGGCTGCCCTCCTGCGCCGTCAGCAGCAGGCCGGCCAGCACCGGCACCGGCGGCCGTGCCGGGAGGCTGCGGGCAGCCCAGGCCACCGCCTCCGCGAGGACGTCACGCTCCACCCGGAACTTCACCGGTAACCGCCTCCTGGATCGAGCGCTCCCGCTCGCACTCTGGTTCGTCTGATCTTGATCGTGGGTCCGCCTGTCCGCCGAGCTCTGCTCACTCCGCTTCCAGTCGCAAGGACAGTCTGACGTACTCCGCCGACAGACGGGGCAGACGGGCGGAAGCAAGCCGAACAGATGTCGGGGTCCACGGCCGGACGCGTTGTCCACAGATTCGGGACCCACCCACTTTGAAAGCAAGTCCACGGTCTATCTGTGTAGTGGTAGTAGTAGGGCCTGTGGAAACCGTGGATAACCCCGTTTCCGCAGGTCAGGGCCCGAATTTTGTCCACAGCCGCTGTGGACGGCGGCTGTGGACGGGCAGGCCGCGCTGTGGACAGCCGAGCGTTACCCACAGGGCACGCAGGGTATCCACAGGTTATCCCCAGGGCTGTCCCCAGATCCGGGCCCGGTTATCCACGGGCGCCGGTCAACTTTTCGTGACGCCTTTCACACCAGGGTATGAACGACGACACACGGTTGTCGAACTGTGGACGCCGCTGTGGACAACCTGGGGATAACCGGCCCGGCCCTGGGGACAACCGGTGGACAACCCGGACGGCCCACTGGTGGCCCGTCAATTGTCCACACCCTGTGGATAACCGTTGTGCACAAGTCCACAGGCACCTGACCTGCGCGGAAGAGCGTAGCGGCGGCGGGCCTGTGGACGAATTCTGGATAACTCCGGGCTCCCCGGCCTGTGGACGGTGGAGAAGCCACCCGCCCTGTGGACAACGGCCTTGCGCGCCCCGGGTTTTCGAATCACCGGTCAGTTGTTCGGCGCGGGCTGTGGACTGGTGGACCGTCCGTCCACCGGGTTCCTGCCCAGCCGGCGCGCGGTGCACACCTGCGGATGCGCGAAAAAGGGCGTCAGGATCGCTCCTGACGCCCTCCGGCCGCGGGTGCGGCAGCCGCTAGCTCTTGATGCGGTTGGTGAGTTCGGTGACCTGGTTGTAGATCGAGCGGCGCTCGGCCATCAGCGAGCGGATCTTGCGATCCGCGTGCATCACCGTGGTGTGGTCGCGGCCGCCGAACTGCGCGCCGATCTTCGGCAGCGACAGGTCGGTGAGCTCCCGGCACAGGTACATCGCGATCTGGCGGGCCGTCACCAGCACGCGGCTGCGTGAGGATCCGCAGAGGTCGTCCACGCCCAGTCCGAAGTACGCGGCGGTCTGCTGCATGATGACCTGCGCGGTGATCTCCGGGCCGGCGTCCTCGTCGCCGCCGGGGATCAGATCCTTGAGGACGATCCCGGCCAACTCCAGGTCCACCGGCGCCCGGTTGAGGTTGGCGAAGGCGGTGACCCGGATGAGCGCGCCCTCCAACTCCCGGATGTTGCGGGTGATCCGGGACGCGATGAACTCCAACACGTCGGCGGGAGCGTTGAGTTGCTCCTGGATCGCCTTCTTGCGCAGGATCGCGATCCGGGTCTCCAGCTCCGGCGGGGTGACGTCGGTGATCAGTCCCCACTCGAAGCGGTTGCGCAGCCGGTCCTCCAGCGTGGTCAGCAGCTTGGGCGGCCGGTCCGACGAGAGGACGATCTGCTTGTTGGCGTTGTGGAGCGTGTTGAAGGTGTGGAAGAACTCCTCCTGCGTGGACTCCTTGCTCGCGAGGAACTGGATGTCGTCCACGAGCAGGATGTCCATGTCCCGGTAGCGGCGGCGGAAGGTGTCCGCCTTGCCGTCCCGGATCGAGTTGATGAACTCGTTGGTGAACTCCTCGGAGGACACGTAGCGCACCCGGGTGCCCGGGAAGAGGCTGCGCGAGTAGTGCCCGATGGCGTGCAGCAGGTGGGTCTTGCCCAGCCCGGACTCGCCGTAGATGAAGAGCGGGTTGTACGCCTTGGCCGGCGCCTCGGCGACCGCCACGGCCGCCGCGTGCGCGAAGCGGTTGCTCGCGCCGATGACGAAGGTGTCGAACAGGTACTTGGGGTTCAGCCGGGCGGCCGGCTCGTCCTTGCGGGAGCCGCCGGCCGGGGGAGCGCCGGGCGGGGCGGGCACGCCGGGGACGGCGGAGCGCTCCGGGGCGGCCTTCTCCGCGGGGCGGCCGCCGGAGGGGCGGGAGCCGGCGGTGCGGCGGCCCGCGCCGCCGCGCGGCTGCTCGTTCGGGCCGGGGCCGTACGCGCCGCCGAAGAGGTCGCCCTGGGTGGTCGAGGGCGGGCCCGGGACGGGACGCGGCGCGGGGCGGGAGGCGGGCTCCTCGGGCTCGTAGCGGACGGGCTGGTCCTGGTAGCCCGGCCAGCCCTGCGGGCCGGCGGAGGGGCCGCCGTAGGGCGCGGGGCGCTGCTCGTAGCCGCCGGTGTCGTAGCGGGGGCGCTCGTAGTCCTGCCCGTAGGCCGGGTCCTGCTGGTACGGCTGCTCCTGCTCGTACGGCTGGCGCTGCTCGTACGGCTGGTCCTGCTCGTAGGGCTGCTGGTAGTCCTGGCCGCCGTAGCCGCCGGCGTCCTCGGCCGGGCCCGGGTACGGCTCGGCGGGGGCCTGGGGGGCGGGGGTGGTCGGCACGGCGTTGGCGTCGACCATCACGGCGATCCGGACCGGGCGGTCGAGCTCGCGGCTGAGGGCCTCGGTGAGCTGCGGCAGCAGCCGACCCTCCAGCACCTGCTTGGCCCGCTCGTTCGGGGTCGCCAGCAGGGCGGTGTCGTGCATCATCCACATCGGCTGGGTGCGCTGCACCCACTGTTTGTCCATCTCCCCGACATCGGGGTCGCTGACCAGCCGCTCGACGACCCTGGCCCAGACCGGGACGAGGTCGCTGTTGACATCAGCCACTGGTGCACGCTTTCCAAGAACAAACCAGACAAGTCCTGCAACGGTAGTCAGCGAACAGAGCCGGATCAAGTCGTTGTCCACAGGCTGTGGGTAAACCGGGTCGAAGACGGCGGGTTTGACCCTCGGACCCCGTCCCGCGTACCGTAACCAGGTCGAGTTGTCGATGGCCGCTGCCGCATGTCCGCGGGTCCACCCGCTCCATAAGGCGCGCAGCACGGGCGCCGTGGATTGCCTCAGACCCCAGCCGAACTGGGGCGATGGGCCGGATTTCCGAATCAGGGGAGATCACGCGGACGCACGGTGACGGCCAAGCGACCCCCCGTCATCCTACGATTCACCTCAGGAGCCCCCGAGTGAGCAAGCGCACCTTCCAGCCGAACAACCGTCGTCGCGCGAAGACCCACGGCTTCCGGCTGCGTATGCGTACCCGCGCCGGCCGCGCCATCCTGGCTGCCCGCCGTGGCAAGGGCCGCGCCAGCCTGTCCGCCTGATCCGCGCCAGAGTCTGTTGTGCTGCCCTCCGAGAATCGGCTGCGGCGGCGCCAGGACTTCGCGACCGCGGTGAAACGCGGTCGTCGGGCCGGCCGGCCCCTTCTGGTCGTCCATCTCAACAGAGACGGTGACCCGCAGGGGCAGACCGACCGGACCAGCGACTCCCGCCCGCACGTCGCCGAGGGGACTCCTTCGGCGCGTGCGGGTTTCGTCGTGAGCAAGGCCGTCGGCCCGGCGGTCGTTCGCAACCTGGTCAAGCGCCGGTTGCGCCATCTCATCCGTGATCGTCTGTCCAGGCTGCCCGCCGGTAGCCTGATAGTGGTGCGTGCGCTGCCCCAGGCCGCGTCCGCCTCGTACCAGGACCTCGAACGTGACCTGGACGCGGCGCTGAAGCGGTTGCTGAAGGCTGAGCCCGCCGCCACGGCGCCGACGGGAGCAGGGCGATGAAGTACCTGCTGATGGGTCTGATCAGGGTCTACCAGTGGACGATCAGCCCACTGCTCGGTCCGGTCTGCCGTTACTACCCCTCCTGCTCGCACTACGGCTACGAGGCCGTGAAGGTGCACGGGGCGGTCAAGGGCGGCGGGCTGACCGCGTGGCGCATCCTGCGCTGCAATCCGTGGACGCCCGGCGGGGTCGATCACGTCCCGCCGCGCAAGCACCCGGTGTGGCACCGGCGGTTGCGAGACTGGCTGCAGAGCCGGTCCGCCGCCGGAGTGCCGGTGACCGCACCCCCCGCCGGTCCGGACCCCGAGGGCCCGGCGCCCATTGGCCCCGCACGGCCGATCCACCTGTCCAAGGAGCCTGACCGGTGACCTTCTCCTTCCTGAATCCCCTGTACACAGCGGTGTCCTGGATCATCGTCCAGTTCCACTCGCTGTACAGCCACGTCTTCAACCCGGACGGTGGCTGGGCCTGGGGTCTTTCCATCGCCTCGATGGTGGTCGTCATCCGGATCTGCCTGATCCCGCTCTTCGTGAAGCAGATCAAGGCGACCCGGGCCATGCAGGCGATCCAGCCGAAGATGAAGGCCATCCAGGAGCGCTACAAGAACGACCGGCAGCGCCAGTCCGAAGAGATGATGAAGCTGTACAAGGAGGCGGGTACCAACCCGTTCTCCAGCTGCCTTCCCATCATCGTGCAGGCGCCGTTCTTCACCGCCCTCTACGGGGTGCTCGCCAAGGTCGCCAAGGGCCAGGACATCGGCGTCATCCACGGTGACCTGCTGGTGAGCGCCGGCAAGGCGCACATCTTCGGTGCCCCGCTCTCCGCGACCTTCGTCGGCAGCACCGAGACCAGCGTCAAGATCGTCACCGCGGTGATGATCATCATGATGTCGCTGTCGCAGTTCGTCACCCAGCGCCAGCTGATGACCAAGAACGTCGACCTCACGGTGAAGACGCCGTTCATGCAGCAGCAGAAGATGCTGATGTACGTCTTCCCGGTCATGTTCGCCGTGATGGGCATCAACTTCCCGGTCGGCGTCCTGGTCTACTGGCTGACCACCAACGTCTGGTCGATGGGCCAGCAGCTGATCGTCATCCACAACAACCCGACCCCGGGCAGCAAGGCCTGGGAGGAGCGCCAGGCCCGGCTGAAGAAGGCCGGCCGACTGCGTCCGGACGGCACGGAGATCAAGGGTGCGCTCTGGGGGATGCTGCCCCCGTCCAAGGACGCGCTCAACGCCGCGTCCGCCGCGTCCGCGGTGGTCGAGGAATCGGTGCAGGCCCGCCGCCAGCAGCCCCGCCGGCAGTCCAAGGCACAGCGCCAGCACGGCACCGCCGGCCAGCAGGGCGAGTCCGGCAAGGACACCCCGGCCGAGGAACCCGCCGACGCCGTCCCGGCCGAGCCGGAGACCAAGCCGGCGGCCGCCAAGCAGGCCGCGACCAAGCCCGCCGGTACCAAGCAGGGCACCCGGCAGCAGCCGAAGCGCGGTGGCCAGCGGCCGAAGAAGAAGTCCTGACCCGGTCCCGGGGCCTGACGTGACAGCTGCGAAGAGCTTCGTTCCCGGCCCGTTCGACGGGCCCATCCCCGAAGGAGTCCATCAGTGACGGAAGGCACCATCTCCGCCGTCGAGGCCGAGGCCGCCGCCAGCGCCGACGAGAACCTCGTCTCCCGCCTGGAGCAGGAGGGCGACATCGCGGCGGACTACCTGGAGGGTCTGCTCGACATCGCGGACCTCGACGGTGACATCGACATGGACGTCGAGGGCGACCGTGCCCTGGTCTCCATCGTCAGCGACGGCAACGACCGCGCGCTGCAGCGCCTGGTCGGCCAGGACGGCGAGGTGCTGGAGGCCCTGCAGGAGCTGACCCGGTTGGCTGTCCACCGGGAGACCGGCGAGCGCAGCCGCCTCATGCTGGACATTGCCGGCTTCCGGGCCCGCAAGCGCACCGAGCTGGCCACGCTCGGTGCCGAGGCCGCCGAGCAGGCGAAGAGCAGCGGCGAGCAGGTCAAGCTGCGGCCGATGACGCCGTTCGAGCGCAAGGTCGTCCACGACGCGGTCGCCGCTGCCGGTCTGCGCAGCGAGTCCGAGGGCGAAGAGCCCCAGCGGTGCGTGGTCGTGCTGCCGGCCTGAGGCCGGCAGGTCGATGACCGGCCGCCACGGCGGCCGGAGAGCTTCACCGGACGCGGCCCCCGCCCCCCCGGGCGGGGGGGGGGGGGCTCCCGTACGCCGGGAGCCCCCCCGCGGGGGGCCGTTGAACGTTAAAAATGAGTTGGTCCAG
>NZ_JBHWBZ010000004.1:236573-261821 GCF_042735475.1 Kitasatospora sp. NPDC059577 | reverse complement strand
TATACCCCCCCCCCCGGGCGGCCGCCCCGCCACCCCGCCCGCGACCCCGTCCGCCTCGTGCGGGCGGGGTCGTCGTCCCTTCCGCGGGGAGCGCCCCGGCGGGAGACGTTTCACGTGAAACAGTGCGTTGAGCGGGTCGGTGGATCCGGGGATCGGAGAGGTCGAGATGGACACGGAGAACGCGGCTGCCGGCCGGCCGGGGGAGGACGTGGACCCGGCCGCCGAGGGGCGGGCCGCCGAGGTGACTGTGCCGAGCGAGGCGGCCGGGCCGGGCGAGGCACCGGCTGTCGCCCGGGAGGTCTTCGGCGACCGCTTCGACGCCGCGGTCCGGTACACCGAGCTGCTGGCCACCGCGGGCGTCCAGCGCGGGCTGATCGGGCCGCGTGAGGTGCCCCGGCTCTGGGACCGCCACGTCCTCAACTGCGCGGTGCTGGCCGAGCTGCTGCCCGACGGCACCTCCCTGTGCGACGTCGGCTCCGGCGCCGGCCTGCCCGGCATCCCGGTGGCGCTGGCCCGGCCGGACGTCTCGGTGACGCTGCTCGAGCCGCTGCTGCGCCGGACCACCTTCCTGGAGGAGGTCGTCCGGGAACTGGGACTGGACAACGTCACGGTGCTGCGCGGCCGCGCCGAGGAGATGGTCGGCAAGCTCGCGGTCGACGTGGTGACCGCCCGGGCGGTGGCGCCGCTGGAGCGGCTGGCCGGCTGGGGCATGCCGCTGCTGCGCCCGCACGGCCAGATGCTGGCGCTCAAGGGGGACAGCGCGGAGCAGGAGCTCGCCGACTCGCGCGCCGGTCTGGCCAAGCTGGGTGCGGTCGAGTGGAGCGTGATCTCGGTCGGCGAGGGCACCCTGGAGACCTCGACCCGGGTGGTCCAGGTCAAGGCGGGGGAGAGCCCCGGCGGTGTGAAGGCGGCGACCCGGCGGGCGAAGGCGGCCCGGGCGGGCCGTACCGCGAGCGCCCGCAACGGCGAGCGCGGCCGGGGCGGGCGGCGCCGCACCCGCTGACCGGGTGACGTCGGACACGCACGGACAGGGGCGGACGCCTCCTCCACGGGAGGGGCGTCCGCCCCTCGTCGTCCGGGGTGGCGGGCGGGCCCCCGTCCGGTGTCCGGTGGAGCACCCCCGGGGCACCGGAGTGTCGCAACGTCAGATTTAGGGCATAGCGGGCATGGTGTTTCACGTGAAACGTCGCCCCTCGCTCTCGGACAGTCTCGATTTGCGGCTCCGCCGCGGGCTCGGCCTCTTCCGGGCTGCGACTGTTGCCGCTCCGGTTCCACGTGAAACACTGACCCCCATGCAGGACTCGGAGACCATCGACCAGATCGATGACACGCCCATCGCGCGGGCTGCCCAGGCTGCGGTCCAGGCGATCGGCCGAGCGGGAGAGGGTCTGCCCCGACCCGCCGCCACCCGGGTGATCGTGGTCGCCAACCAGAAGGGCGGGGTCGGCAAGACCACCACCACCGTGAACATGGCCGCCTCGCTGGCCATGCACGGGCTGCGCGTCCTGGTCGTCGACCTCGATCCGCAGGGCAACGCCTCCACGGCACTGGGCATCGACCACCACGCCGACGTGCCGTCCATCTACGACGTCCTGGTGGAGGGCAAGCCCCTGGCCGACGTGGTGCAGCCGGTGCACGACGTCGAGGGGCTGTTCTGCGTCCCCGCCACCATCGACCTGGCCGGTGCCGAGATCGAGCTGGTCTCCCTGGTGGCCCGGGAGAGCCGGCTCCAGCGCGCCATCGCGGCGTACGAGCAGCCGCTGGACTACATCCTGATCGACTGCCCGCCCTCGCTGGGCCTGCTGACGGTCAACGCCCTGGTCGCCGGCCAGGAGGTGCTGATCCCGATCCAGTGCGAGTACTACGCGCTGGAGGGCCTCGGCCAGCTGCTGCGCAACGTCGAGCTGGTGCGCGCCCACCTCAACCCCGCGCTGCACGTGTCGACCATCCTGCTCACCATGTACGACGCCCGGACCAGGCTGGCCGCCCAGGTCGCCGAAGAGGTCCGGACCCACTTCCCGCAAGAGGTGCTGAGCACGGCGATCCCCCGCTCGGTGCGCATCTCGGAGGCGCCCAGCTACGGGCAGACGGTGCTCACCTACGACCCGGGCTCGACCGGGGCGCTCTCCTACCTGGAGGCGGCCCGCGAGCTCGCGCTGCGTGCGGTGGGCCAGGGCGGCTCGCTGGTGGGTCAGCAGCGGGACGGCCAGCAGGGGCACGGTGCCCCGGTGGCACAGCACGGCACGACGGAGGGTCATCAGTGAGTGGTCGCAGGGGTCTGGGTCGAGGGCTGGAGGCGTTGATCCGCCCCGCCGCGCCGGTGGACGGCGGGGCGGCGGCGGCGAAGCCCGCGCCCACCGCGCCCGCACCGGCCGCTCCGGTGGCGCCGGGCGCGGTGCCGCCGCTGCCGAGCGGCCGCGGCACGGTGGCGGCCCGGGCGGCCGCCGAGAAGCAGGCCGAGCAGGCGCAGCCGGCCGGTGCCTACTTCGCCGAGCTGCCGCTGGACGCGATCACCCCCAACCCGCGCCAGCCGCGCGAGGTCTTCGACGACGACAAGCTGGCCGAGCTGGTCACCTCCATCAAGGAGGTCGGTCTGCTCCAGCCGATCGTGGTGCGCCAGGTCGGCGTCGACAGCTTCGAGCTGATCATGGGCGAGCGCCGCTGGCGCGCGTCCCGGGAGGCCGGGCTGGAGCGGATCCCGGCGATCGTCCGGGCCACCGAGGACGACAAGCTGCTGCTGGACGCCCTCCTGGAGAACCTGCACCGGGCCGAGCTGAACCCGCTGGAGGAGGCCGCCGCCTACGACCAGCTGCTGCGGGACTTCTCCTGCACCCACGAGGAGCTGGCCGACCGGATCGGCCGCTCGCGCGCGCACGTTTCCAACACCCTGCGGCTGATGAAGCTCCCCCCGACCGTGCAGACCCGGCTGGTGGCCGGAACGCTGACGGCCGGGCACGCCCGGGCGCTGCTCGGGGTGCCGGACGCCGCGCAGCAGGAGCTGCTGGCCGCGCGGATCGTGGCCGAGGCCCTCACGGTGCGCAACGTCGAGGAGATCGTCCTGCTGATGCGCCCGGAGGAGGGGAAGAACCCCAAGCGCCAGGCGCCCAAGGCGGGCAAGCTGCTCTCCCCGGCCTTCAACGACCTGGCGAGCCGGCTGTCGGACCGCTTCGACACCCGGGTCAAGGTCGAGGTCTCGCAGCGCGGCGGCAAGCTGGGCAAGGGCAAGGTGGTGCTGGAGTTCGGTTCGGTGGAGGACCTCAACCGGATCCTGGAGGGCATGGCCCCCGGCGAGGACGGTCTGCGGCTGTCGCAGGGCTGAGCCGGGCTTCGGGCCGAGGGCACCGGACCGATGGGTGCGTGCTTCACGTGAGCGCTGTTTCACGTGAAACATGCACCCATCGGTGTTCGTGGGGGAATGCTCGACCGTGAGGTGGAGGAGGAGGTACGGGCATGGGACGCCGGATCGCTCCGCTGACGCTGGACAACCTGGGGGACCTCCCGGCCGGCTGCCGCTCCTGCGTGTTCTGGGAGCTGGATCCGGTCAGCGCCAAGGAGGCGGTGGAGTCCGGGAAGCCGGAGCTGGAGAAGGAGGGGTGGATCTCCACGGTGCTGCTGGAGTGGGGTTCCTGCGGTCGGCTCGTCTACGTGGACGACCGGCCCGCGGGGTTCGTGCTCTACGCGCCGCCCGCCTACGTCCCCCGCTCACAGTCCTTCCCGACCAGTCCGGTCTCGCCGGACGCCGTCCAGCTGATGGTCAGCCGGGTGCTGCCGGGCTACCAGGGCCAGGGACTCGGCAGGGTGCTGGTGCAGACGGTGGCCAAGGACCTGATCGGGCGCGGGGTGCGGGCGATCGAGGCCTTCGGCTCGGCCGGAAGGCTGCCGATCAGCTGCGTGCTGCCGGCCGACCACCTGCTCGCGGTCGGCTTCAGGACCGTCCGGCCGCACGCCCGCTACCCGAGGCTGCGGCTGGAGGCGCGGACCACGCTCTCCTGGCGCGGGGACGTGGAGGGGGCGCTGGAGCGGCTGCTCGGCGGCGGGCGCAAGGAGCCGGCGCTGCGGCCGTTCTGAACGGGCCGGGGGCAGGCGGCGCGGCGGGGACCGCGGGAGCGGGACGAAGAACGGCGGGGGGGGGGGGGGGCTCGCGGGGCGTCGCGGCGCGCGCGCCCGCCCCGGGGCCGGCGCGCCGCTGACCCAACGCACCCCGGCGCGCCCCCACCACCCCCCGACCCCCCCCCCCCGCCGCCGTGCGGTCGACGGTCCGACCTAGATGAAGCCGTCCAGCTCGCGCAGCAGCGCGGCCTTCGGACGAGCACCGGTGATGGACTTCACCGGCTCGCCGCCCTTGTACAGGATCAGGGTCGGGATCGAGATGACGCCGTACTGGGCGGCGGTCGCCTGGTTGGCGTCCACGTCGAGCTTGGCGATGGTCAGCTTGTCGCCGTGCTCGGCCGCGATCTCGTCCAGGATCGGGGCGACCTGGCGGCACGGGCCGCACCAGGTGGCCCAGAAGTCGACGAGCACGGGCTTGTCGCTCTCCAGGACGTCGGACTTGAACGACGCGTCGGTGACGGTGGTGGTGGCGCCGGCCACGGGAACTCCTCGGGTTCGGACGGAGGGGGCTGCTGCCAGGAGAACAACGGGTGGGCCCGTTCTGTTTCTGCCCGGCCGGGGCGGGGGTGTTCCACGGGGAACACCCCCGAGGGGGTGGGTCGGTGGCCCGGGGGTCAGACCGCCACGGCGGCGGCCTTGGCCTCCAGGTCGTCCAGCGCGGCCAGGTAGCGCTCGGCGTCCAGCGCGGCGGAGCAGCCGGTGCCGGAGGCGGTGATGGCCTGGCGGTAGGTGTGGTCCACGACGTCGCCGGCGCCGAACACGCCCGGGATGTTGGTCCGGGTCGAGGGGGCCTCGACCTTGAGGTAGCCCTCGGCGTCGAGGTCCAGCTGGCCCTTGAACAGCTCGGTGCGCGGGTCGTGGCCGATCGCGATGAACAGGCCGGTGACGGCCAGCTCGCGGGTCTCACCGGTGGTGGTGTCGCGCAGGGTGACGCCGGTCAGCTTCGGGTCGCCGTGGATCGCCTCGACCGCGCTGTCCCACTCGAAGCGGATCTTCTCGTCCGCGAAGGCGCGCTCCTGCATCGCCTTGGAGGCGCGCAGCGTGTCCCGGCGGTGGATGATCGTGACGCTCTTGGCGAAGCGGGAGAGGAAGGTCGCCTCCTCCAGGGCGGTGTCACCGCCGCCGACCACCGCGATGTCCTGGTCGCGGAAGAAGAAGCCGTCGCAGGTCGCGCACCAGGAGACGCCGCGCCCGGAGAGCCGGTCCTCGTTCGGCAGGTCGAGCTTGCGGTGCTGGGAGCCGGTGGTGACGATCACGGCGCGCGCCCTGTGCACGTTGCCCTCGGAGTCGGTGACGGTCTTGATGTCACCGGTGAGGTCGACCGCGACGATGTCGTCGGGGATCAGCTCGGCGCCGAAGCGCTCGGCCTGGGCCCGCATGTTGTCCATCAGCTCGGGGCCCATGATGCCGTCCCGGAAGCCCGGGAAGTTCTCGACCTCGGTGGTGTTCATGAGCGCACCACCGGCGGTGACGGCCCCCTCGAAGACCAGCGGCCTGAGGGAGGCACGGGCCGTGTAGAGCGCAGCCGTGTACCCGGCCGGGCCGGAACCGATGATGATCACGTTACGGACGTCGCTCACTGCTTCTCCTGGTTCGCATCGCGACCCGCGTTTGCTGCGGGGAGGGCGGTCCTGCTCCGCCGCCCGGGACAACGACTGACCAGTGTCTCGCATTCCCAGGCGGATCAGTACCACGTGCCCGGACTCCGGGAGCGGCGTGCCGTGCCGGACGTGGATCGCATGGGAACCACTGGTCAGCGGCTGGGAACGCTCTGGTGCAGGACCACCGGACCGCAGTCGGGGGACCGCAGGTAGACGTCCACGAGGTCCACCCGGCCGGGCACCGGGTAGACCAGGACGTCGACCGGGGCGCCGTCGTAGTTGCCCTGGTCGGTGGCCAGCGGGGTGCCGGGGGCCGGGGCCGGGCAGGACGGCGAGGGCGGCGGGGAGGCGGCCGGGGAGGCCGAGGCGGACGGTTCCGGGCGGGCGCCCTCGGCGGGCAGCACGCTCTGGGGCTTGGCCTGCCCGGTCGGGCGCAACCCCGGCGGGGTCTCCGATCGGGCCAGCAACTGCTGCACCTGGGTGGCGAGTTCGTCGGTGCGGTAGGTGGTTCCGGTGCTCGCGGTGTGCGGGGTGCGGGCGCTCTGGTCGGCGGCGGCGGTGCCCGCCGGGGCGCCCGCGGTGACCGAGGGGCCGCCGGAGTTGTCGTCGGGGTTCAGGAGCAGGGCCCCGCCGAGGCCGAGGGCGGCCAGGGCGGCCGCGGTGCCGAGCAGCAGGGCGAACCGTCGGCGGCGGGAGCGGCCCGGACCGGTGGCGCCGGAGGGCCGTGCGGGCGGCGCGGAGGCCCCCGAGGCGGCCCGCGCGGGCGGGGCCGGGGTGGCGGCCCGACGTTCGGCGGCCGGGGCCTGCTGCGGCCGGTGCCCGGGCGCGCGGTCGTCCCCGGGGGCGCTCCCGGACGATCCGGCGGCCTCCGGGGAGCCGTCCCCGGCGGCGGCCTGCGCCAGCGCGGCGTCCAGTCGGGCGGCGACGTCGGCGGGCATCGGCGGGGTCTCCACGTCGCCGAGCAGCGCCTGGACCTCGACGAGGGCGTCGACGGTCTCCCGGCACTCGGCGCAGCCGTCCAGGTGCCGGCGCAGCGCCGTGACGGCCCCGGGGGACTCGACCAGTCCCTCGGCGAGGTCGGCGAGCTGCTCGACCGGGGGGTGGTCCCCCGTGGGGTCGGGGGAGGGGAGGGGGGCGGTCATCGTGTGCTCGCGTCTCCTTCCAGAACCGTCCGACCGGTGTTCGGGCTCGTCCCTGTGACGGTGCGGGGCGCCGTCGGGTTCCCCGGAGTGCCCCGCCGTGGTGGGGCCGAACCCGGGGCGCCCGGTGTTTCACGTGAAACATCCGGCCCGTCGTCGTTCTCGCGTAGGTGCCGCACCAGGGGGAGCAGCCGGGCCCGGCCGCGTGCGCAGCGGCTCTTCACGGTGCCCACGGGGACGCCCAGCAGCTCGGCGGCCTCGGCGACCGGGTAGCCCTGCATGTCGACCAGGACCAGCGCGGCCCGCTGCTCGACGGGCAGTTCGTCGAGGGCCGCGGTCACCTCGCGGTGCAGCTCGGCGCGGACCACCGGGGAGTCGGCCGGCTCGGCGGCGCCGACCAGGGTGTCGAGCCGCTGCGGGTCCTCGTCGAGCGGCGTGGTGCGGCGGGTGGCACTGCGGCGGGCGCGGTCCAGGCAGGCGTTGACGACGATCCGGTGCAGCCAGGTGGTGACGGCCGAGCGGCCCTGGAAGCCGGCGGCGGCGCGGAACGCGGAGACCAGGGCGTCCTGGAGCGCGTCGGCGGCCTCCTCGCGGTCGCCCAGGGTACGCAGGGCGACCGCCCAGAGCCGGTCGCGGTGGCGGTTCACCAGCAGGCCGAAGGCTTCCCGGTCGCCCGCCACGTGCCGGGCGAGCAGCGCCGCGTCGTCGTCCGTCCGGTCCACGCTGTCCCTCACCGCCACCCCTTCGTCCTCGCCGTGTCCGCTTGCCGCCCGACGGCGGCCCCGGCCGTCGGGTCAGCCGGAGACCTTGACCTCGGCGACGTGGCCGCGGAACTTGCTGTCGGAATCCTTGGTCAGGCTGGTCAGCCAGATCAAGAGGTAGCGGGTGGTGACCGGGTTGTCGAGGGTGTATTCGACGTTGGTCCCGCTCTTCTTGCCGACGACGGTGAAGCCGTCCGGCTTGGCCGCCATCGGGTTGGCGGCGGCGGCCGGGGTGGGCAGGCGGAGTTCCGCGGCCTGCTCGCCGCCGCTGAACTGGACGTTCACCGCAGAGACCGACTGCGGCGAGCCGAGGTCGATCAGCAGGCCGGTGCCCGGCTTGAGGGCGGGCGCCTTGGGGCCGAACTGGTCGTAGTACCAGCCGGTGGTCCAGGCGGTGTTCGGGTCGCCGTCGATGGACTTCCCGATGCTCTCGGTGCCCTCCGGCCCGTCGCCCAGCGGGTTGTAGGACTGCGCTTCCTTGATCGCGATCGGCACCGGCGTGTGCGTCGTCGGGTGCGGGGTGGTCGGCGCGGCGCTGCTGGCCGAGGGCAGCGGGGAGGCGACGGCGCCGTTGTTGTTGTTGCGCAGGTTGTCGACGAACTGCCAGGAGGCGACGCCGATGGCGCCCAGGGCGACGGTCCAGGCGGTGGCCTTGGCCACCCGCCGCAGCCGCCGCCGGGCGCGCCGGGTCGAGGCCGGGCGGGAGGAGGCGGGCAGCGGCGCGACGGTCGTGTCGGCGACCCGGGTCGGGTTGGGGGCCGTCGGCAGGGCGTGGGTGTTGTGCCGGGGCGGCGCCGGGTAGGCGGGCAGCTCCGGCTCGGGCCGGCGGATCCGGGGCAGCTGTGCGATCGCCCGGACCAGCTCCTCCGGGGTGGTGATCGGCTCGGCGTGGTGCGGCGGGTGGTCGAACAGGGCGCGCGCCGCGAGCTCGGACAGGCCCTTGTGGACGCCGGCGCGGACCTGGTCCGGCGCGACGTTCTGGAGGCCCTTCGGGAGGCCCCGGAGGTCGTAGCGGTCCTCGGGGTACGGCCAGCGGTGGGTGAGCGCGGCGAACAGCAGGGCGCCGATCGCACGGGTGTCGGAGCGCTGGGCGTCCTCGGTGGTCCCCTCGACGGGCAGCCCGCGCAGGGCGGCGTCCACCGCGATGCCGTTGATCCGGTACTGGCCGCTGTCGGTGCGCAGCACGCAGCGCGGGGTGAGCCGCAGGTGGGCCTGGCCGCGCCGGTGGGCGGCCGCGACCGCGTCGGCGACCTGGCGGACCATCTGGTACGCCTCGTGCGGCTCCAGCGGGCCGTCCGCGAGCAGCTTGGCCAGGTCGGAGGAGTGCGGCAGCCACTCCCGCACGACGTAGACCAGCTCGCCCTCCTGGACGGCGTCCAGGACCTGGACGAAGCGCGGGTCGCCGAGCAGGGCGGCGGACTTGGCCGCGGCCAGCACCTTGCGGGCCCGCTGGTGGCCGGAGGCCATCAGGTGGACGCCGACGGCCCGGCGCAGCTTCTCGTCGACGGCGCGCCAGCTGCTGAAGGTGTCCGTCTGGGAGATGCACTCCTCCAGCAGGTACCGGTGGCCGATCATGTCGCCGCTGCGGCGCTGCGGGGCGGGAAGGGTGCGCGGGAGGGTGGCGGTGTCGCGCGGGTCGACCGTGGGCTGCGGGTCGGTGGGACGGCGCTTCGCGGGGGCCTGCGCGGGGGCGGGTTTCTTCCCCGCTGCGCCGGCGGCCAGTTCGGCGGCGATCTCCTGGACCGAGAGCGGCGCGGTGATCTCCGAGGTCTCCTCGCTGACGGAGACCGCCGGGCCGGCGGTCCGCGGACCGTCCGGGTCGCGGTCCGCGTCCGAGTCGTCCGAGTGGTCGGAGCCACCGGGGTCACCGGAGTCGGTGGAGCTCCCGGATCCCCCGTCGGGGCCGTCGTGGGTGTCCCCGTCGACGTCACCGGCGGTGCGCCCGGGAACGGCGGCAGCGGTGGAGGCGCCCTTGCCGCCGGCGGAGGCGCGCCCGTCGGCGTCCTTCGCGACGGCGAGCCCGTCGATCGCCGCGGCCAGCGCGGCTTCGTCCGCCGCCGTGTCAGCTGCCGACGTGTCGACGACCGCCTTGGTGCCATCAGCCACCGTGGTCCTGCCTCCCCTTGTGTCGCCCCGGCTGAGAGAGTCGCTGGAGTCCGGGGGTTTGGCGGCCCCGTGCTCCAGGACAATTGTGCCCACTCTTCTCCCCCGGGTACGACCTCTGAGGGCCCCGCTCGGTTGCCCACCGGTGGAGAGATGTGGTGCAGATAGGACACCGGGTCGCCACCTCGCCGCCGGGTTGCACCGGCTCGGCCGGCGGCCCAGCAGTAGGCCGGACGAGCGGCGGAGCTGTTCGCTCCGGTTGACGCCCGGTCAGGGCGCCCGCTCGTCCGGCCGTCGAAGCGACGGTCAGCGGCCCAGTCGGCCGCGGACCATGCCCAGCATGGCGTTCAGTTCCTCGATCCGCAGGCGCTTCGCGATGAGCACGAAGACCCCCAGCTGCAGGCCGCCGGCCACGACCAGGGAGGCGATGCTCCCCGGCCAGCCGCTGAGCACCTGCTGGACCGCCAGACTGGCGCCGAGGCCCACCAGGGCGGCCGGGACGCAGGCGGCGGCCAGCCGGCTGTACGTCCTGCCGATCCGCTTGGTGTCCAGCCCGCCGATCTTCTTCTTCAGCTTCGGCACGGCCACCATCACCCCGATGGCGTAGGCGAACCCGTAACCGAAGGCCATGCCGATCACCGTCCACTGCGCGGGCAGCAGCAGCCAGCACAGCACCGAGAAGGTCGCCTGGCAGACGGCGACCCAGACGGTGTTGGAGAACGGGGTCCGGGTGTCCTCGTAGGCGTAGAAGCCGCGCAGCATCACGTACTGGGCCGAGTACGGGATCAGGCCCAGGGCGAAGGCGGAGAGCATCAGCCCGACGTTGGTGGCGTCGTTCAGGACGGACTGGTTGCCGCCGACCGCGTAGATCGAACGGCCGATCACCGGACCGAGCGACAGGAACAGGAACGCGCCCGGGACGACCGCCACCGCGGTGGTGCGCAGACCGTAGGAGATGTCGTCGCGGACGGCTCCGGCGTCGTCGTCGGCGGCCGCCCGGGAGAGCCGGGGGAGCACCGCGCTCATGATCGAGACGGTGATCACGGCCTGCGGGAGCTGCCAGATCAGCAGGGCGTTGGAGAACGCCGCCAGGCCGACGCCGGTGTGGCCGGCCGCCGCGGCGGCGTCGCCGGCGTTGGTCGACAGCTGGGTGATCACCAGGTAGCCGGCCTGGTTGGCGAGCACGAAGAAGAACGTCCACTTGGCCAGCCGGGCGGCCTTGCCCAGGCCGTGGCCGCGCCAGTCGAAGCGGGGCCGGAAGCGGAACTCGGCCGCCCGCAGGTACGGGATCATCGCCAGCGACTGGACGACCAGGCCGATCAGGGTGCCGAGGCCGAGCAGCCGGACGCCCTCGGGCGAGACGGCCTCCGGGGTGACGTGGGTGGTGCCGAACCCGCCGTAGACCCAGATGTAGGCGGCGAAGGTGAAGATCACCACGATGTTGTTCAGGACCGGGGTCCACATCATCGCGCCGAACCGGCCGCGGGCGTTGAGGATCTGGCCCATCACCACGTGGATGCCCATGAAGAAGATCGTGGGCAGGCAGTAGCGGGCCAGCGCCACCGTGGTGTCGGCCCGCTCCGGGTTGGACATCATCGGGTGGGCGATCAGCTGGACCAGCACCGGTGCGCCGAGCACCGCCAGGAACACCACGCCGCCGAGCCCGACCATCACCAGGGTGAGCAGCCGGCTGGCGTACGCGGTGCCGCCGTCCTCGTCGTTCTTCATGCTGCGCACCAGCTGCGGCACGAAGACCGCGTTCAGCGCGCCGCCGCCGATCAGGATGTACAGCAGGGTCGGCAGGGTGTTCGCCGCGTTGTACGAGTCACCCATCACGCCGACGCCGATGGCCAGGGTGATCACCATGGTCCGGACGAAGCCGGTGCCGCGGGAGACCAGGGTGCCGGCCGCCATGATCGCGCTGGAGTTCAGCAGGCTGGCGACCTTGCCGCCCCCGCCGGCCGCCGGGGCTTCCGCGGGCTGCGGCTGCGCGGCGTGCTCCTCGGCGAGATCCGCCAGCGGCTCGACCGCCGGGGGCACCGCGACGGCGGCCACCTGCATGGTGGCCTCCTCCTCGGAGAGCGGCGGGTCGAACTCGATCGGCGGCACGAAGGGGCGCTGCCCGCCCGGACCGCCGTGCTGCGGCTGCCCCGGGTAGCCGACCACCGGCGGGTACGGCGCGGGACCGGCCTGCGCGCCGGGCGGCACGGCCCCCGGGGTGCCCGGCTGGGCGGTCTGCGGGGCCGGGGCGGGCTGCGGGACCGGCGGCGGGGCCGCGGCCTGCGCCTGCCGGCCACCGAACAGCGCGTCCACCCCGACGTACTCGGTGGTCTCGCTGTCCCAGGCGGAGTGCGCCGGGCCCGGCTCCCACTGCTGCGGCTGCTGTGGCTGCTGTGGCTGCGACTGCTGCTGCTCGGCACCGCCCCACCGGCCGCCGGCCGGAGCCGGGGCCGCGGGCTGCTCCGGCTGCCAACCGGCCTGTGGCGGGGTGTCCCAGCCGGGCTGCGTCGGCGGCACCGGGGGCGAGAACTGCTCCGCCGCCGGGTACGGGGTCGGCGGCACCGGCATCGGGTAGCCGCCGCCCTGCGGCGGCAGCTGCGGCGGCACGTCGTACGCGGCGGCCTGCTGCTCCGGCCCGGCGGGTCGCCCGGCCCGCAGGCCGTACGGGTCCTGGCCGTCCTGCGGGGTCCCGTACGCGTCGGCCGCGTACGGGTCCTGGGCGTAGGTGTCGGCCACGTACCAGTCGCCGGACGGCGACTCGGCACCCGGCCGGCTCTCACCGCGGCCCGGCGGCCGCTCCTCGCTGCGCCCGGTCATGTCACCTCTTCGCTGTCGTGGGGGAGGCCGGCCCGGCGTCACGGGGGGTCGGCGGTATCAAGGACCAACCTTCTCATCACTGGCGGCCCTATCCCGGCCATCCGGGCTGCTGCCGCGCGGTGTCTGCGCGGGACCGTCACCAGCGGAGTCGTCCGCCGGCCCGGACCCGTCGGACCCGCTGTCCCCGGGCGTCCCGTCGGCCCCGTCCGCCTCCGGCTCCGCGACGGCCCCGCCGTCCGCCTGCGGGGCGTCCCCGACCGGCTGGTCGCCGTCCTCGTGCGGCCGGCCGTCCCGGCGCTTGCGCTGGCGCATGAAGCGCAGCGCGGCCAGCAGCAGCAGGAGGCCGGCGCCCGCGAACACGTACAGCACGCCGTTGGTCACCGAGGTGACCTCGACCCTGAAGGTCTGGGCCTCGCCGTACGCCCGCGGGTTGGGGCCGGTGGTCCACAGCTGGGCGGTCATGTTGACCGGCCCGTTGTTGTGCGCCTCGGCCTGGAAGCGGAGGGTGGCGCTCTGCGAGGCCGGGAGGACCAGTTCCTCCTCCTTGCTCACCCGCAGCCTGTTCGGCTGGGTCGAGGTGAGCACCAGCTTCAGGTTGGTGACCGTCTGGGTCAGGTCGTTGCGGACGCTGACCTGCAGCTGGCCGGTGTCGCCGGCCAGGGTGACCACGCGCTTCGGCGGCACCTGGACGGCCTTGGTCAGCTCCTGCAGGTACATCTTGACGCCCTGCCGGTAGGCGCCGCCGGCCGGTGCCCGGGTGCGCCACTCGGTGGACAGCGAGCGGGCCATGGCGGCGTTGAACGGGCCGCGCACCCGCTGCGGCAGGGTGAGCACCCGCATCAGGGTGTCCAGGTCGTACTGGATGCGGTCGGTGCCGCTGAGGTCGGCCGCCGACAGCTCCGAGGCGCGGGCCTGGGTCGGGTAGTCGGCCGCGGCCGGGACGCCGGTGTTGGCCTTCGGGTCGGGCGAGGACTGGGCCACCCCGTCCAGCTTGGTCGGGGCGATCCACTTGCCGGCCGCCGCCTGCAGGGCGTTCGCCAGCACCTTGGCGGTGTTGACGCTCAGCTCGCGCGACGGCATGACCAGCAGGCCGCGCTGGTTCTGCGGCTGCTCGTGGGTGATCGCGAAGGTCTCGGCGAGGAAGCGCTGGGTCGCGTCGGTCTGGTCCTTCGCGGAGCTCAGGTCCTGCTGGAACAGCCCGGAGACCGTCTCGTCGGCGACCACCGCGCTCTGCCCGTTGCCGATCGGGCGCACCGCGCTCGGGGTGTAGTTCAGCGAGTCCGGCTCCGGCATGCTCGCCCCGTTGGCGAGCACCAGCCCGCTGCCGGCCTGCTGGGCGAGGCCGGTGATCCGCTGGTCGACGTAGCCCTGGTAGGGCCAGGCGACGTCGGAGCGGGTGTCCACGGAGAGCCGGCCCTCGACGGTCAGCCGGCCGGCCGTCGCGGCCTTGTTGAGCGCGGTCGACATGCCGGGCAGGTCGGCCCCGTTGTGCGCGATCGAGGCGAGGTCCGGGTCGGCGTAGGGCAGCGCGACCACCTGGCTGTCCGGCTTGGCGACGGCGGCCCGCAGCTTGTCCAGCCAGGCGGTGGCGGCGGCCGTGCCGGTGCCCGGGACGGTGTTGTCGTCCCTGGCCGGCTTGCCCGCGGACTCGGTGCCCGGGTTCTGCACCCGGTAGGGCTTGGCCATCGCGAACGCGGCGTCCACCAGGTCCGGGTCGATCACCCAGGTCAGGCCGGGCAGCTTGGAACCGGTGTCGACCAGCTCGTACAGCCGCCCGCCGGGGGCGAACTCGGCGGCCAGGCTGTCGTCGCGCAGCACCGAGGTGGACTGGTCGCCGGTGTCGGCGACGGTCTGCGCGGCCAGCACCGGCGCGTGCACCAGCGGCCAGAGCGTGGCGACCTTCGTCGGCTGCGCCTCGGCGCCGCCCGGGTTGTACGGCAGGAAGCTCCGGGCGATGCCCAGGGCCCGGTCGTGCGAGTTGTCGGCGGTCGAGCCCCAGGCGTCCACCGCGAGCTCGTACACCCCGCTGGAGGACAGCCCGAGGTCGTTCACCGCGACGCTCAGCGTGTACGGCAGGGTCTGGCCGGGGTTCAGCTCGGGCAGCGCGTACTGGGGGCTGTCCAGCTCCACGCCGTCGGTGCCGATCGGCGTCGTGCGGCCGGCCACGTTCGCCAGGTCGCTGCGCCGGTCCAGCGGCTTGCCGGAGTACGGCTTGCGGACGGCGGCGTGGGCGCCCTTCAGCGCCGACTTGCCGGCGTTGGTGACGTGCCCCGTGATCGTCACGGTGCCGTTGGGCACGGCCACCTGCGGGGCCAGCGACTCGATGCTCAGGACCACCGGGTACTCGGCCGAGGCGGTGGAGTCCGCGGCCGGCCGGGGGTTGCCGCCGGCCGGCAGCGCGCCGGCCGGGGCGGCCGTGAAGAAGGTCAGGGCGGCCGCGCAGGCGGCGGCGAGGCGCAGGCCCGCCCGGCGGACCGGATGACGTCCCCCGGTGGGGCGTTCGGCCCGTCCAGGCTGTCGGTGCGCCCCCAGGCCCGAGTGCCGTGCCGGCTCGCTCACTCGCTTCGCCCTCGCCGTTCTCGATCGTTTGCTGCTGATGCTGTTCGTCCCGTCCGGCGCGGTCGCGCCCGACGTCCCTCGATTGGAGCTCTTGCCATTCTCGACGCTCGGGAGCGTTCGCCCGACGCCGTCGCCGCACCGCCGGCGCAGGAGTTCCGCGGGCCGTGGCGGCACGCGGCACCGCATCCCCTGTCCGGTGCCCGAGACTCGTCCACCGGCATGGTAACGATGCAGCCTGCGGTGCAGTGTTGCGGGCTGTGGGGTGAGACGCCCAAAACGCGCGGGCGGTTGACCTGCCGGGGCACGTACCCTTGTGAGCCGTGTCCACTGCCAATGAGCCCACCACGCGCACCGACCGTCCCAGCACCGCCGCCCGGGCCGTCCCAGGCCTGAGCGAGGCCCAGACCCTGGGGCTGCAAGAGCTGCTGCGGGTGTCGCCGGTCGCCGACGAGATCGCCCGCCGCTTCGAGGCGGCCGGTCACCGGCTGGCGCTGGTCGGGGGCTCGGTCCGGGACGCGCTGCTCGGCCGGCTCGGCAACGACCTGGACTTCACCACCGACGCCCGCCCGCAGCAGGTGCTCAAGCTGGTCAAGGGCTGGGCGGACGCGGTCTGGGACGTCGGCATCGCCTTCGGTACCGTCGGTGCCCGCAAGGACACCCCCGAGGGCTCCTTCCTGATCGAGATCACCACCTACCGCTCCGAGGCGTACGACCGCACCTCCCGCAAGCCCGAGGTGACCTACGGCGAGACCATCGAGGAGGACCTGGTCCGCCGGGACTTCACGGTCAACGCGATGGCCGTCGACCTGCCGGGCCGCGGCTTCGTCGACCCGCACGGCGGCCTGGAGGACCTGGAGGCCCGGGTGCTGCGCACCCCCGCCACCCCGGAGGAGTCCTTCTCCGACGACCCGCTGCGGATGATGCGGGCCGCCCGCTTCGCCGCCCAGCTCGACTTCGACCCGGCGCCCGAGGTGGTCGCCGCGATGTCCGCGATGGCGGAGCGGATCACCATCGTCTCGGCCGAGCGGGTCCAGGCCGAGCTCAACAAGCTGCTGCTGGCCAAGCACCCGGTGAAGGGCCTGCGGCTGCTGGTCGACACCGGCCTGGCCGGGTACGTGCTGCCCGAGCTGCCCGCGCTGCGGCTGGAGCGCGACGAGCACCACCGGCACAAGGACGTCTACGAGCACTCGCTGACCGTCCTGGAGCAGGCCGTCGCGCTGGAGCAGGACGGCCCGGACCTCACCCTGCGGCTGGCCTCGCTGCTGCACGACATCGGCAAGCCGCGCACCCGCCGCTTCGAGTCGGACGGCCGGGTCTCCTTCCACCACCACGAGGTGGTGGGGGCCAAGATGACCCGCAAGCGGATGCGGGAGCTCAAGTACTCCAAGGAGCTCACCGAGGACGTCTCGCGCCTGGTCGAGCTGCACCTGCGCTTCCACGGCTACGGCGGCGGCGAGTGGACCGACTCCGCGGTGCGCCGCTACGTCACCGACGCCGGGCCGCTGCTGGAGCGCCTGCACAAGCTGACCCGCTCCGACTGCACCACCCGCAACAAGAAGAAGGCGGCCACGCTCTCCCGCACCTACGACGGTCTGGAGACGCGGATCGCCGAGCTGAAGGAGCAGGAGGAGCTGGACGCCGTCCGCCCGGCGCTGGACGGCAACCAGATCATGGAGCTGCTCGCCCTCAAGCCCGGTCCGTCGGTCGGCAGGGCGTACAAGCACATGCTCGAACTCCGCCTGGAGCACGGCCCGATGGAGCACGACGAGGCGGTCTCGGCGCTGCGCGCCTGGTGGGCCGGGCAGCAGGGCTGACGCCGGCTCCGGTTCCTGACACGACGCGAGGGGTGGTCCCGGCACTCGGCCGGGGCCACCCCTCGCGCGTGCGGCGGGCTACTTGAGCTTCTTCAGGCAGAGCACGTAGTTCAGGGACGGGAAGTTGGTGTAGGTGCGGGTGTACCAGCTGTCCGACTTGGGCTGCTTCTCGCAGACCTTCTCGTCGGACGTGGCGGGGTACTTGTAGATCACCTTGTACTGCGCCTTGGTGTCGGTGCAGGGCAGCACCGAGACCTTCGGGTGGGTGTCGGTGGTCTCACCGGCGGGGCCGTTCTCGTTGCGCAGGCAGTCGCCCGCCTTGGCCGTGTCCACGCTGTCCGCGTCGTCGGTCGGGGTGGTGATCGGCGGCAGGGTGATGCTCGGCAGCACCGGCATCGTGAAGGTCGGCGAGGGGAAGGCCGGCGGCGGCGAGGGCGTGAAGGTGAACGCCGACGGGGACGGCGACGGCGCCGCGGTGATCGGGTTGCTCGGGTCGTCGTTCTTCGACGGGCCGAGCACCCCGGTGGCGGCGAGGACGACGGTGACCGCGAGCGAGACCGGCACCAGCAGCATCGCCATGTGCGGGCGGCGGGCCAGCGGCACGCCCGGGTCGAGCTGCGGGCCGTGGCTGCCCGGGACGGGCGGCTGCAGCCGGCTGATGCGGTTGTGCGGGCCGAGGTTCAGCAGCAGCGTGATCGGGGTCAGCAGCCACGAGATCAGGCTCCACCAGCCCTGGACCAGTGTCCGGGCGGACATGTCGCGCACGGTGGCAGTGCCGCAGGTGCGGCAGAACGGGCCGGACATCCGCAGCATCCGGTAGGCCACGATCAGGCCCTGGTGGCCGCGGACGGTGGCGTTCACCGCCGGGTAGCCGCCGCAGAACCGGCAGGTCAGGCCGTCCGTCGGGCCCTGCGGCGGGTACCCGTAGCCGTAGTTGGGCGCGGGCTGCTGGTAGCCGTACGGCTGTTCCGGCGGCGGGGCGCTCGGGTAGCCGTAGCCGGGCTGGCCGGGCGGCGGGGGCGGAGCGCCGTAGGCGCCGGAGGAGTACGGGTTGCCGTCGCCGGGCGGCGGACCGTACGGCATCTGGGGCGGAGGTGGAACGGACAAGTTGGTCCCCCGGGGACGGAGTGGTGGAAGAGTTCAGGACTTCTTCACCGGCGGGACACCGGTGGTGGCGGGCGCCATCGGACCGAGGCAGAGCACGTACCGCTTCTTGTTCCAGCGGCGGCCGCTCTTGCCCGAGACGGCGCTCGTGGTCTGCGGCGTCTGCTTGCAGCGGTTCACGTCGGTGGTGCCTTCGAACTTCGACAGTACGCGGTAATTCGCTTTGGAATCAGTGCACTTGACGATTTCGACGTCACGGGAGCCACTCGCCCGCACACAGTCGCCCGGCTTGGCGCTGCTGACGCTCGGCCCGGCCACGAAGTACCCGACCGCCAGGGCCAGGCCGCCGCCGGCCAGTCCGACCATCTTCAGCTTGGAGATGCCGCTCTTCTTGGCGGGCGGCGCCGTCGGTGCCGGAGCGGCGGGCTGCGGGTAGCCGTACGCCCCGGCGGGCGGCTGCTGTCCGTAGGGCTGGTGCCCGTACGGCTGGTGCCCGTACGACGGCGGCGCTCCGTAGCCGCCCGGGGCGGGCTGCGGCACCTGTCCGGGGACGGGTGCCTGCCCGTAACCGGGCGGCGGTCCGTACGGCGCGGCCGGCGGGGGAACGGGCGCACCGTACGGCGGTGCGGCGTGCGGCCCCGCCGGAACCGGCGGTGGCGGCCCGTACTGGTTGGGCGGTGTGCTCATCAGTTCGTCCCCCGAGACAGAGTGCTGTCGTTCCGACAGGTCTGACACCTTAGCGACTCGGTCGGACGCCACCGGTCCCGAGTCCGGGGGGATTCGTGGAGGACCGGTCAGGGGATCGGGCGGCGGCGGGCGGCGCGCAGGTAGAGGACCGCGGTGAGGGCGTACACCGCGGCGACGCCGACGACCACCGCGCCGGAGCGGCCGGACAGCGGCAGCACCAGGGCGGTGACCATGGCGGCGGCCACGAAGGCGACGTTGAACAGCACGTCGTAGATGGCGAAGACCCGGCCGCGGAACTCGTCCTCGACCGACTCCTGGACCACGGTGTCGGCGCAGATCTTGGTGCCCTGGGTGACCACCCCGAGCAGCAGGGCGGCGATCAGGCAGGGCACCAGCGTGAAGCTCAGGCCGAGGGCGGGGACGAAGACCACCGGGGCGATCAGGCAGGCCGTCATCCAGCCGGCCAGGCCGAGCTTCCGGGTGCACCAGGGGCTGACCACCGCGGCGACGAAGAAGCCGGCGGCGGAGAGGCCGACGGCCTGGCCGAGGCTGACCAGGCCTGCGGCGCTGTCGGCCGGGTCGTTGAAGGTGTAGCGGGCGAGCATCACCACGACCACGATCAGCACGCCGTAGCAGAACCGGGCCGCGGTCACCGCCGCCAGCGCGTGGACGGCGGGCCGGCAGTCCCGCACCAGGTGGCGCACCGCGGCGCCGAGTTCGACGGCGGCCCGGACCAGCGCCTGGCCGAGTGCCGGGCGGTCGGCGTGCTGGTCCGGGCCGAGCAGGTCGCGGTCCATCCGGCGGGCGGCCAGCGCGGCCGACAGGTAGAGCAGCGAGGCGACCGTCACCAGCGCGGCGTCCGCCTTCGGTCCGGGCGTCATCACCTGGTGCAGCAGGAAGCCGATGCCGCCGCCCGAGGCGGCGGCGACCGTTCCGAGGGTGGGGGAGAGCGCGTTGGCGGTGACCAGCCGGTCCTGCTCCACCACCCGGGGCAGGGCGGCGGACAGACCGGCGAGGATGAACCGGTTGAGCGCGGTGACCAGCAGGGCCGAGGCGAAGAACAGCTCGGTCGGCGCCTCGGCCAGGAGCAGCGCACCGGTGACCAGGCCCAGCCCGAAGCGGGCCAGGTTGCCGTAGTACAGCACCTGGCGTCGGCGCCAGCGGTCCAGCAGCACCCCGGCGAACGGGCCGATCACCGAGAACGGCAGCAGCATCACGGCCAGCACCGAGGCGATGTCGGTGGGGGAGGACTGCTTCTCGGGGGAGAAGACCACGTAGGCGGCGAGCGAGACCTGGAAGACCCCGTCCGAGAGCTGGGAGAGCACCCGGGCGGTCAGCAGCCGCCGGAAGTCCCGGCCCCGGAGCAGGTCGAGGAGCGTGGCGCGGTGCGCGGACTGGTGGGTGCTGCCGTTCTCGGTGATCGCCACCCGCCCAGAGTGCCATGGAACGGGCTGCTGTTTCACGTGAAACATCGGCCGGGAAAACGCGAAGGGCCCACGATCCGGTGATCGTGGGCCCTTCGGCGGAGCCGGGGGGGATCAGTCGCTCAGCACGCGGGTCCGACGGTGCGACCCGCTGCGGAGCGACCGGTCCGCGCGGTGCCCTGGGCTCAGCGCTCGACCTCGCCGCGGATGAACTTCTCGACGTTCTCGCGGGCCTCGTCGTCGAAGTACTGGACCGGCGGGGACTTCATGAAGTACGAGGAGGCCGACAGGATCGGGCCGCCGATGCCGCGGTCCTTGGCGATCTTGGCGGCGCGCACGGCGTCGATGATGACACCTGCGGAGTTCGGGGAGTCCCAGACCTCGAGCTTGTACTCCAGGTTCAGCGGGACGTCACCGAAGGCGCGACCCTCCAGGCGGACGTAGGCCCACTTGCGGTCGTCCAGCCAGGCCACGTAGTCCGAGGGACCGATGTGGACGTTGTTGGCGCCCAGCTCGCGGTCGCGGATCTGCGAGGTGACGGCCTGGGTCTTGGAGATCTTCTTGGACTCCAGGCGCTCGCGCTCGAGCATGTTCTTGAAGTCCATGTTGCCGCCGACGTTCAGCTGCATGGTGCGCTCGAGGATGACACCGCGGTCCTCGAAGAGCTTCGCCATCACGCGGTGCGTGATGGTGGCGCCGACCTGGGACTTGATGTCGTCACCGACGATCGGCACGCCGGCCTCGGTGAACTTGTCCGCCCACTCCTTGGTGCCCGCGATGAACACCGGCAGGGCGTTCACGAAGGCGACCTTGGCGTCGATGGCGCACTGGGCGTAGAACTTGGCGGCGGCCTCGGAGCCCACCGGCAGGTAGCAGACCAGGACGTCGACCTTCTGGTCCTTCAGGACCTGGACGACGTCGGCCGGGGCCTCGTCCGACTCCTCGATGGTCTGGCGGTAGTACTTGCCCAGGCCGTCGAGGGTGTGGCCGCGCTGGACGGTGACGCCGGTCGGCGGCACGTCGCAGATCTTGATGGTGTTGTTCTCGCTGTTGCCGATGGCGTCGGCCAGGTCGAAGCCGACCTTCTTGGCGTCGACGTCGAAGGCGGCGACGAACTCCACGTCACTGACGTGGTAGTCACCGAACTGGACGTGCATCAGGCCGGGGACCTTGCCGGCCGGGTCGGCGTCCTTGTAGTACTCGACACCCTGCACCAGCGACGCGGCGCAGTTGCCCACGCCGACGATGGCTACGCGAACCGAACCCATTCCGGTTGCTCCCTGTGATCTCATGAGGGCCGCCGTGACCGGCGGCACCTCGTCCTGCATCTTCGATGACTGCTGTGTAAGGGCGCGAGGCGCCCACTCCTGCCGCGCGGCACAGGGCTGGCGCGGTGTCAGCGCTCCTGGGCGGAGCGCCCCGGGCGGTCGTACGGTGGCCCGGACGGGTCCGAGGACCCGGTCTCCTGGCCACGGCCGTCCGAAGTCTTGTGGGGTGCGCCGGCGGAGTCGCCGCCGGTGGCGGGACCGGTCCGGCCGGTGCGGTTGGACCGCTCGGTCTCGATCAGCTCGTTGAGCCAGCGGACCTCGCGCTCCACCGACTCCAGTCCGTGCCGCTGGAGTTCGACGGTGTAGTCGTCGAACCGCTCGCGGGCGCGGGCCAGCGAGTTGCGCATCCGCTCCAGGCGCTCCTCCAGCCGGCTGCGGCGCCCCTCCAGGACGCGCATCCGGACGGCCCGGTCGGTCTGGCCGAAGAACGCGAAGTGGACGCCGAAGTGCTCGTCCTCCCAGGCGTCCGGGCCGGAGTCGGCGAGCAGCTCCTCGAAGCGCTGCTTCCCCTCGGCCGAGAGCCGGTAGACGATCTTGGACCGCTTGCCGTTGAGCGCGGTGGCCGGGACGTACTCGACGTCCGGGTTGTCCTCGACCAGGAAACCCTGGGCGACCAGGCTCTTCAAGCAGGGGTAGAGCGTTCCGTAGGAGAGCGCCCGGAACGTGCCGAGCAGGATGTTGAGCCGCTTGCGCAGCTCGTAGCCGTGCATCGGAGCGTCGTGGAGCAGGCCGAGAACGGCGAACTCCAGCACTCCTGAGCGCCTGCCCACTGTCGCGGTCCTCCTCCCTCTCGGCTTCCGTCCGGCCGCTGCATCCGGCAGTATTCCGCTTCGATGTATCGGCTCGATATATCGAGAACAGTAAACCCGACCCCGGGAACGGGCAAGGGGGGCACGCGTGAATGTGATCACAAGCCGACGCGCGGGTGAGCTTGGCAACGGCCGTGTAATGATCTGTCGCCGTTTTGCGGTTATTGGCGAATGATGCCCGATTAGTTGTATTTCCGTGCTGCGTACGCTGTCGCGTGTGCACGAGGACCACCTCCGGAGTCAGGCGGTTTGCGGGCATCCGACGTGAACCCTGCCTTCAGGCTGGAGACGCCTGGCGAGGAGTGGCTGCAAGATGAGCGATCGACGGCGAAGGACGCCCGACCCGGGCGGTGACGGGCAGCAGCCCCCGGGAGGCGGCGGCCGTCGGGGAGGGCCCGATCCGGACGAGCTGAGCTCGCCCGGGATCGGTCGCCGACGCCCGCAGGGCGTTCGGGAGACCGCTCAGCAACCCCGGATGACCCGGGCGGAGATGCGCAAGGCCTCCCAGAAGAAGGGCAAGGGGGGCGGCCGGAGCGGTGCCGCCGCGGCGTCCGCCGCGGCCGCCGGGCCCGGCAAGAAGCGCTTCATCGACTACCCGCGGTTCGGCAAGACCGGGATCCGGCGCTGGCTGCCGTCCTGGAAGCAGTGGCTGAGCGGCTTCCTGCTGGTCTTCGGCTGCTTCGTCGGCCTGGTGTTCTACCTGTACCAGACCACCCAGGTCCCCGAGCTGAACAAGCTGGTGCAGGGCCAGAACACCATCTACTACTGGGCCGACGGCTCCGAGATGACCCGCAAGGGCCAGACGAACCGTCAGATCGTCGAGCTCCCGGACATCAGCCCCAACCTGCAGAACGCCGTCATCGCCGCGGAGAACCAGGACTTCCGCACCGACCACGGCATCGACCCCAAGGGCATGCTCCGCGCCGTCTACAACATGGCGAAGGGAGGGGAGACCCAGGGCGCCTCGACCATCACCCAGCAGTACGTGAAGAACGCCTACCTGAGCCAGGAACAGACCATCAGCCGCAAGGTGAAGGAGTTCTTCATCACGCTGAAGATCGACCAGCAGCAGGGGAAGGAAGAGATCCTCAAGGGCTACCTGAACACCAGCTGGTTCGGTCGCGGCGCGAACGGGGCCCAGGCCGCCGCCCAGGCGTACTACGGGGTGGACGCCAAGGACCTCAACCTGTGTCAGAGCGCCATGCTGGCCGGCCTGCTCAAGGGTGCGGCCTACTACGACCCCACCAACCCGGCCAACAAGGAGCGGGCCGAGGGGCGGTGGTCCTGGATCCTCGACAACATGGTGAAGATCAAGGCCGTCACCCCGGAGGAGCGGGCCAAGTGCACCGAGTTCCCGACCCCGGTCCCGCTGAAGCCCAGCTCCAACATGAACGGTGAGGTCAGCTACCTGGTCGACACCGCCAACAAGTACGTGATGAACACCGACAAGGCGGTCACCCAGCAGGTGATCGACAAGGGCGGTCTGAAGATCTACACGACCTTCGAGAAGGACAAGGTCGACGCCCTGAAGAAGGCCGTCGACGACGTCAAGGCGGAGAACCTCGACCCGCAGAAGCGCCCGGACAACGACACCAACATCCAGTTCGGCTCCGCCAGCATCCGCCCCGGCGACGGTGCGATCATCGCCCTCTACGGCGGCGACGGCGTGGAGAACGGCCACTTCGACAACAACGCCGACGCCTCCGGCGTCCAGGTCGGCTCGACCTTCAAGCCGTTCGTGCTGGCGACCGCGATGCAGGTCGGCGTGCAGACCGCGAAGGGCGACGACGGCAAGCCGAAGCGGATCAACGCCGACAGCCGCTACCTGGCCGACGACCTGTCCGAGATCCGCAAGCCGGACGGCTCGCTGGTGATCGGTGACGACGGCAAGCCGTACCACCAGAAGAACGAGGACGCCAGCAAGCACGGCTACGTCTCGCTGCGGCAGGCCATGCAGTACTCGTACAACGTGCCGTTCGTCCAGCTCAACCAGGACGTCGGCGGCCAGAACGTGGCCGACATCGCGGTGCAGATGGGCGTCCGGAAGGAGAGCCTCGCGGACCCGAAGACCGCGACCTTCCCGCTCGGCACCTCCACCATCAGCCCGATCCGGATGGCCACCGCCTACGGCACCCTGGCGGCCAGCGGCAAGGAGTCCGAGCCGTACTCGGTCACCAAGGTCGAGCTGAACGGCGTCGAGCGCCCGGGCTTCGCCAAGAAGGACCCCAAGGTCGCGCTGGAGCCGGCGGTCGCCGACAACGTCACCGACGTCCTGGTGAACGTGGCCGCGAAGGGCACCGGTACCAAGACCCTCGCGCTGGGCCGCCCGGTGGCGGGCAAGACCGGTACCACCGACCAGAACAAGTCGGCCTGGTGGGTCGGTTACACCCCGCAGCTGGTGACCAGCGTCGCGATGTGGCGCGAGGACCCGTCCAAGCACGAGCGGCAGTCGCTCAACGGCACCGGCGGCAAGGCGTCCATCCACGGTGGTGACATCCCGACCGACGTCTTCACCCGGTACATGAAGGTCGCGCTGGCCAACGAGAAGAAGATGGACTTCCCGAACCCGCAGCCGGTCGGCACCGAGGTCGACTCCTCCGGTGCGCCGTCCACGGCCACGCCCGTGCAGACGCCGACCACGGCGGACAGCCCGTCGGCCCCGCCGCAGACCCAGCAGCCGACGCAGCCCGCCCAGCCGCAGCCGACCCAGACCCAGAGCTGCGTGCCCGGCGTGGACTGCCCCGGCGACCCGCAGCCGACCGCGACCAAGACCAAGCCCCCGCACCCGACCAACACCTGTCTGATCCCGGGCCTGCCCGGCTGCCAGACGCCGCCGCCGACCCCCACGGACACCACGACACCGGGCGGTGGTGGGAAGCCGTCCGGCAAGCCGACCCAGACCACCCCGCCCGGCCCGCCCGGGGGGTAGTACCCGGACGAGAACCGCAACGGCGGGGGGGGGGGGGCGCGCGGGGCGCGGGGCGCGCCCGGC
>NZ_JBHWBZ010000004.1:229866-236563 GCF_042735475.1 Kitasatospora sp. NPDC059577 | reverse complement strand
CCTCTACCCCACCCCCCCCCCCACCCCCCCCGCCGGGGGGGGGGTCTCTCCCTGACGACCCCCCCCGGGGGGGGGGGGGCCCCCCCGGGGCGGCCCCCCACCGCCGTTTTCGTCACGGTTCGCGGACCCGGCCGCTCCGGACCCCCGCAGACCGTGGCGGGGTCCTCCTCGTCCCGGCGGGAATGGTGCGGCAGGATGTCCGGCATGACGTCGAGCGATCGTGACGAAACCGCCGGGCCGACAGGGCCCGGCGCCGCCGCAGGGCCCACCCCGGCAGCCGGCGCCACGGCCGCCCCGCCGGTCAACACCGTGGTCGTCCCGGCCGACGAGGACCCGGTGGCGGCGGCCGGCAGCGAGGTGTTCGGCGGGCCTCCCGGGCGCAGGGCGTTGCTCGGCGTCTCCTGGTGGATCCCGGCGCGCTTCCTGGCGCTCGCGGTGATCGTGGTCTCGGTGCTCGGCATGGTGCAGAAGCTGCCCTGCTACGAGCAGGCCTGGTTCCAGCCGGGCTCGCCGCAGTACATCCACGCCTGCTACAGCGACATCCCGCACCTGTTCTCCGGACGCGGCTTCGCGTCCGGGCTGCACCCGTACGTGGACCGCATCCCGGGCTCGTCGGGGGACCTGCAGTACCTGGAGTACCCGGTGCTGACCGGCCTGTTCATGCAGGTCGCGGCCTGGCTGACGCCCGGCGGGGGCAACCAGCAGAACCAGGAGCAGTGGTTCTGGGCGGTCAACGCGGGGCTGCTGATGGCCTGCGCGGTGGTCGCGGTGGTGGCGCTCACCCGCACCCACCGACGCCGCCCCTGGGACGCGCTGATGTTCGCGCTCGCGCCCGTCCTGCTGCTCAACGGCACGGTCAACTGGGACCTGCTCGCGGTCGCGCTGGCCGCCGTGGCGGTGGCCTGGTGGTCCCGCTCCCGGCCGGGCTGGGCCGGCGTCTTCATCGGGCTGGCCACCGCCGCCAAGCTCTACCCCCTGCTGCTGCTCGGCCCGCTGCTGGTGCTCTGCTGGCGGGCCGGCAAGTGGCGCGAGTTCCGGGTGGCGCTGGGCGGCGCGGTGGGCGCCTGGCTGGTGGTCAACCTGCCGATCATGCTCGCCAACTGGCAGGGCTGGTCGACCTTCTACGTGTTCAGCAAGCACCGCGGCGAGGACTACGGCTCGTTCTGGCTGATCCTGATGCAGACCCGCGGCGTGGGGCTGGCCGACCTCGACCTCTACATCGGGGTGCTGATGGTGCTGGGCTGCCTGGCCATAGCGTGGCTCGGGCTCTCCGCGCCGCGCCGCCCGCGCCTGGTGCAGCTGGCCTTCCTGGTGGTCGCGCTGTTCGTGCTGGTCAACAAGGTGTACTCGCCGCAGTACGCGCTCTGGCTGCTGCCGCTCGTGGTGCTGGCCCGGCCGCGCTGGCGGGACTTCCTGGTCTGGCAGGCCTGCGAGGTGCTCTACACCCTGGGCATCTGGTCCCACCTGGGCTTCGTCACCGGGCCCAAGCAGCACGGGATCGGCGAGGCCTGGTACCACTTCGCGATCGGGCTGCACCTGATCGGCACGCTCTACCTGGTCGCCCTGGTCGTGCGCGACGTCCTGCACCCGGACCGCGACCCGGTCCGCTGGGACGGCAGCGACGACCCCTCCGGCGGGGTGCTCGACCACGCCCCGGACGTGTTCGTGCTGGGCACCGCCCGGCGGCTGCGCGAGGAGGAGACCTACGCCGCGTACGCGCCGGCCGGCTCTGAGCAGTGGCTGGGAGAGCCGGAACTGCTGGAGCCGGCCGACAAGCCGTGACCCGTCACGTCCGACGGGTCCTGGGGTCCGCCACGAGGACCTGGGCCTAGCGGTCCACCACGCGGTCGAAGTGCGTGGTGGTGTGGCGGACCTGGAGACCGAGCTCCTCGCCGATCGCCGGGGGCTCGGTCTCGCCGTCCAGGAAGAGCAGCGAGACCTGCATGTGCGGCGGCTCGGCGAACCAGAGCTGCTTGCCGGCCCAGTGGAACGGCGACTTGGTCTTGTTGACGGTCGCCAGCCCGGCCCGGGCGATGCCCTTGGCCCGCGAGGCCATGCTCTGCACGTACTTGGGCGCCTCCAGGCCGATGCCGTGCGCGGTGCCGCCGGCGACCACCAGGATGTGGCCGTCGGCCGGCGCCGGGTGCTGGCGGTAGCCGTAGCGGTCGCCCTTCTTCAGCGGGGTGACGTCCAGGACGGTGGCGCGGACCTCCAGCGCGGCGTGGTCGCCCAGCCAGAGCCGGGTGCCGATCCGGGCCCGGAATACCGTCCCCGGGTAGCGCTGGGCCAGCTGCTCCATGCCGGCCGCGCCGAGGTGGCTGACGAACACGGTGTGCACCGGGATGCCGGCCGCGCGGGCGGTGTCCACCCAGTACGCGACCTCCTCGACCGGGCTGGAGCCGTCCGGCCGGTCCATCGGCAGGTGCAGCGCCAGGCCCTCGAAGCTGACGCCGTCCAGCTCGGCGGCGACGGTGCTCAGGTCGGCGGCGCTCACGCCGTGGCGGCGCATGGTGGTCATGCACTCCAGCACCACCCGGGTGCCGTGCAGCGTCCGCAGCGCGGCCACGCTCGCCACCGTGCGGATCACCCGGGCGTGCGGCAGCGGCAGGACCTCCTCGCCGACCCGGTAGGGGGTGAGCACCAGCAGCTCGCCGCCGTACCACTCGGCGACGTCGGCGGCCTCGTACGCGGTACCGACGGCGAGCACACCGGTGCCCAGCAGCGTCGCCTCCTCGGCCAGCCGGTGGTTGCCCAGGCCGTAGCCGTTCCCCTTGGCGACCGGCACCAGGCCGGGGAACTCGGCGAGGACGGAGCGCTGGTGGGTGCGCCAGCGTTCGGTGTCGAGGTAGAGCGACAGCGTCATCGGGTCAGCCTCCTCAGCGGCGGGACATGTAGAGGTCGAGGGCCTTGTGCAGCAGCTTGTTGAGCGGGAAGTCCCACTCGCCGAGGTACTCGGCCGCCTGGCCGCCGGTGCCGACCTTGAACTGGATCAGACCGAACAGGTGGTCGTTCTCGTCCAGGGTGTCACTGATGCCGCGCAGGTCGTACACCCCGCCGCCGAGGGCGTAGGAGTCGCGCATCATCCGCCACTGGATGGCGTTGGACGGCTTGACCTCGCGCTTGTGGTTGGCCGAGGCGCCGTAGGAGTACCAGACGTGCTCGCCGACCACGAGCATCGTGGTGGCGGCCAGCGGCTCGCCGTCGTGGTAGGCGATGTAGAGCCGCATGCGGTTCTGGTCCTCGGCGGTGAGGGCCTTCCACATCCGCTGGAAGTAGGACAGCGGGCGCGGGGTGAAGCGGTCGCGCTCGGCGGTCACCAGGTAGAGCTGGTGGAAGATCGGCAGCTCGTCGTAGCCGCCCTGGTACACCTCGACGCCGCTCTTCTCGGCCTTCTTGATGTTGCGGCGCCACAGCTGGTTGAAGTTCTTGTGGATGTCGTCCAGCGAGCGGTTGGCCAGCGGCACCTGGAAGACGTAGCGGGGCTGGACGTCGCCGAAGCCGGCGCCGCCGTCCTCGCCCTGCAGCCAGCCGGCCTTGCGCAGCCGGTCGGCCACCTCGAAGGCGCGCGGCTCGTACCAGTCGGCCTCGACGTCGCGCAGCCGCTTGGCCTGCTTGGCGGCGATGGCCTCCTTGATGGTGGGGGCGTTCCAGCGGCGGATGACCACCGGCGGGCCCATCTTCACCGAGAACGCGCCCTGCGACTTCAGGTGCGCCAGCATCGGGGAGAGCCAGCGGTCGAGGTCGCGGTCGAACCAGTCGATGACCGGGCCCTCGGGCAGGTAGGCCAGGTAGCGCTTGAGCTTGGGCAGCTGGCGGTAGAGCACCAGGCCGGCGCCGACGAGCTGGTTGGCGTCGTCGAACCAGCCGATCGACTCGGACCGCCACTCCGCCTTCACGTCGCCCCACGACGGCACCTGCATGTGGCTGGCCGAGGCGCGGCTCCTGATGAAGGCGAGGTGCTCCTCGCGGGTGATCGTCCTCAGGCGCAGGCTCATTGCTCGGTGCTCCTCGTCGGTCGGGCTGCGGTGGGCCCCAGGTTCTCGGGCTGACCTTATCGTCCGGGGTCCGGGCGCCCGTCGCGGCGGGCACGACGGCGCCCCCGTCGCGGTACCTGTCTCCTTGCAGATACGCGACGGGGGCGCCGAGGGTTCCTGGGGGCCGGAGCGGGCCCGGGCGGATCAGCCCCAGAGGCCGCCGCGGGCGATGCCGAGGTAGAAGCCGACCGCGGAGGCGCCGAGCGAGACCATCAGGACGAAGCGCTCGGCGGTGGTGACCGAGACGAACACGCCCCAGAACCCCGTGACGACGCCGGCCAAGCCGGTCCACGAGGTCAGCAGGTGGAGGTCGTAGAAGAACGAGGTGGTGAAGGCGATCACGCCCAGGACGGCGGTGAGCGCCACCAGGGTGTTCTCGCGGGGGTGCGGATGGCCGTCGGTGTTCAGCGTGAGCGCGGGCATGCGGTGGACGGACTGGGCCATTGGTCCCACCTCCAGGCGTGGAGACGAACGGGCAGGAATCCCGTTCCGTCCAGATTGCGGCGCTTGGGCCGCTCTCACAACCCCTATGCGTTTTGTTCGGCCGTACGGGTGCGGGTAGGCTGTGCCGTCTGCACTGGTGTAGTTGTGCCCCCTTGCGCCCTCTTCCGGGCGACGCCCCTGCGGGCGGGCGGGGCCGACTGTCGGACCCGGCCGCTACGGTGGGCCGGAGTCGTCACCGCGCCGGTGCCGACGCTACGCACAACCCTCCTGCCACGGAGAGACCGTGGCCGCTGAGTCCAAAGGAGGTGGGTTACCCATGCGTCACTACGAGGTGATGGTCATCCTCGACCCCTCGGTCGAGGAGCGCGCTGTCTCCCCCCTGATCGAGAACTTCCTCACGGTCGTCCGCAACGCGGGCGGCAAGGTGGAGAAGGTCGACACCTGGGGTCGTCGCCGTCTGGCTTACGAGATCAACAAGCAGTCCGAGGGCATCTACTCGGTCATCGACCTGAAGGCCACGCCTGAGGTCGTCAAGGAGCTCGACCGCCAGATGGGCCTGAGCGAGTCGGTTCTGCGGACCAAGGTCCTGCGCCCGGACACCCACTGAGCCACCTCTGAGGCCTTCGGGTCTCGGGTAGCTCGCGACCGCTGTTTCACGTGAAACAGCGGTGAACGGACATCTTCCCGAGAGGTCATCACCACCATGGCAGGCGAGACCGTCATCACCCTCGTCGGCAATCTCGTCGACGACCCCGAGCTGCGCTTCACCCCGTCGGGTGCGGCGGTCGCGAAGTTCCGCATCGCGTCCACCCCCCGCACCTTCGACCGTCAGACGAACGAGTGGAAGGACGGCGAGAGCCTCTTCCTCACGTGCAACGTCTGGCGGCAGCCGGCGGAGAACGTGGCCGAGTCGCTGCAGCGCGGCATGCGCGTCATCGTGCAGGGCCGACTGCGCCAGCGGTCTTACGAGACCAAGGAAGGCGAGAAGCGGACGGTCTTCGAGGTCGAGGTCGACGAGGTCGGCCCGAGCCTGCGCTCGGCGACCGCCAAGGTCACCCGGGCCAACCGGTCCGGTGGTCCCGGCGGCCCCGGTGGCGGCTTCGGCGGCCAGCAGGGCGGCGGCCAGCAGGGCGGCGGCAACTGGGGTGGCGGCGGCGGCCAGCAGGGCGGCAGCTGGGGTGGAAACTCCGGCGGCCAGTCCGGCCCCTCCGAGGACCCCTGGGCCTCCAGCGCCCCGTCCGGTGGAAACCAGGGCGGCGGCTGGGGTGCCCCGTCCGGTGGTGGTGGCGGCGGCTACTCGGAAGAGCCCCCGTTCTAAGAGCTGACAGATTTCGTGCGGCCCGGCCGTCGGCGTCCCCGGACGCCCGCCGGGCCGTGAACCCCAAATGGAGCACACAATGGCGAAGCCGCCTGCTCGCAAGCCGAAGAAGAAGGTTTGCGTCTTCTGCAAGGACAAGGTCAACTACGTTGACTACAAGGACACGAACCTGCTGCGGAAGTACATCTCCGACCGCGGCAAGATCCGTGCCCGCCGGGTCACCGGCAACTGCACCCAGCACCAGCGTGACGTCGCCACGGCCGTGAAGAACAGCCGTGAGATGGCGCTGCTGCCCTACACCAGCACCGCGCGCTAAGAGAGGGTGACCGAGTAATGAAGATCATCCTCACGCACGAGGTGCCGGGTCTCGGCTCCGCCGGCGAGGTCGTCGAGGTCAAGGACGGCTACGCCCGCAACTACCTGGTCCCGCGTGGCTACGCCATCCGCTGGACCAAGGGCGGTCAGAAGGACGTCGACGCCATCCGTCGCGCCCGCAAGATCCACGAGATCCAGACCCTCGACGCCGCCAACGACGTCAAGGGCAAGCTGGAGGGCGTCCAGGTCAAGCTGGCCGTTCGCTCCGGCGAGGCCGGCCGTCTGTTCGGCTCGGTGACCCAGGCCGACGTCGTCGAGGCCATCAAGGCCGCCGGCGGCCCGTCGGTCGACAAGCGCGCCGTCGCGATCGCCTCGCCGATCAAGACCGTGGGCACCCACAAGGTCTCGGTCAAGCTGCACTCCGACGTCCAGGCCAACCTGGACATCGCGGTCGTCGCTGCCTGAGTTCCGTAGCAGTGGCCCCGGGGGGGGGGGGCCCCCCGGGGCCCCCCCCCCCGGCGGGGCCCGGGGCGGCGGGCCCCCCCCCCCCCCCCGCGGCACACCCCCCCCCCCCCCCCCCGGGGCG
>NZ_JBHWBZ010000004.1:224622-229856 GCF_042735475.1 Kitasatospora sp. NPDC059577 | reverse complement strand
CCCTCGACGATCTCTCCCTCCCCACCCTGCGCGGGTTGTGGGGGGGCTTGGCGGGTTGGTTTTCTGCCTCGGGGTTGTTGCCCCCCGCCCCCCCCCCGGCCCTCGGTCGTTCCCGGGTGCCGGCTACCCGCGCACCGCTCCGGTGACCAGCCAGGCGCCGCCGCGGGCGCGCCGGACCAGGAAGCCGGCGCGGACCAGCATGAACAGGTTCATCGCCCACCAGAGCCCGGCCAGCCCGGCGCCGGTGGCCGGCACCGCGAAGGCCACCGGGGCGAACACCGCCAGGGTCGCCAGCGCCGCCCGGGCCAGGTACGGACCGTCCCCGGCCCCCATCAGCACCCCGTCCAGCACGAAGACCAGGCCGGAGACCGGCTGGCTGAGCGCGAGCAGCAGCAGGGCGGTGTCCAGCTGCGCCCGGACGGCCGGATCGGGCGTGAACAGCGGCACGTACAGCGGCCGGGCGGCCACCACCAGCAGTCCGAGCAGGACCCCCGCACCGATGCCCCACTCGACCATCCGCCGGGTGGCGGCCCTGGCCCCGGGGACGTCCGAGGCGCCCAGGTAGCGGCCGATGATGGCCTGGCCGGCGATTGCGATGGCGTCCAGGGCGAAGGCCAGGAAGCTGAACAGCGTCATGGTGATCTGGTGCGCGGCGACCCGGTCGTCGCCCAGCCGCGCGGCCACCGCGGTGGCGATCATCAGCACCGCGCGCAGGCTGATCGTCCGCACCAGCAGCGGGCCGCCCGCCCTGGCACTCGCCCGGATGCCCGTCGCGTCCGGCCGCAGTGAGGCCCGCTCCCGGCGGGCCCCGCGGACCACCACGACCAGGTAGACGGCGGCCATCCCGGTCTGCGCGGCCACCGTGCCCCAGGCCGAGCCGGCCACCCCGAGCCCGGCCCCGTACACCAGCCCGGCGTTCAGGCCGATGTTGGCGGCGAAGCCCGCCACGGCCACCAGCAAGGGCGTGCGGGTGTCCTGGAGACCGCGCAGCACGCCGGTCGCCGCCAGCACCATGAGCATCGCCGGGATGCCCAGGGAGCTGATCCGCAGGTACGTCACCGCGTGGGGCGCGGCGGTCGGGGAGGCGCCCAGGACGTCGGCCACCCAGGGGGCCGTCAGCAGGGTCAGCAGGACCACCGGGACGGCCAGGCCGAGGGCGAGCCAGATGCCGTCGACGCCCTGCTGGACGGCGCCCCGGCGGTCCCCGGCGCCGATCCGGCGGGCGACCGCCGCGGTGGTGGCGTAGGCGAGGAAGACGAACACACCGGTCGCGGTGGTGAGCGCGGCGGAGGCGACGCCGACCCCGGCCAGCTGGGCGGTGCCGAGGTGGCCGACGATCGCCGAGTCGGCCAGCAGGAAGAGCGGTTCGGCGACCAGCGCACCGAAGGCCGGGACGGCCAGGGCGAGGATCTCCCGGTCGTGCCGACGCCCGGCCGGGGCGGGGGCCGGGGCCCGGGAGGTGTCGTGGGGCGGCGAGGCGGTCATGCGCTCCAGGCTACTCATCCACAGGTAATAGGTACAGATGGCCTATGACCATTACTCGAAATCTTGAGCGGCGCCGTTCGTCCGCTCGGTGCCCACAGCCGTTCGGAGGTGTGTGAAGAATTTCTCATGCACAGGCCCGGTACGGGGTAATCCCAGGTCAGCAGGTTGACGGTGGATCGATCGTCCGGTTATCCACAGGGACGTCCACAGGGGTGTCCACAGCTTTGCGGCAGTTCTCCACAGGCAGGGGCCGTTCATCCACACCCCCTGTGGATAACCGCCTTGGCGCGAGGGCGTCCGGCGCCTTAGCGTGGGCCCCTCCGACCGACACTCCCACCGCCCCCGGCGTCCGATTTGTCGGAGCCGTGGCGTAGAAAGAGGAGCGGATCCGCTCCACCCAGCCACCGGCAAGGCCCGCTCCAACTCGCACCACTCGCTGATCGGGGAACACGCGTGACCGGCCCCCAGTACGACGACCACGACGCCCCGCCGCCGGAAGAGGACTGGCAGACCGCCGAGGACCCCTTCCCGGCCGGCGCCTTCGACGACGCGCCCTTCCCGGAGGGCCCCGGGGACCGGCTCCCGGTCTCCCGCGGCCGCGGCGGCCAGGGGGGCCAGGGCGGCCAGGGCGGTGGCCGCGACGGCTTCCAGAAGGGCGGCGGCTTCCAGGGCGGCAAGGGCGGCCGGAACGGCTCCGGGCGCGAGGGCGGCCAGCGGGACGGCGGCTGGCAGCGCCGGGGCGAGGGCGACGGCGAGGGCGGCTCGGACGGCTTCGAGCGCGTCCCCCCGCAGGACCTCGCGGCCGAGCAGTCCGTCCTCGGCGGCATGCTGCTCTCCAAGGACGCCATCGCCGACGTGGTCGAGGTGCTCAAGCCCGCCGACTACTACCGGCCCGCGCACGAGATGGTCCACGGCGCGATCCTCGACCTCTACGCCCGCGGCGAGCCGGCCGACCCGATCACCGTGGCCGGCGAGCTGACCAAGCGCGGCGAGCTCCAGCGGGTCGGCGGCGCCTCGTACCTGCACACCCTGGTCAACTCCGTCCCGACCGCGGCCAACGCCGAGTACTACGCCCAGATCGTCCACGAGCGCGCGGTGCTGCGCCGCCTGGTCGAGGCGGGCACCCGGATCGCCGGCATGGGCTACGCGTCCGAGGGCGACGTGGACGAGATCGTCAACGCCGCCCAGGCGGAGATCTACGCCGTCACCGAGCAGCGCACCAACGAGGACTACGCGCCGCTCGCGGACATCATGGAGGGCGCCCTCGACGAGATCGAGGCGATCGGCTCCCGGCAGGGCCAGATGTCCGGCGTGCCGACCGGCTTCGCCGACTTCGACCAGCTCACCAACGGTCTGCACCCCGGCCAGATGATCGTCATCGCGGCCCGCCCCGCCATGGGAAAGTCCACCCTCGCACTGGACTTCGCCCGGGCCTGCTCGATCCAGCACAAGCTGCCGAGCGTGATCTTCTCGCTCGAAATGGGGCGCAACGAGATCGCCATGCGCCTGCTCTCCGCCGAGGCCCGGGTCGCGCTGCACCACATGCGCTCCGGGAACATGACGGACGACGACTGGACCCGGGTCGCCCGCCGGATGCCCGACGTCAGCGAGGCGCCGCTGTTCATCGACGACTCGCCGAACCTGTCGATGATGGAGATCCGCGCCAAGTGCCGCCGGCTCAAGCAGCGCAACGACATCAAGCTGGTCGTCATCGACTACCTCCAGCTGATGCAGTCCGGCGGCTCCCGCCGGGCCGAGAACCGCCAGCAGGAGGTCTCGGACATGTCCCGTAACCTCAAGCTGCTGGCCAAGGAGCTGGAAGTCCCGGTCATCGCGCTGTCCCAGCTGAACCGTGGCCCCGAGCAGCGCACCGACAAGCGGCCGATGGTCTCGGACCTGCGCGAGTCGGGCTCGATCGAGCAGGACGCCGACATGGTCATCCTGCTGCACCGCGAGGACGCCTACGAGAAGGAGTCGCCGCGCGCGGGCGAGGCCGACCTGATCGTCGCCAAGCACCGAAACGGTCCGACCGCGACCATCACGGTGGCCTTCCAGGGCCACTACTCGCGCTTCGTCGACATGACCCGGGACTGACCGCGCACGACCGATGCGGGCCCGGAGCGGCCCCGGCCGGGGGCGAGCTCACCCGGATGGGCTAATCTCCGGCGGATGAAAACCAAGGGATCGCCGGCTCGATGGGGAGTGCGGAGGGGGCGGCAGGGCGACCGGGCCGCCGCGCCGGGAAGCCGGCTCGGCTGGCTGGACGCACTGCGCGGGATCGCCGCACTGGCCGTGACGGCCCACCACTTCGAGGTCCTGAAGCTGATCCCGGGCGGCGCCACCGTCTCGGCCCACTTCGACCTCGGCTTCTACGGCGTCATCGCGTTCTTCATCGTCAGCGGGTACATCATCCCGGCCTCGCTGGAACGGCGCGGTGACGTCCGGGCCTTCTGGATCGGCCGGGTCTTCCGGATCTACCCGGCGCTGATCGTGACCATGGTCTTCGCCGAACTGGTCCTGCCGCACGACTACCAGGTCCTCACCTTCGACGGCTACCACCACGACCTGCTCTGGCTGGCGGGCAACGGCCTGATGCTGACGGACGTGCTGGGCGTGGTGAACGGCCTCGGCATCATGTGGACGCTGACGTACGAGATGCTCTTCTACTTCTTCGTCAGCAGCCTCTTCACCTTCGCCTGGCACCGGCGCAGCGCGCCGATCGCGGTCGGGGCCGGGGCGGTCGCACTGGTGCTGGGCGTCCTGCTGCCCTCGTGGAGCCTGCAGACCAGCGCCGAGGCGATCAGGAACCTCGTGGTCGCCGCCGTGGTCGTCGTGGTCACGGGCGTGTTCTGCATGGTCAGCGGGAACGCGTCCCTGGCCCGGACCGGCGGTCTGCTGCTGGGCGGTCTCGGCCTGCTGCTGGCGTTCACCAACGGCCGGACGACCGCGTACGAGACCTTCACCATCTTCGCGACGATGTTCGCGGGCACGGTGATCTACCGGGCGCAGAACGGGCAGATCGAGCGGATCGAGGCCTGGCTGTCGGTCGGCTTCGTGGTGGTGGCGGGCGCCCTCGTGGGGCCGATGTACAACCGGGGCGCGATGGCGAACGCGACCTCGACCTTCACCTGGTCGGCGTGGACCTACGCCTACCTGGGGGCGTGGGCGTCGTTCGGCTTCTTCTTCCTGCTGCGCAGCCGGCGGATGCCCCGTCCGCTGGTGTGGCTGGGGGCGGTGAGCTACTCGGTCTACCTGCTGCACTGGGCGGTCAAGAAGTTCCTGCTGTGGCGGCTCGGCTGGGACAGCATCAACTACCCGGACAAGCTGGCCGCGATGCCGTTCGTGGAGCGGTGGTCGTGGGTGGCGGGCTACGTCGCGGTGCTGCTGGCCGTCTGCTGGGCGGTGTACCGGCTGGTGGAGCTGCCGTTCCAGAACCTGGGCCGCCGGCTGACCACGGCGGCGAACCGGCGGTGGCCGTCGCAGTCCCTGGAGCGGCCGGCGCCGGCGGCCGTGGTGGCCGTCGTCCCGGCGCAGTCCCAGGGGCCCGTGCCGGAGCCGGTGCTGGTGGCCGCGGGTTCGGCGGTGGGGCCGGACACGGCCCCGGGCGGGGACCCGGGCGGTCAGGGGAAGCAGGCCGAGTGAGCCCGGGCCGGGGGGGGGGGGGGTGCGCCCCCCCCCCCCCCCCGGGCGGGGCGCGTCCGTGGGGCCGATTGGCGCCCGGGCGCCGGAGGGGGTGGCGGTGGCCGCCC